>CAZTFQ010000011.1:182-59037 GCA_964613035.1 uncultured Christensenellaceae bacterium | reverse complement strand
ATTGAAACGGCATTACTAAATTGTATTATGAACAAAATGCTTCAATCTGAAATAATCACAGAGTTAAAAATAGGACGAGGCTGTCTAAATTACAGAAAGAAAACTATCCGCCAAAAATACATGCTGAATGTGGAGAAATGCCGATAAGCGTTTCAATGACCTTTTACACAACCAATACAAAATAAAAAACCTAAAACTTATTCTCAAAAGGAATTCGTTTTAGGTTTGAAGTGGTGGAGACAAGGGGATTCGAACCCCTGACCTATACGTTGCGAACGTATCGCTCTACCATCTGAGCTATGCCCCCAAGCTTTTTCAATATTATCACATTTAAGAAAAACGGTCAATTATTTTCGTCAATTATCTTTTGAATTATGAGTTTTTATATTCAGGGATAATAATTCCTCGCTTTATTTATGTTTTTTGTCGGATACGTTCATATTCGCATACGTGCATATTTTCATCGGGATATATCGTCACCGATGAATTTTTCGTTTCGACATACGTTGACGTAGGACGGCGCGATGTTGCCTTTCATCGTTGACTTATGCTCATCGGAGTGATAAAATATCCGTTGTACGGAGGTTATCAGATGACTAAACGAAATATTTATTACCGATTCATGCAGTGGCTTGCCAAGAAGATATTCCCGACCAGAGAAGTCGTCCGTGCCACCGATTCTCCCGAGACGGAAGCCGCCATATACGTCCCCACGCATTCGACAGCCATGGGACCGGCGACGATGTTTTTGTACTTCGACAGACCCATTCGTCCGTGGGTGGTTAAGTATCTCGACGACAAGGACGTCGCGCCCAATTACATCTTCCATAATTTCCTCTACGGCAGAGGACAAAAATGTAAGTGGTTTTGGAGATGGCTCTCCCGCGTAATCAGAGTCCTCCTCGTCCCTCTCTTGAGAGCCAACGACCCCATATGGATAGACCGCTCCGCGGCAGGCATCATCAAGGCGTATAAAGACAGCGTAACCGCCTTAGAAGACGGGAAGAACGTCGTCGTTTTCGCGGAATCTTACTTTAAGCACGTAGAAGACGCCGATAACAACGCCGGACTCCAAACGGGCTCGTATTCGCCTTACGTGCACTATCTCAACGAGGGCTTCGTCGATATCGCGCGTACTTATTATAAAAAAACGGGCAAGACGGTCAAATTTTATCCCGTCTATATTCCTATGGATATTATGAAAATCTGCATCGGAGAGCCCGTGGAATATAATCCTGAAGCCAATCCGAAAGAAGAAAGAGAGCGTATCGTCGATTATATCCAGAAGAGTATCACTTCTATAGGAGAATCGCTGCCTCCTCACAGGAAAGCGGAATTCGTCAACGACGAGTTTTATCGCCTCTACAACGAGTTTTCTCCCTCGGACGAAGCATACTTCAGATTCACCAATCAACATAGATCGGAATAAAAGGAGTACCCGATGTCGGATAAAAAATATCGCCCCATAGAAGAAGACAACCTACGCTTGGCGGCAGTCATTTTGGCAGGAATAGCCATCGCTTTCACGACGGTTATGATGATAGTGCTGTTTGCTTCGCAGTCCTTTATCGGATTCGTGCGGTGGGAATATCTCGGCGTCGCGTTCGTCGTCTTACCGTGCGTCTTGATTGTAGGAGCTATAGTACTGGGGATCCTCTCTGTTAAATTCCGCAGACTGGCGAAGGTCTCCATAGTATATACCTCGATAGTCGCGCTTTTCTCGATATCGGTACTTATCGTTATGGTTTCGGGCGCCAATATCAATCTTAAGCCCGACCTTAATTTTTACAATTCTTCCGACGGTTACCTCTCGGAAACTTCCGACATAGAAATAGCCGTTATTTCCGACTCCCATTACGGCGCGTCTTCCGCAGACCCCGACGCCAGACACGATATAATGAATTATCTCTCCGCGTCCGATACGGATCTGGTTATCCACGGCGGAGACCTCGTCGACATAGGACTCAACGCCTCTTTTCATAAAGAAGCCGTCTCCGATATGGAGCAGTATCTCCCCGATAAAAAAATCCACTTCGTTATGGGCAATCACGACGCTATGTTTTCTTCTGAAGCCTCTTTCAGACGTATGTATCAGCCCGGCGAAACATCCCTCAATCACGTTCTGGAAGTAGCCCCCGGCGTCCATTGGGTGATTTTTAATATGATTTGGGACAACTCGGAAGTTACCCCCTCCGATATTGCATGGCTCGAGTCTACCTTGGAATCCCTTCCGGAGGAAGACCTCGTTGTCGTCCAGACCCACAGTTATTTTTACGCAACGGGCGGAGAAATGGGAAAAGCGGACTGGTTCGACAATTCTACCGTCATAGAGAATATCTGCCCGATTTTCGAGCGTTACGGCGTCGATCTGGTCGTCAGCGGTCATATCCATACGATGCAATTGATGGAGAATAAAGGCGTCTCTTACGTCCTCGTGGGTCCCTTCGGCGGCAGTACCTACGACGCGGAAGACGTTGTGACGAAAGCGGAACACGACTATTATCTCAACGGCACCGACCACGGATTCACGTCCTTTTCCGTCCGCGGCGACGGAACCGTTACGGTAACTTTCAGAGACCGCCGCGGAGATAGCCTGTATTCTCGGACGATTAATTATAATTAAACAAAAAGCGCTATTTACAATTCCGTTATTATGTGCTAAAATATATTTAATCTAAATATCATTTAATGATAAAATTCACGGAGGTTTATTTATGGCAAAAGCATCAAGAAAAGATTATTTGGGAATTAAATCGAGACTTCTTAACATCATTCTCGCTATCATCCCCGTTACCGCCTGGGTACTCGGCGTCATAACCAGATTACAGGAAGGCAAACTCGTCGCCGGTATCATTCGTATCTTCAGCGGATGGCTTGTTTGGGTCCTCGATTTGATTTCTATGATTCTCCACGGCAGAATTTTCCGTCTGCTCAATATCTAATACTATTGTCATGAAAAAGCCCGTGGAAAAGCGGGCTTTTTGTGTATAATAGGAGTTTCGTATGAAATATATAGAGTTATACAATGGCGTGAAAATGCCTATGCTCGGCTACGGAGTCTATCAGATATCTCGAGACGAGTGCGAACGGTGCGTCTCGGACGCGCTGGAAGTAGGATATCGCCACATAGATACCGCGCAGAGCTATTTTAACGAGGAAGAGGTCGGCTCCGCCATCGAGAAGTCCGACGTCGATAGAGAAGATATTTTCCTCACGACCAAGGTTTGGGTAGAGCATTACGGATACGAGTCCGCCCGCGCTTCGGTAGAGTCGTCTTTGAAAAAGCTCAAGACCGACTATATAGATCTGGTCCTGCTTCATCAACCTTTTTCGGACGTCTACGGCGCCTGGAGAGCGCTGGAAGAAATGTACGACGAGGGTAGAATCCGCGCCATAGGCGTAAGCAACTTCTATCCCGACAGATTGGTCGATATATCTAATTTCGCGCGAATTAAACCGATGGTCAATCAGGTCGAAACCCATCCTCACAATCAGCAAATCGTCGCTAGAGAATGGATGAATAAGTACGGTGTCGTCCATGAAGCCTGGGCACCGTTCGGAGAAGGTCGCAACGGATTGTTCGACGAAAAGGTCCTAGCGGAAATAGGAAAAAAGTACGGAAAAACTTCCGCTCAGGTAATGTTACGATGGGCGCTTCAACGCGACGTCGTCGTTATACCCAAGTCCGTTCACAAAGAACGTATGATAGAGAATTTCGACGTCTTCGACTTCGAACTGTCCGACGAGGATATGGAGGCAATAGCGACGCTGGACAGAAAACAGAGCTCGTTTTTCGCGCATACCGACCCCGCGATGGTGGAATGGTTCGCAAAAATGGTAGAAGAGCGCAAGCACAACGACGACCACAGACAAGAAAAGAAAAATTGGTAGATTTTAGGAGTTATTATGAAAAAAGTTTTGATTTTATCCGGAAGTCCCAGAAAAAACGGCAACTCGGACATCCTGTGCGACGAGTTTTTAAGAGGCGCCGCGGAAGCGGGTAACGAAGTCGAAAAAATCCGCGTCGCGGAAAAGAATATCGGATATTGCCTGGGTTGTTATTATTGCGCCGACCATAACGGAGAGTGCGCGATAAAAGACGATATGGCGGAAGTTTTACAAAAAATGATCGACGCCGACGTCATCGTTTTGGCTAGCCCCGTATATTTTTATTCGATAGACGCTCAGCTTAAGGCTCTCATCGACAGGACGGTAGCAAGATGGCTGGAAGTCAGAGATAAGGAATTCTATTACATAGTCACTTGCGCCGACGAGGAAAGAGCCTCCGCCGAGACCACTCTGGCGTGCTTCCGCGGATATGCGGATTGCGTGGAGGGCGCGATAGAGAAGGGCGTCATATACGGAACGGGCGTATATGAAAAGGGAACCGTGCGCGCGACGGAAGCCATGAAACAAGCCTACGACGCGGGTAAAAACGTATAAAATTATCTAGATAAATATTCCGAGTTAGTTTTCCGAGTCTTTCCTCGGAGTGCAACCGCAGTAATTTTGACGGTATATTCCGTATAAGGAGCATAACTCTCGACTACGGAGTACGCCGTCTCTTTTTTTGAAGTCCGACGATAACCACAGACATCCCTCTCCGGACAGTTCGTACCCTACGGTATTGATGTATTCCGCGTTCTTGTGAGGACTCGACGTCAAAGTCGTGCAGAAGTAATCGAAGCGGTTTTTCCTTGCGTTTTCTGCAGTTACTATCAATCGTTCCGCTATACAATCGTCGCATCTGGAGCCGCCTTCTCGTTCATCCTTTTTCGGTATTAAAAAGCGGTCGAATCGAGCTTGATCGTACTCTCCGTCGATTATTTCGATATGCTTAAGATTCAGTCCGCTTAGGAGCTTGCCTATCTCGTCGTACCTCTTTTCGTATTCCGATACGGGACGGATGTTCGGGTTGTAATAGAAGAGCGTAACTCGAAATTTTTCGGCGACTCTTTCTATTGCGGAAGCAAGACACGGCGCGCAGCATACGTGCAGAAGAAGAGTTTTTTCTTGTGAATTTTCACATTCTTTTTCGAATAAACGGTTGTAATCGGTCATAATTCGATTATATCAGATTAATTTTTCGTTAGCAAGCGATAGACTTTTATATTGACACGACCGATTAAATATTTTATACTAAAATATAATTCTTTAGTAATCGGGACTTCTGAGAATGAAAGATAAACGCAAAACGCGTAAAAAAATTTTTAAGTATACCGAAGCCGACCCCGCGGTCGGTCTTACCGCTAGTCAGGTAGAAGAAAGAGTATCCCACGGCGCGGTCAATAAAATCACCAATACTTCCACCAGATCTTACGGTCAGATTTTCGTCAGCAACACGTTCACGTTCTTCAACTTGCTGTGCGTGCTGGTTTTTGTTTGGATGGTTTCGGTCGCGGAAAGTTTCACCGACGTCAAGAATATGGGCTTCATCGTCATCATAACGTGTAACTGGCTCATAGGTATAGTACAGGAAATCAGAGCGAAAATCACCGTCGATAAACTTACTTTCATTTCAATGCCCGACGTTACCGTCCTAAGAGACGGAGAAGAAAAGAATATCCCCGTCGGCGACTTGGTCTTGGGCGATATATGCGTTTTCTCTCCCGGTAATCAGATCTGCGCGGACGGCGTCGTGACCGACGGTGAAGCGGAGGTCAACGAGAGCCTACTTACCGGTGAATCGGAAGCGATTAAAAAACGTAAAAGCGACACTTGCCTCTCGGGCAGTTTCGTAGTCAGCGGTAAGATTAATCTCCGCCTCACGGCGATAGCCTCCGATTGCTATATCAACTCCCTCTCAAAAGAGGCTAAGAATATTAAAGTCAAACCCTCGGAACTCATCCGCTCCCTCAATTTGATAATGAAAATCATCGCGATTATCATTATTCCCGTCGGGTTTTTAGCCTTTTTGTCCAATTTCTCCGCCGCTCTTGCGGAACTCGGGCACGCCAATAATATGTGGACGGTACTCGGAGAGCTCTCCGATATAGACTCCGCCGTTCGATACGAGGCTTATCGCAACGCCGTCTTCCCCACTTCGACCTCGATTATAGGAATGATTCCCTCGGGAATGTTTCTACTGACTTCGGTGGCTCTCGCGGTCGGAATTATGCGTCTCGCCAAGAAAAAAGCTCTGGTTCAGGAGCTATATTCCATAGAGAGACTGGCAAGAGTCAATCTCCTTTGCTTAGACAAAACAGGCACTATAACCGACGGAACGATGTTAGTCAAGAAGGTCGACGTCCTCTCCGAGACGGAAGAAAAGAGCGTAAAAAAAATCATATCTTCTATGCAGGCGGTCCTTAACGAAAACAACCCCACCGCAACAGCTCTGCAGTCGTATTTCGGAAAAAAGGAGAGCCTAAAAGCCTTATTCAACATACCGTTTTCTTCGGACAGAAAATGCAGCGCGGTAGGGTTCGAAGACGGCACCTACGTCATCGGCGCGCCGGAATACGTCGGCGTCAAGATGACGAAAACTCTCAACGATAAAATTTCCAAGTATATGGACAACGGATATCGTTGCCTGATGCTCGCTTATAACAAGAAGAACAAAAAGGAAATCATCCCTAAGGACAACTCCCCCGTGGCGCTGATAGTCATCGAGGACAATATCAAGAAAAATTGCGTGGATACGATTAAGTACTTTAAGGACTCGGGCGTGGACGTCAGAGTCATTTCGGGCGACAATCCCCGTACCGTTTCCGTCATCGCGTCAAGAGTCGGTATAGACAACGCCGACAAATACGTTTCTCTTCACGGTATGTCGGACGAAGAAGTAAGAGCCATAGCTCTCGATTATACGGTCTTCGGCAGAGTCAATCCCGCTCAGAAAAAGCTCCTCGTCTCCATATTTAAGTCCGCGGGGCGCACCGTAGCGATGACGGGAGACGGTATCAACGATATCCTTGCCATGAAAGAAGCCGATTGCTCCGTCGCCATGGCCAACGGCAGCGACGCCACCAGAAGCATTGCCAACGTCGTCCTCTTGGACAGCGACTTCGGATCCATGCCCAGCATCGTCGCGGAAGGCAGACGCGTCATCAACAATATCGAGAGATCTTCGACGCTCTTTTTGACGAAGACGATGTTCTCTCTCCTCTTCAGCCTCGTATTGGTCATCTGGAACAAGTCCTTCCCCCTCGACCCCATTCAGATATCATTCGTCGCGCTGTTCTCTATCGGACTTCCTTCGTTCTTCATGGCGCTGGAACCCAACAACGCCCGTATCAAGGACGGATTCTTAAAGAACGTCTTCAAAAAAATAATGCCCGGCGCCATAGCCACCATTCTCGCCGTTATGGTCGTTATGATTTTCAGTATGGAAGGAGAACTCAAAGTCTCCGAAGCAGAGCTTAAGACGCTATGTATGATAGTTATGTTCGTCATCTTCACGGAAGTGGCTTGTATGCTCTGTAAGCCGTACAATACCCGCCGCGTGATAGTTATGACGGTTATCGTTATAGCCGCGATTATCGTTATAATCGTTTCGCCGTATCTTCCCGAAAATCTCAATATCTACAACATCTACACGCGTTACGACCTCATCCCCACCTGGCTGGTTATATCCGTAGGCATAATGGCTCTCTCGGTGATGGAATTCGTCTCGGCTATAATCAACAGAATCGACAACGGCGTCAATCGCCTTAAAGTTAAAATCAAGGACGATGAAATAAAATAGTGAGCGAGCGGGAATAATCGTCCCCGTAACTTATATTTCAACTCAACGGAGGAAACAATGAGTAAACTTCTAATAGTAGACGACGAAAAAATGATTCGCGACGTAGTGCGCGAGTACGCCGAGTTCGACGGCTTCGAGGTCAAAACCGCCGCCAACGGTCTGGAAGCCATCGACGCGGTCAAATCGGAAGATTTCGACATCGTCCTTATGGATATAATGATGCCCAAGATGGACGGTTACGCGGCAGTTAAGGAGATTAAAAAGATAAAAAACGTCCCCATCATTATGTTGTCCGCGCGCAACGAAGAGTACGATAAACTCTTCGGGTTCGAGCTGGGTATAGACGATTACGAGGAAAAACCTTTCTCCCCCAGAGTGCTTATGGCGAGAGTGGAAGCGGTTCTCCGTCGCTATAACGAGAAGTCTTCCGCCAAGAGCTCGTTCGTCTATCGCGGATTGGAAGTCGACTTCGCCGCGCGCAACGTCATCATCGACGGAGAAAAAGCTCGCCTTACCCCGAAAGAATTCGAGCTCCTCAAGTACCTTATCGAGCATCAAGGCATCGCGGTCTCAAGAGAGACCCTCTTAAAAGACGTCTGGAGCTACGAGTACCTCGGAGAGGACCGTACCGTGGATACCCATATCAAAATGCTCCGCGGCAACTTAAAAGAATACAGAGACCTTATAGTCACCATGAGGGGAATGGGGTATAAATTTGAAATCAACGAGTAATCAAAAACCGAAAAAGCGTGACAAAACTATCGATATGCGCAGTATGAACACTCGCATATTGATAAGTTTTATGATAGTCATCATTACGATATTTATCGTCTTTTGGGTCGCGGTGGCAATCTTCATGAGATCGGACAGCGACGCTTTTCACGCGTATTATAAGGATTACGTGCGTATGGACAGCGTCATTATGCTGATGTTCTACATAACGCTCGCCTCTATCGTGTTGTGCGCCGTTATATCCGTCATCGTCTCTTATATGCTCTCCAAGCCGATCAATAAGCTGACGATAGTAGCCAAAAGAGTCGCCGACGGCGAAAAAAACGTCGATTTTAACATAAAAGGTTACACCGAGATAGACGAGCTTTCCGAGAGCCTCGCTTTTATGAACGAGAAGCTCTTCGAGACCGACTCCTTAAGAAGAGACTTTTTAGCCAACGTCTCCCACGACCTCCGTACTCCGCTTACCATAATCAAAGCGTACGCCGAGATGATTAAGGAAGTATCCGGCGATAATAAGGAAAAACGCGACCGTCATTGCGAAATCATCGTGGACGAAGCCGACAGAATGACCCTGCTCGTACAGGATATTTTGGATTTGTCGAAAATCGAGGTGGCGGGCGCCGCCATTATGAATATGTCCGACGTCGATATGTCCGCTCTAACATCCAGAGTAGCGGAGAGTTTTCGTTATCTTGAAGAAAACGACGGTTACGACGTCCGCGTCGATATAGAAGAAGGCTTGACCGTCCGCGGCGACGAAAAAAGACTCGAGCAGGTCGTCTATAACCTTATCGCCAACGCCGTCAATTACACCGGCGACGACAAATTGATAGAAGTCACCCTAAAAAAGACCGGGAAACAAAAAGTCAGATTCGAAGTCAGAGATACCGGAAAAGGTATGAGCGACGAAGATAAAATTAAAGTGTGGCAACGTTACTACAGATCCTCCGCGACCAATAAGCGCCAGACTAAGGGCACCGGACTAGGTCTCGCCATAGTCAAGACGATTCTGGAGGCTCATAAAGCGCGCTACGGCATACAGAGCGTGCCCGGCTGCGGCAGTACGTTTTATTTTGAATTATGAACGTGAAAGAAGAATATTTACGGTACGAAAAACTCTGGCTCTCCCCGTATGCGGTCCCTTCCGACGGCTCCGCGGGTAGATGCGTCCCCGAAAAGGAATGTCCTCTCAGGACTGATTTTCAGCGCGACCGCGACAGAATAATACACTGTAAGTCCTTTAGGCGCTTAAAACATAAGACTCAGGTCTTCTTGTCCCCGTCGGGTGACCATTATCGTACTCGTCTCACTCATACTCTCGAGGTCACCCAGATAGCTCGTACAATTTCGAGATGCTTGAGACTCAACGAGGACCTCACCGAGGCTATAGCTTTGGGACACGACCTCGGTCATACGCCATTCGGACATATAGGAGAAAAAGTCCTCGACGAGATCAGCGGAGGCTTTAAGCACAACGAGCAGAGCTTAAGAGTGGTGGAAAAACTCGAAAACAACGGCAGGGGACTCAACTTGACCGCGGAAGTAAGAGACGGTATACTTAACCATAAACTGTCCACGCACCCCTCTACGCTGGAAGGTAAAATAGTCAGTTACTCCGACAGAATAGCTTATCTCAATCACGATATAGACGATGCCATAGAAGCCGGAATTTTGTCCGAGACGGAACTCCCCCTCGACGTCGTATCCACCTTGGGCAGCTCCAAGTCCGACAGAATAGATACTCTGGTAACCGATATCGTATCCAACAGCCTTAATAAGCCCGAGGTCCGATTGTCCGACGATATGGAATCCGCTATGGACAGACTGTATCGCTTTATGTTCGAGAGAGTGTATTTCTCTCCCGTAGTCAGCGGAGAAGAAGAAAAAGCGAGGAGGCTTTTGACGTACTTGTACGATTATTATTCCACCCACGTCGACGAAGTCCCCGCCACTTACAGAGTCAACAGCGACGAGCCTAAAGTGTTCGTCGTAGATTATATAGCATCGATGACGGACGTTTATGCGATCCGTCTGGCGCAAAAACTCATGATACCCGATGTTTGGGAAGGTTGATTTACATGCAAGATTATACTTTACAAAAACTTAATCCCGTTCAGCAGGAAGCCGTGCAATGCACGGAAGGTCCCGTACTCGTTTTGGCAGGCGCAGGCAGCGGCAAAACGCGCGTGCTTACCCACCGTATAGCTTATATCATCAATTCCGGATTGGCTCTTCCGTATCAGATTCTAGCGGTTACTTTTACCAACAAAGCCGCCGACGAGATGAAAGAACGCATCCGCAATATGACGGACGGAGGCGAAGACGTCTGGGTCTCCACCATCCACAGCTTCTGTACCAGCGTATTGAGACGCTATATAGGCTTACTCGGATATAAGACGAGCTTTTCCATTTATTCGGAAAACGACGCCGACAGAGTGGTAAAAAGAATTTTGAGAGAAAAACATATCGACGCGGAAAGTAAAGACGTCCTCGGTATCATTTCTTACGCCAAGAGTCTGTGTATCTCTCCCCGAGACTTCGTGACCGATATGCCGTCCGAAGACGGTACGGAAGAGATGCAAGAAGTCTACGAAGCATACGAGGAGTCGATGAAAAACTCCAATGCCCTCGACTTCGACGACTTGCTTATCAAAGTAGCCGAATTGTTTGAAAATCATCCCGAAGCTCTCGAATATTATCAAAACAAACTCAAATATATTCACGTCGACGAATTTCAGGACACCAACGAAATTCAGATTAGAATTATCAAAAAACTCGCCTCCAAGCGCCGTAATCTCTTCGTCGTAGGCGACGACGACCAGTCCATTTACGCCTGGAGAGGTGCCAAAATCGAGAATATCCTCAACTTCGACAAGGATTATCCCGACGCTCACGTGTTTAAGCTGGAACAAAACTACCGCTCCACCTCCCAAATTTTGGACGTAGCCAACAACGTCATCAAGCATAACGCGACTCGTTACGCCAAGACTTTGTTTACCGAGCGCGACGGCGGTGCCAAAGTCGAGTATATATCCTGCTACAACGAGAGAGAAGAGGCGGACAGAGTCATCGCCACCATACGCAATCTCAAGTATTATAACGGTTATAGAGATAAAGATTTTGCTATTTTGGTCAGAAACAATGCCATTACTCGTAATTTCGAACAAAAACTCTACGCCTCTCAGATAGATTATAAAGTGTTCGGCGGATTTAAGTTCTTCGACAGAAAAGAAGTCCTCGACGTCTTTGCCTATTTAAGAGTTTTGGTCAATCCCGACGACGACGAAGCGGTAGAACGTATCGTTAATTTCCCCAGACGCGGACTCGGCGAGACCACTATAGACAAATTGGTCTCTTTCGCCAAGGAAAACGGCTTGCATTTAATGGAATTAATCAATAATATTTCTTCCTACGACTGCGTCCCCGTCTCCGCGGAAAAGAAACTTGAATCCTTCTCGGATCTTATGTCCGACCTTATCATAGCCAATCGCGATATGAGATTGGACGACTTCGTCAAATATCTTGTGGAAAAAGTCGATTTCGAGAGTGCGTATCGTACTTTCGATAAAGACGGTAAACAAAAAGAAGAGGATTACAACCGCTGGCTCAATATTCAAGAACTAGTCTCTTACGTCAGAGACTACGTCAGGAGCACCGGCGGCACCGTGCTGCAAGACTTCCTCGCGTCATGCACCCTTCAGTCCAAGGGCGACGTCGAGGACGGTAACTTCGTCACGCTCGCTACCATCCACGCCGTCAAAGGTCTCGAGTTCCCCGTAGTCTTTATCGTCGCTTGCGAAGAAAACATCCTCCCGTCTCAGAAAACCGTCAGAGAAAAGGAAGACGGCATAGAAGAAGAGCGCCGCTTGATGTACGTCGCGGCTACCAGAGCCAAGGACAGACTCTACATAACCTACACCACCCAGCGCTTTATGTTCGGCGGAGTAAAAGCCAGCCTGCCCTCCAGATTCATAGAGGAAGCTCAAGGCGGTAAAAAAGAACAACGCTCCGCCCCAAAGTTGTCTTCTACGATTAGACCGAGAAGTTATTCCCCATACGTCACCGCCACGGAGCCTTCGATGAAGACCGTTTCTCAGTCCGCTCCCCTGAAAAAGTCCTCTTCCGACCTGAAAAAATTCGTTTCGGGGGCCTGCGTCACTCACCCCAGATACGGTGAAGGTACCGTCATCGTCGTGGTGGACGATACCGTGTCGGTCCTGTTTAAGGACGCGGGAATAAAAAAATTCGTCCTCTCTACGGCGCCTTTGACCGTTAAATAGGAGATATATGAAAGATATAGACAGAATGGCTCGCCTCGTAGCCGATCTCAATCGCTACGCTTACGAATATTACACCCTCGACGCTCCCACCGTCTCCGACAAGGAGTACGATGCCCTCTACGACGAGCTTTTAAGGCTGGAAGACGAGCTGGCGATTGTCCTTCCCGACTCCCCGACCAAGAGAGTCGGCGATAAAGTTTTGACGGAATTCGCCGAATATAAACATCGCCTCAGACTCTATTCTCTGGATAAATCCCAGACGACGGAAGGTATAGAAAACTTTTTCGCCAGAATAGAAAAAGCCGTCGGCTATGTCCCGCGTATGACGGTGGAAAAAAAATTCGACGGTCTGACTCTCTCTCTGACATATAGAGACGGTTACCTCGTCACCGGAGCCACCAGAGGAGACGGAATACAAGGAGAAGACGTTACGGAACAGATCAAGACAATCCGTACGGTGCCCCTCTCCATTCCTTTTAAGAGAGAAGTGGAAGTGCAGGGAGAAGGCTTGATGAGGCTCTCGGAGCTTAAAGCTTACAACGCCCGAGACGGTGTCGTCCCGCTAAAAAACGCCCGCAACGGCGTCGCAGGCGCCATCCGCAATCTCGATCCCGCCGTTACCGCGTCGCGCAATCTCGACTTCATGGCTTATAATATAGGATATATAGACGGCACGGAAGTGCGACGTCAGACGGAAGTAAGAGACCTCCTTAAGAGCTGGGGGTTCCTTACCGACGATTTTTTCGCGGTGGCGGACAATATAACCGACGTGAAAAGAGCCCTCGACGAGATAGAAGAACTTCGCCCGTCGCTCGACTTTTTGATAGACGGAGCCGTAGTCAAAATCGACGATATGTCGATAAGAGAAGAGCTCGGCTTCACCGACAAGTTCCCCCGCTGGGCGATAGCCTATAAGTATAAAGCGGAAGAGACGACCACCGTCCTCGAGAACGTTATCTGGCAGGTGTCTCGTACCGGAAAACTTAATCCTATAGCGGAACTCACTCCCGTAGACCTTATGGGCGTCACCGTAAGGCACGCCACTCTCAACAATATAGACGATATTAAGAAAAAGGGCGTGAAAATCGGAGATAGAGTCTTCATCAGAAGAAGCAACGACGTTATCCCCGAGATAACGGGAGTGGCGACCACATCCGAGTCCAGTATCGAAATTACCCCTCCGTCGATATGCCCGGAATGCGGCGGTACCGTCGTAAAAAAAGGAGCCTTTTTATATTGTGAAAACAAAGACGCCTGCGCCCCCAGCATCATATCCAGATTGTCACACTTCGCCTCCCGTCCGTGTATGGATATAGAAGGCCTATCAGAGAAAACTTGCGAGCAGCTCCACGCCGAGCTGGGAGTCAAAACTCCCGACGCGCTTTACGACCTCACCGCAGACCTCTTGTTGACTCTGGACGGCTTCAAAGAAAAGAAGGCAAACAACCTTGTCGAGAGTATACAAAAATCGAAAAACACCACATTGGCACGCTTTTTATTCGCAATAGGTATCCCAAACATCGGAAAGAAGACCGCCGAAGTGATGGCAGATACCTTCCGTACCCTCGACGACGTCAGACGAGCCTCGTATATGGAATTAATCGCTCTGCCCGATTTCGGCGACGTTATGGCCAACGGCGTCATAGACTTCTTTGCCTCCCCCGATAATGCCGCGACAGTGGACGCGCTGATTAAAAAAGGTATCCGATTCGAAGAGAAAGAGACCGTTTCGAAAGGTGTCTTTTCGGGTAAGAACGTCGTCCTCACGGGCACGCTTGCTTCCTATAAGAGAAGTAAAGCTCAAGAGATTATCAAGAGTCTCGGAGGCACGGTCTCGGAGTCCGTTACCAAGAGCGTCAATCTGGTTATCGCCGGAGGAGAAGCCGGTTCGAAACTGGAAAAGGCAAAAAAACTGGGTATTGAAATTTGGTCCGAAGAGGACTTTAAGGAGGCAATAAAATGAAAAACAAATTACTTTACGCAGTATCGATCGTTCTTCTGTTCCCGCTGCTTCTCGTAGGTTGTGTCAAAAAATACGAGTTCGAAATGCCCGACTCGATTTATTCGCTGCCCGTAGACGAGATTTCCGAGGACGATAAGTCCGTCGTCGACAAGGACGACGACCAATATTTCGGTCACTCCGATACGGTTATGACGACCGACGGCGATATTTATTGCTTCTATGTCAAGGGTCACGGAAAAGGCGCGCTGAAGATGAAAAAGTCCTCCGACTTCGGCAGAACCTGGTCGGAAGATTTGACTACTCCCTCCAGTTGGGAAAACTCCAACGAGACCCCCACTATATACGGCTTGGATTTTCAGGACGGAAGTAGAAAATATATCCTGATTACGGGAGTCCCCGGCTGGGGCAAGGACGGAGGCGGTTTCTGTACGTCCATCTCCACCGACGAGTGCGAGACTTTTTCGGAATTTCAGTACTTCTATGACGAATACGTAGGCGACGAGGATACTCTCGGCGATTATCATAAAGCAATCGTCGCAATGGCGAGCCTTACCCACTTAAAAGACTCCGACGGCAATTATATCGATAAGTGGATGGGTGTATACCACAATTACGATTTCATCAATTATAAGACGTATCTTACCTTTGACGAAAACGGTAATCAACAGTGGTCTAAACCCGAGCCGTATCTTTCTCGGTGGAGAGAGATAGAAAAATCCGCCAATCTGTGCGAAGTGGAAATGCTCCGCAGCCCCGACGGATCGGAATTGATGCTTCTTGCCCGCGCCAATGCTCATAAGAGCAATTCCTACGGCGCGATATCCACCGACGAAGGTCTCACTTGGTCCGAGCCTAAAGAACTCTTCAACGAAATTACGGGCGAGAGACATAAGGCGGAATACGACGTCAAGACCGGAAAACTCCTCGTTTCTTTCAGAGGTATGTATAAGGACGGCAATAATTATTCCCCCAGCGGCTGGATAGGCTGGGTAGGAGAGTATGCGGATATCAGAGCCTTCTTGGACGACGACCCCGACAACGATATCGTTAAGGGTAAAAACGTTATTTTCAATCACGAATACAACCCTAAAGACGTCGGCGGATACGCAGGCGTGGTTGCGGACGGCAACGGCAATTTTAATATCGTCGGCTACGGCAACTTCGATATGGATTGCAACAATCCCTATATCCTCTCCGTTATCTATTCCGTAGAATAATATCTATATTATTAAGGATAAAAAACTCTCGCGTATAATCGACGCGAGAGTTTTTTTGTGAACGAAAACGGACGCCCTTATCGGAGCGCCCGTCCTTAATTGCTTGTTATACGTTGAGAAGCAGATCGTATATAGACTTGTACGCGTCTATGGCTTTATCTCCCCAGCTCTCGTATATCTTGTATGCGAGTTGCCTCGACGGAACTTTCAGATTTAGCTCCATTATGGTTTTGTTGACTTCGTTGATTTTCAGCGTAACAGTGTACGAGCTGTCGGGATTCTTTTTGTAATCAGAGAAAAACTCTTGTTTTTTCTTGTATTTGATGGCGTTTTCGGATATGAAATCCGTTATGTCGTCTCTGAGCGACTTATGAATGTTCTTGAAGAAGTGCCCCAGACACGTAGAACCGTCTTCCGTAAGAGACAGCATATAGTTGCCGTTACTCGCCCCGAAACGATTGATGAACCCGCTCTTTTCCAGGTCGAGAATGGTCTGCTTGGCAAACATCGGATACGTTATCCAATTGTTGTCGTAACAGCACATTTCGATAAGGACGTCCTCTTGAATGGGCATCGACAGCTTGTCTAAGACAAACATTATGATTAACTTGTTAGAGGTTTGGTCGTCCTGCATAATAATCCTTAGAAATAACTTAATCCGTTTCGAGCGCGGTATATAAGATTATATCACAACAGAATTTTTTAGTTTAATTTTTATTTCAAAATTATTTTTAAAATCGAAAAATATTTTTTTTAACCTACCATATGTTGTGGTCGGATTTTTTTGCCGCCACTACGACCGAAAAGTAAAACGATATTTGTAATATTATAGCGGATTTTGTGAGTTATCCACAGAATTTACGGCGAGTTATCCACAAAATGCCGAGTTATCCACAACGTTATCCCCCTAAAATCCTCTCTGCCGCCTATAGCAATAACCGTTGTGCGCCGTTAGGTTCCCTTAACGTCGAGTTTTTCGTTTGTGCGTCAAGTACGACGGTGCGATTATTAAAAAAACTTGTGTTTTGAGCCCTTCGATGATATCATATTCGTATGGAAGATTTCAGACCGATACAAGGTATGCTCCTCACGGAGAGAGTGGATAATTACGGAATGGGAGAAGAGGGCGTCATCAAAAAGGACGGCTTCGTGATTTTCGTCTCGTACGCGATTAAAGGCGAGCTGGTCAAAGTTCGTATAGACCACGTTAAAAGAAACTACGCCTACGCCACCCTCATAGAGGTGATCGAGCCGTCTCCTTATAGACGTAAGCCCGTCTGTACCCGCTTTCCCCGTTGCGGCGGATGCGGTCTTCTTCATCTGGAATATTCCGAGCAATTAAAACTGAAGAGAGCCAACGTCGACAAGCTCCTCGAGAAGAGCCTCCCCGACGGAGTGACGGCGGAAGAGGTCGTCCCGTCGGAAGAATACGGTTATCGCAATAAACTCTCCATTCCCTTCGGCACGACTCTAGGGCGAGTCAGCCTCGGATTCTACAGAGAGGGGACTCATAAAGTCGTCTCTACCCGTAAGTGCTTTCTCAACGGAGACTGGGCAGAACAACTTATATCGATAATGCTTGACTATGCGGAGAAGTTCAACCTGACGGCTTACACCGACGATAACAAAAAGGGACTTTTAAGACATCTCGTCGCCAGACAACTTAAGGACGGTCTGTCCGTAACGCTTGTCGTCAACGGCGACTCCGTCCCGCATCGCGATTATCTCGTCGACGCTCTTAAAAGTGTTTTTCCGCGTTTTACGCTGTACTTGTCCGTAAATAAATCGGACACCAACGTTATCTTCGGAGACCGTCTGATACGCCTCTACGGAGAGGAACTTAAGGGCTCTCTCCTCGGCGTGGATTTCCCGGTCAGCCCGTATTCTTTTATGCAGATCAATATTCCGATCGCGGAGAGAATTTTAACCGACGTCATATCCGTCATATCTTCCTATCCCGATGCCGTAGTAATAGACGCATATGCAGGAATAGGCGTTTTGGGTGCCATAATAGCGCGTAACGGTAACCCTATTGTCAATATCGAGATAATTCCGTCGGCAGTGGAAGACGGTAAGAGACTCTATCGAGAGCTGGGTATAGACGGCGAGTTCCGTTTGGGAGATACCGCACGGATTCTACCCGACGTCTTAGACTCGGTCAAGGAATCGGGTAGGGTTGTTTTACTTCTCGATCCGCCGAGGAAAGGGCTGTCTTCCGAAGTAGTCGCGACAATCAACGCCAATGCCGACAAGATTGACGAAATAGTCTATATATCCTGTAATCCCGCGACCCTCGCTCGCGACGTCGCCGCCCTCGACTTCACCCCGACGTCCGTCCGCCCCTACGATATGTTCCCCAATACCCGACACGTCGAAACCGTCGTTTACTTGAAGTAAATAATATTTCTGTTATAGACAACGCATTGAGTGCGACTCCATCGATATGCACCGTTATGCGTTGCTCTATATGTCTCAAAGAGACTCGATATATCCTCTGTGAGGATTCGATATGTTTCGCCTGACGGCAAAACGAATTTTGGTAAAACATGTCAGGCTGTATGTGAAAAATATCGAGTGCTTGCGAAACGAGCAACAGCATATTAAAAAAAGGAGCAATACAAATGACCGACAACAAGAATCAACTTCGAGAAGACTCAATTGAATTTGCTATCCAAATTTCCGACTTGTGCGATAAAATAAAAGGGTGCCCTGTTTATGTAAACCAAATAGTGCGTTCTTCATCGTCAATCGGTGCTAATGTGCACGAAGCGAAATACGCACAGAGTAAAGCTGATTTTATTAGCAAGCTCGAAATTTCTTTGAAAGAATGCTCGGAAACGGAATATTGGCTTGAACTGATTTTAAGAAAAGGTAAAATAACGGATGCTACTTACAATGATTTACGTAATAAATGCGGTTCAATTAGAAGAAGATTGATCGCTTCGATCACAACAGTGAAAGGAAGTAATCAATAAGTTGATAACTACGATATATTTTCGTTGCAGAGCAACATATCGAATGCAAATATAATGAGCATATATCGATTGCTGGCGAAGCGAGCAAATATCTCGTTGCGGAGCAACATATCGACCACGATACTGCGCTTTAGACAAAGAATAAAATTCCCCCGATATTAATTAAGGAGAGAATACATTATGATTTATAAGGATTTTCAAAATTTGAAGTTGTCCGCACTCGGTATGGGATGTATGCGTCTTCCCGTATGCGACGGCAATTATGACGCGATAGATAAAAACGCCGTCCGAGAAATGGTTGCGTACGCCTTAGATAAGGGCGTCAATTATTTCGACACCGCCTGGGGATATCATAACGGTAATTCCGAGACGGTGATGGGAGAAGTCCTCGGAGAATATCCCCGAGACAGTTTTTATCTTGCTTCTAAGTTCCCCGGATACGACCTCGATAATATGGATAAGGTAGAAGAAATATTCGAAGCCCAGCTTAAAAAATGCGGCGTGGAATACTTCGATTTTTATCTCTTCCACAACGTGTGCGAATTGAACATCGACGCCTATCTGGCCCCCAAGTACGGTATCTACGATTATTTGATTAAGCAGAAGAACAACGGTCGTATCCGTCATCTCGGCTTTTCCACGCACGGCACCCTGGATACGATGAAACGCTTCCTGGACGCATACGGCAAAGACATGGAGTTTTGCCAGATTCAGCTCAATTGGCTCGATTGGAAAATGCAAAACGCCCGAGCGAAAGTAGAACTGCTCAAGGAGAGGAATATCCCCGTATGGGTAATGGAACCCGTCCGCGGCGGCAAGCTCGCTTCATTGGCTCCCGAATATGTCGATACGCTTAAGGCAATTCGCCCTAGCGCGACGGTAGTAGAATGGGCGTTTCGCTTTTTGCAGTCAGTCCCCGAGGTCACGGTAACTCTGTCGGGAATGTCAAATACGGAACAGTTGAAACAGAATATAGCGATTTACGAGTCCGATTGTCCGCTGACGGAAGAAGAAAGAGCCGTCCTCTTCGATGTCGCCAAGCGGATGACAGCCGAGAGCACCCTTCCTTGCACCGGATGCCGTTATTGCACGTCGCACTGCCCGATGAGTCTCGATATCCCCTCGCTCATAGAATTGTACAACGAGCACTCTTATTCGGGCGGCGGATTTTTGGCTCCGATGGCAATAGGAGCCCTTCCCGACGATAAAAAACCTTCCGCGTGCCTCGGATGTCGTTCTTGCGAAGCAGTCTGTCCTCAGAACATCAAAATCAGCGAAATGATGTCCGACTTCGTAAAAAAATTAAGTAAATGAAAGACCTTATCAGAGCAAAAGAAATAATGCTTTCTTGCGAATATACCTGCGTAATTTGCCGCGGAGATCACGTCTATACCTCGGTACGCAGAGGCATCGCTCCGCTCGTGGCGAGAGTGGAAAGTCAAGAAAATTATAACGGTTTTTCCGCCGCCGACAAGGTGGTAGGCAAAGCGACGGCGTTCCTTTACGTCTTGCTCGGAGTTAAGGCTCTCTACGCCCCCGTCATCGGTAGAGCCGCTCTCGAAGTTTTGAAACAAAATTCCGTTATCGTGGAATACGACGACCTCGTCGACAATATTTCCAATCGTAGCGGCGACGGCATATGTCCGTTCGAAGAGTCTGTCCTAGACGTTTCCGACCCCGAGACGGCTTATAAAATCATCCGTGAAAAAATGAAAGAAATGAATATCTCTTTCTAAGAAAACCTTTTATTATATCAATATTTTTATAGGAGAATCGATTATGTGGAAACAAAAAATCGGAATTTCGGTATTCGGCTCATCTTCGACGGAAATGTCGGAAATAGTAAAAATAGTTAAGAAAGTCGGCTTCGACGCCGTCTCTCCCGAGTATAGAGACGGAATCGATTTGGCGGAAGTAATATCGGCAGCGAGAGATTGCGGACTGGAAATTCAATCAATGCACGCTCCTTATAGAGGCGCCGCCGATATGTGGTCGACGGGAGAACGCGCCCTGACCGCTACGGAAGAAATCGTTTCCGTGCTCGAGACGTGCCGCGACCTCGACGTCCCCGTTATGGTGCTCCACGCCTGGATAGGATTCGATTATCGATTCGACGAGTCGGAATTACGTTTCAACAATTACGACAGAGTGGTCGCTCTCGCGGAAAATTACGGCGTAAAAATCGCTTTTGAAAACACCGAAGGAGAAGAATATCTCTTCGCACTTCTCGACAGATATGCAGATAAGCCTCACGTCGGATATTGTTGGGACTCCGGACACGAAATGTGCTACAATCACTCAATGGATTTATTGAAGAAGTTCGGCGACCGACTCATAATGACCCATCTCAACGACAATCTAGGCATAAGCCGATTCGACGGTAAGATTTTTTGGACGGACGATCTCCACCTCCTCCCGTACGACGGCGTCGCCGATTGGAATTACAACGTGGAACGTCTGAAGAAATCCGCCCCTCAGGATATTCTTAATTTCGAACTCAACGTCCTCTCGAAACCGGGCAGAAGGGACAACGACGTATATTCCGCGATGAGTACGGAATTGTATTTCACCGAGGCGTATAAAAGGGCTTGCAGGATAGCATATAGATATTCTTCGGATAAGTAATCTAAATCTCCTCTATTTATATGCAAACGAAAAAAACATTTTTTTCGGATTGATTTTATTCGCTTGATTATGTAACGCCGTTGTTATATCATTATCATCGTCGCCATATTGGGCGTCAGGGATATTCGGATGAAAAAAGTTTTGAAAAAACTTTATGAGTATTTTATTGTAGCCATTGCGGGTACCCTCAATGCTCTTTCCGTTCACATTTTCGTCAACCCCAACAACTTCGTCCCGGGCGGTTTTACGGGAGTCGCGACTACCGTCTATTACTTTTTGCCCGACGTCCATTATTCGATTATTTATCTCTGTATCAATGTCCCTCTCCTTATAGCCGCCATAATTTTATTGCGCGGAGATTTTACGTTCAAAACGATTTTTGCCACCGTCGTGTGTACTCTGGTCTTGAGAATTCTCCCCGACGAGTTGGTCTTTCAATCGTCTCCCGTTATGGCTACGATTATAGGCGGCGTTTTCATCGGCACGTCCATGCACATCGCCTCTCAGGTCAACGGCAGCAACGGCGGGACGGAGATCATCGGCAGAATAGTAGGTAAGTATAAGCCCGAGATAGACCTCTCGACCATTATTATGATATGTAATATCTGCACGGTTACTCTCGGATGTATTCTCGTAATATTCTTTAAGCACCAGTCGGTATTCATCGTGCTCTACAGCCTAGCTTACGTTATGGTGGGCGGCGCATGTATGGGTATGCTCGGCAGAGGAATAGACCACCCCAAGAAATATATGATCGTCACGACCAATCCCGAGCCGATGAAAGAAGAGATTCTCTCTACCTTTAAGCGCGGAGTGACCGTCATAGACGTCTACGACGACGATAGCAACCTTAGCGAAGGAAAAAAGATACTCCTCGTCATCGTCCAGTATAGACAGGCGTATTTACTGAAAAGAATCATCAATAAGCACGACGACAGTGCGTTTACTTTCGTGAAAAGTACGTACGACGTCTTCTCTCGTCCTAAATTCAACCGAGGCTATAAATATGAAAAACACGGCGATATTAAGTGAACTGAAAACGGTAGCGGTTATATTCGTATCCGCATTCTTGACGGCTTTTCCGCTAGAGATACTCCTCATCCCCTCCGGGTCCATTATAGGAGGAGCCACGGGAATTGCCATCATTATAGATATGCTCGTGTCGGGAGGTAATTGGTACCTTTCCGCAGGTATTTGGGTGCTCGCGATCAATATCCCCATAATCATATATTGCTTCATCCGTTATACGAAACAATTCGCCGTAAAAACGCTCCTCTTCGTTTTCTTCGTCGTAGGAATGATGCTTATACTCAGAGCCACGGATCTCGCTACGATTATCGGCACTTACCTCGGCGGAGGCGACGGCGCCAATCGCGTCGTCTATACATTGGCGGGCGGTGCCATTCAGGGGCTGTCTCTACCGCTTATGCTCTCTATAGGAGGATCGACGGGCGGCAGCGATATCGTAGGTATGATTTTAAGAAAGTTTGCGAAAAGATCCGCTACGGAGGGCATCCGTGCCATACTTTATTTCAATATAGTAATAGTAGCCATCGCATCCGTCGCCGTCTATTACCTCAACGGGTCCGACCTTACGGCTGCTTTCAATATGTTCGTCTATTCCGTTTCCGCGATATTCATCTCCGAGATTGTCCAAGAATTCGTCTTCAAAGGATACTCTTCGGCTTACGAGTTGGAAATCACTACCGATAAACCCGAAGAAATGGCAAAAGAGCTCCGCGATAAATTGAGACACGGCACGACTATGTTAAAAGTCGTCGGCGGTTATAGCCATACCGACAAAACGATGGTCATCTGCGTAGTGGAAAAACGTCAGCTGGTCAATGCGAAAAAAATTATCAGAGAAGTCGACGAGAGAGCCTTCGCATACGTAGAAAGAGTCTCCGAAGTTATCGGAAAAGGCTTCGCCAATAAAGAAAACGATAATCTCTAATATTAATATACAAATAAAAAATCGAAAAATATTTCGTTCCGATTTATTAATCGTCATAACCTAAAAAACGCCGACAGAGCGTTTTTTTGTTTTAATCTTAATTTTTTTCGTAATTTTCCCCTTTTTTCTCGACCATTCAAAAATTAAGTGAACAAAACCAAAAATTAAACGAAAATTTCCTATTGACATTGTTCGTTTTTGGGGTACAATTAATATAGAGTAATATGAGGATACTTGTCGCTTATAATTATATATAGTATATCGGCGCAAGCAACGCACCTTGCTCAAAATAAATAATACTTACGATAGGAGCGTATTATGTCTAACTTATCACTAAAGCACATCTACAAAGTTTACGACGGTAAAAGCAAGAACGGTTCTAAGGTAAAAGCAGTCAATGACTTTTGCATGGATATCGACGATAAAGAATTCATCGTTTTCGTCGGTCCCTCCGGTTGCGGTAAGTCCACTACCCTCAGAATGATTGCCGGTCTCGAAGAAATAACCGCCGGAGAACTTTACATCGACGGAGAGCTTGTCAACGATTATGAACCCAAAGATCGCAACATCGCGATGGTTTTCCAAAACTACGCTCTTTATCCTCATATGACGGTCTATGAAAATATGGCGTTCAGCTTGAAGATAGCCAAGGTCAAAAAGGACGAAATCGACGTCAAAGTCCGTGAAGCCGCCAAGATCCTCGGCATCACCGAATATCTGGATCGTAAACCTAAAGCTCTTTCCGGCGGTCAGCGCCAGAGAGTCGCGCTCGGCAGAGCCATCGTCCGTAACCCTAAGGTCTTCCTTCTGGACGAGCCTCTCAGCAACTTGGACGCCAAGCTCCGTGCCGCTATGAGAGCGGAGATAACCCGTCTCCACAACAGACTCCAGACCACGTTCATCTACGTCACCCACGACCAGGTAGAAGCCATGACCATGGGTACCCGTATAGTCGTTATGAAAGACGGTTTCGTTCAACAGATC
The DNA here is from genome assembly GCA_964613035.1 of uncultured Christensenellaceae bacterium. Taxonomy (GTDB): domain Bacteria; phylum Bacillota; class Clostridia; order Christensenellales; family DTU072; genus CAVIQK01. The sequence continues at coordinate 34,617 of CAZTFQ010000011.1, read as the reverse complement.
GATACCCCTCAAGACCTCTATAAATACCCCGGCAACGTATTCGTCGCCTGCTTCATCGGCACTCCTCAGATGAACTTCTTCGACGGCACGATTACCAAGAACGGCTCCGAAGTCTCCTTCAATCTGGATTGCGGTACCGATATCGTTATGGATTATACTCTCGCCAACAGAATTTTGGTTAAATATATGAACGGTCAGCACCCCATAGTGCTCGGCGTCCGCCCCGACGACATAGAGCTCTATAACGAATCCATGGATGCCTCCGAGTGGCAAAAAGCCCGCGCTGTCGTCGACGTCGTGGAAGCTCTCGGCGGAGAGACCATTCTTTATTGTAACTTCAACGTGGACAACGTGTCCGACGAGAAGGGATCATTCACCGTCAAGATTACGGGAGATTGCTCCGTCCGCAGCGGCGACGTCATCGATATCGCCATCAATAAGCGTAATATCCACGTCTTCGATAAAGCGTCCGAGCTCAGCATTAAGATGAGAGTGCCTAAAGAAAACGTATTCGACGCTTCCGTCGCAGAAGGCGAGATGTCTTTTGCCGGACAAAAATACGTGCTCCCCGAAGCCCTCAAGAATCAAGTCGCGGACGGTAATTATGAACTTAACGTCCCCAATGACGCCATCATCTTAGGAGAAGGCGAATGCGAAGCCCTCGTAGAAGAAATCGAAGAGATTCACGGCAAGTACCTCGTCAGACTGTCTTCCTCCGACGTCACTTACTTCGTCCTCGTCGACAACGCCGACGGTCTGGAAGTAGGTAAGTCCGTGAAATTTACTCTGGACGCCAAGAAGATCGCGCTCAACGGTGAATCCGTAATCAGCCCGCTGGCTACCCTCAACGTTATGGACGGATATTTCGTCAAACTTAAAGAAAAGGACGAGAACGGTCGCCGTAGATATAACTTCTACATCAAGATCGGTGAAAGCCTCATCCCATCCATCGACGACGTCGCCTCCAAGCTTTTCGCGGGCAAGGGTAACAAGATATTCAAAGAAGCCCTCTCTTACATAGCGGATGCACGCGATATCGCGGTAGTCAAATCCGAAGAAGACGTCCTCGGCTCTCTTATGGGAGAAGTCAAAGAAATCCTCGACTACGGTCGCGAAAAATTCGCCAAGATTGCAGTCGGCGATATCCTGCTCAACGTCCTCCTTACGGAAGAAGCGGAAGTAGGCGATAAAGTCGCCCTGGCTCTCGACCAAAACGCACTCTCCGTCAAAGATAAAGAACTTGATATAGTCCTTAAATAACCACGATAGTTCCTATGGAATATCAGAGCTCCGTCGAATGCTTTTCGACGGAGTTTTTTTTCTTATCGTAACATATTTATAGAGACGAATTTTTCTCGAAACCGTCGATATTTCACAAAATTGCCTATTGACATAGGCAGGGGGAGGGGTTATAATAATCTTGCAAGTAACTCCGTTCCTTTTATTAACTTGAACGTTCAAGTAGACTTAAAATCTAGGTTTCCGGCACATTGAGAGTGCGGATTCTTAATTGAAATGTCTTTTTTAAGTTCAAGTTACGGTTTTTTGCCTTCTACGTATAATAGTAGAATGAAAATTAAGAAATTACGTCCCTATCAGGACGAAAAAAATTATAGGAGGATCACTATATGAAAAAAAGAGTTGGTATCTTTATGTTGGTCGTGATACTGGTTCTTATTATGGTGGGAATGGTTGCCTGTGACGAGCAGACCACGTATTCCGTTATCATAGAAGAATCCGCGCACGGCGTAGTGACCGCCAGCCACACGGAGGCTGCGGAAGGTACGAAGATAACTCTCACTGTCACTCCGGACGACGGATATAAGGCTTCTTATGTCAAAGCCGACGGCGTGGCACTTACCGTAACCGACGGAGCGGCAGAATTCGATATGCCCGCCCATGAAGTAACGGTAGAGGCGGCATTCGTCGTCGACGACGGGGCACCTACCCCCCCCCCACGGTGAATACGGCATATCCGTAGCCACCGATATCGTCGGAGGCAAAATTACCGCAGATAAGTCTTCTGCCGCATCCGGCACAACCGTCACGCTTACGGTAGCTGCGAGCTATGGTTATGAGTTGACTTCTCTTAAAGCCAATCAGACCGACGTCTCCGCATCTCAAGGCGTATACTCCTTCACGATGCCCGAAGAAAACGTCGTAATCGACGCCGTCTTCTCGATCGCGAGCAATGCAGTTAATCAAGCAGCACCCCTCAATGCGTATTCTATTTCTTCTACGGCGGTAGCCGGCGCAGAGGCGGTAGCTAAATTCAATCTTTCTTACGAGACCGACGGAGTACGTTTTACCGCTTACGTTCAAGACTCCGCAATAACCGATTACGACGGTCTCTCGGTCTATTTCGGTATCAATCAATATGCTTCCTCGGCTCTGGTCGAGAACAATAAGGGCGTCGTCGCCACTATAGGCGGCACGACCGTGTACGGCGTAGATAACGGCGCATACGTCGCTATAGAAGAGTCGGTCGATTCCAGCGTATTGCCTTGGGCAATAGACGGAGTCGTGCTGGGCTACGTCGTCGATATTTCCGCGTCCTACGACTTCTTGGGCGTGTCTTACGACGAGGCTCTCGGTAATATAACCGTTCTGCCCGTTTTAACCAATTGCGATAAATCCAATTACAGTAACAAGACAATCTACGGCAACGCCGATATCTGCAATGCCGACACATACGCCCTCGTCAACGAGGACGCCACCCTCTCCGACAACTATTATAAGTTCGGCGCGGGACAACTCGGTCAGGGCAACACCGCTATAGCTACCGGTCAGTACTGGGATCTTTCTGCCGACTACGGTAAGAATAGTCCCGATTACGATAGCCGAAAAGCCGTCCTCAACGGTCACGACGGTAACGACAACAACCTCGCGATGTATCGCGCTACCGGTCAGAATCTGTACGCAAAAGCGACCCTCACTCTTACCGGATTGGCAGCGTCCGACGAAAGATATGGAAAATTCGGTATGATGCTTTTCAACGAGGCTTCCCAAAAAGGTCTCTTCTTCTACGTTGACGCATACATCGGCGACGGCGTAGAGGTCGGTTTCGATAATGTCAGAGGTACCGCTCTCGGCTATAATTCCGCCGTCAACGGCTGGGGTTCTTGGGTCACCATCAACAACACCGACGGTTCTTTCAATCTCAATTCCAAGAGCATTACCCTCGGACTCACCGCATATGACGGTATGGTCTATATGTACCTCGGCGATACCTTGGTAGGAGAAACGGCTTTCGATCTCTCCGACGGCGCCGTAATGGGATTCAAGAGCTTCGGTTATACTATGGAAGTTACCGATTACTCCGTCACCGACGACCTCGACGATCCCGACTTCATCGCTCACCGTAAGGAAATCGTCAATCAAGAATTGGACGTCCTCTTCCTCGGCGACAGCTATATGGATTTCTGGACCTGGTCCGGCTTCGAACAACACACCGCCGCTATCGACAAAAAAGCCGACATCGGCGTAGGCGGTACTCAAATCAATTATTGGACGGAAAAGGTTGCCTTCGTCAAGAAGTGCTACTCCCCCTCTAAGTTCGTATTCCATATCGGCGTCAACGACATCGACGACGGCAATACGACCGCCGCGACGGCTTTTGCCCGTCTGCAGACAATGGTAGACGTCTATCAGGAAGCTTTCCCCGAAGCGGACATCTACTGGGTCAGCCTTGTTCACAATACCATGTTCGCTAATAAGTGTAGCGAATACGACGCAATGAACGCCCTCGTCAAAGAATATGCCGAAGGCAACGAAAAACTTCACTACATAGACGTCACGAGCGTAGGCGTAGACGAGGACGGTAATACCCGTACCAATATGTTCTACGACGGTCTCCACTTCAGCGCCGGTTACGGCTATCCTCTTTGGGGAAAACTTATCCTCGAGGCTCTCGGTTATAACGACAGAGCTCAAGGTTCGACCCTCGGCGACATTGGCGATTCTTACGCTTACAACGATTGGACCTTCTCCGAGGACGGCGAGACCGCTTACGGCAGAGCCGCCGGCGAGCAGGCAATCTATGCCCTCGATATGGATTATGCGTCCGACTTCATCTTCACCGTTGACGTTAAGTCCGAGAGCGTCTTGGCAGGCGACGCTTGGTCCAAGGTAGGTCTGATGCTCCGCAACGACAATTACACGATTTTCGGTTACGTAGATACTCCTACGTCTACTGAGGTGTCAAATCGTAAGTGGTGCAGTATCGTTTATCGTAAAAACGGTTACAACTCTTCCAACGTCTTCACCACTGTAGATTGGAATTGGAGTGATACCGGCACCATAAGTGCTGCAGATCGTCTCATCGAGAGCGAGTTCGTTACCCTCGGTATAGCTAAAATAGGCGGCAGCGTCTATATGCTTGCTGACGGTAAGGTCGTATCCTCTCACAACAGTATTCCCGATATAGCTTCTCAATCCTTCGTCGCAGGCGTGCTTGTCTTCAACCGCACCGTCGACGCCAAGAATGCTCAACTAGTTACAGGTACGCAGAATGAACTGCTGATACAGCTCGGTCTCAAACCTGCCGACGCAGAACTGGACGGCGTAGCCGACGAGGATATCTGGACGACTGAGGTCATCGGTAATACCGTCTCCAACCTCGGTAAGAAGGACGACTCTTATTACAACCTCGCCGCAGTTAAAGGCTCCGACGGCGTCTATTTCCTTGCGACTATTTATCATAAACAGGCTCTTACTCAAGTTGCTCAATACGACGGTAGCGGTTGGTATCATTGGCTCAACCTCGAGTTCCGTTGGGGTGATGCGGACGGCGTACAGAGTGCTCTCTATTTTGAAAACGGCACCCTTAAAGCCTTCGGCGGAATAGTGGTAGGCGATTACGTCACGGAAGCCCCCGAAGAAGAAGGCGGTCTCAACGAGACTACGGTAGAATTCTGGGTACCTTATAAGTACTTCTCCGGTTATACCGCCGAGAGTGCCGAGATACGCGTTAATATCTTAGGATGGGTTGCGGAAAGCGGATGGACTACCACAGGTTCCGTTCCCACCGTTTCCTCTCACGGTCTGCGCTTTGCGCACAATATCACCGTAACGCAAATCAGTGACGTTACCGTTAACGTTGCTTCTACCGCTCGTAAGGGCGATACGATCGACTTCACGGTCGACGTAACAGAGGGACTGACCATAGAGACAGTTAAAGTCGGATCCGAAGTTGTTGTTCCCGTAGAGGGCGTATATAGCTTCGTCATGCCCGACTCCGACGTCAATATAGTCGTCTCTATAGAGGGTAAGCGTACTGTATCTCTCGGTGAATATAGCGGTCGTATTCAGGTCAGCAATAACAATCCTATTCAATCTACCGAGATTACTTTCTCGGGTATCGCTCCTTATGTGCTTACTAAGCTCTATCTTAACGATTCTGAAATCGCAGTAGAAGAAGGCGTCGCTTCTTACAACGTAGGCGACGACGATATCACCGTAACGGGCGTCGAGTATATAGTCGTTACCGACGGCATTACTATCGACGGAGAACTCGAAACCGAGCTCTACGGAGAGTCTTTCGGATTCAAGGTAGAGAACAATCGTAGCGTTAATCTCTATGCCAAGAAGACCTCTCACGGCGTCGTAATGTACCTCGTTGTTTATTCCGATGCCAACGTGGACACCGCTTCCGATTGGTGGATGAACCACAACTTCGAATTCTATCTTAACGACGGAGCGCAATGCTACGTCAACTCTAAGGACGAGTCCTGTAACGTTACCGCATTCTCTCGTTCCGCAACTTTAATGGGCGCAGGCAGCGGCTATGAAGGTAAATACAGACATATTTATGAAGTTTTCGTAGCAGGTGATTTCTCCGATAACGTTCAGCTCAACTACGCGTTCAAAGCACCCACCGAAGAAGCCCGTTACGAGGGACTTTCCGATCCTCGATGGCCCAGAAGCGACTGGTGGTGCCCGATTATCGGCGGTGCAGATAAGGTTAAGTACGGATTTTTGGGTTACGGTCAAGGTCAATCTCGTCCCGCCAATCTGTTCATTACCGCAGAAGGTTTGGTTTCTACTCAGCCCGAGGCTGAAAACGGAACAATCGACGGCGATTTATCGGAATATGCCGAGCTGACTTCAGTCACCAGAGGTAACGAAAACGCCAACTTTACTTTCAGCGGTTATATCGCAGAGGACGGCTATTATCTCGCAATCAGCGTATTGCAGAAGAATCGAGCCGAGGCTACCTCCGAATGGCACCTCAACGATAACGTCGAGATACATATATTCGATCAATATATCGGATTCTCGATTTTCGACGATTTCCTGTGCACTCACGGCGCCATAACCCAATACGGAATGAAACGTACCGAGCTCACCGACGGTGATTATAGTTACAGAACGGATATCGAACTGTTCATCTATAACGATACCCCCGGCAACGCGGCATATTTCAAAGTAGGCTGCAACGGTAACGGCTTCGGCGGATGGCAATCTCTTGTATGGGAAAATGCCGATAGACTTAAACTTTCCGCTACCGGAATGGAATTCGTCAACTACGGCTACGATCAGCACGCTCTTAATGCCGACGGCATAACTCTGGACGGTAAACTCGACGAGAGCTTCTGGGAAGGCGTAACCGTATGGAAAAACACCGGTTGTACCAGCTATAGTTCCAACGGCGTCTATGCCGAGGTTCAAGCGGCAAAAGGTTCCGCAGGTATATATCTCGCGGTAACGATGTATCATCATACTGCTTACAATGTAGCGGTAAAAGGAGACGGAGCAGAATGGTATCAATATCTCAATATCGAATTCCGTTTCGTCGTTAATAGTAATTGGGATGCTTCCGCACAGAGAGCGGTATGTCCTTGGAATAACGGTGCGGCAAACTGTGCTTTCGGATGGACTTCCGTAGAAAACTCCGACGCCGATTTGAGTAGCTACGAGTATAAGACCGTATTCGAAATCTTCACTCCTTACGAGTTGGGTATAGGCAGTAGTTTCGCTATCAAGAACGATATTCCGCTTTGGATCGCTTGCGTAGCTGAGACCGACTTCACGTTCTTACTCGATTTCAATCAGGACACGACTCTTCCCACGGTAGTAGGTAACGACGGCTTCGTCCGTAGATAACAATCGTCTGCGCTCGGCGTAGCACCGGATAATCTCCGACAGAGGCTATAGAGAGCTACTCATAGCCTCTGTCGGGTCGGTTTAACGACGCATAACAATCGCACGGAGAATAAATATGAAAAAACGCGTTACGATTAAAGATATCGCTCAGGAAGCGGGAGTTTCCGTCAATTGCGTTTCTCGTGCGCTTATGGACGCGCCGGATATTTCTCAGAAGACTAAAGATCGCATTAATCAACTTGCGCTTAAGATGGGGTATATCCCCAATTCCGCCGCAACGACGTTGAGAAGAGGCGATAGCAAGACTATCGGTATAGTTTACGACAATCTTCTCAATCCGTTTTATTCCATTATGACCAATTATCTATGGAATGAGCTTAACGGTTACGGCTATTCGTTTATGACTCTTATTGCCGATAAATTTATTTTCGACGAATCATTGGCGACAAGAGCCCTATCCAATAATTTAGGAGGGATTATATCTTTTCTGGAACCTAATAAAAAATGTCTGGAGCTGTGCGACAGATACAGAGTCCCGATAGTAGTCGTCGGCAGAAAGTCCTTCTTGGACGCGGAATGCGTAGTTTTGGACGATAAAGGGGGCGGTAGGCTGGTAGCCCATTATCTTTATGAAAAAGGTTATCGCAGACCCTTGTATATCGGCGAGTCGGAAGCTCTGATTTGTTCCAAGGAGCGCGCAGAGGGCTTCTGCGAGCGATTCTCGGAGCTGGGTATAGATACCGAGACCGTTTTCAACGCAGATTGTTCCGTTACGTTTTATAAGGACTTCGTATCGGGACTTAAAGATCGCAGAGACCTCCCCGATTGTATATTCGCATTCAACGACTTCGGCGCAATGGAAGTACTCACTTGTCTGCACGACAACGATTTGTCGATAGCAGTGGTAGGCTTCGACGATATTCGTAACGAAATAGCCATGTACGGCAGAATAGCTTCGGTCGGATACGATAAATCCGATTTTGCGAGAATAGCCGTGGAAAGGCTCATGGCTTTAATCGACGACAACGAAAAAAAACACGAAATTACGGTTTTGCCCGATATCCGCGTGATAGACGGCGAGACTGCTTAAGATTCGACTTAATAATTATTACTAAAAGGAGTAGCAGAAAACAATGAAAAAGACACTTACAATACTTTTGGCGTTGGTTTTATGCGCGTCGTTACTGTTCACTTTCGTGGCATGTGACAATACGCCCAACGATGACGTCGATTTGGACGATAGCGGCTCGATTATTTATAAACCCGAGCAAGGCGAGACTAAAGTTACCTTTTGGGCTAACTGCGACAGCACCGAGTTAGAGGTTTTCAAAACCATCGTTAATAGGTTTAATGAGCAATACAAGGGACAGATTAACGTTAGATTGGTCGCCAAGACGGGATCGGATTACGAGTCTCTTCTGGGCACGTCTCTAGGCGGTAAGAACCCTCCCGACGTATTTTACGTAGGCGATGCGGGATATAAAGCGTACGCGGAAGAAGGCTACCTCCTCGATATCTCCGATTATATCTCCAAGAGTTCCGTTTATAAACTGGAAGATATGTGGTCAAACGTCGTAGAGCGTTACAATTACGACGTCGATACGGGTCTGACCAATACGGCTTCCGGTAAATATTACGGCGTGCCTAAGGACCTCGGACCTACCGTTATTTATTATAACGAAACGTTCTTCAAGGGTGCCGGTATCACCGTAATCAGCGTCAATGAAGACGGACTGGAAGCATTTAATAACGGCGGCGCGGACGACCGCGGACAGACCAAGTCCGACGTAGGTCTCGACGGTTATACCGTTAAAGAGCAGGGCTACTTCCAAGCCAACGGCAAATGGTATTTTAACAACCAGATTCCGATGAGCTGGGAAGAAACCAACGCTTGTGCTCTTAAGGTGCAGAATTATATGCGTAACAGCGCGGGCAAGAGCTCCGGTTACGGCTATTTCACCGAGTGGTGGTTTAACTACGGCTGGTCGGTCGGCGGAGATTGTATCCAGGCTATTCCTACCGACAATTCCGAGTATCGCGGTTATTATTACGACTTCACCTTAATGGATAATACCCCCAACTATATCGTAGCCGACGATTACGTAGGTACGGTTAATATCGGTAGCGGCACTTATTCTGCCGGACAAATAGTATCTTATACCGATAAGGTAGACCTTTCTAATTATGCGGCTACCCCCAATAAGGATACCTTAGTAGCCAATAAGGATACCTATACCGTCACTTCTGAAGTAATTCAATTGGCAGACGAGGGAGTCCTCAACGAGCTCCCCAGCCAGAGAGAAGCATTCACGGAGTTTGTCCGTATCGCGGCTAAGACCGATACTCTGGTAGACACTGTGGACGGAGAAAAACTCTACGGCTACGGCATCACCCCGTACCCCGATTCTCTCGGCGGCGACTCCGGTAAAACCAATGCATTCTGTAACGGTCAGCTGGGTATGCTGGTCGACGGTCGTTGGAACGTAACCAATTTCCGTAAACAGATGAACGGCAATTACGAGTGGGACGTCGCGCCTCTTCCTATGTATAAAGAATACGACAGTGAAGGCAACGTCACCGTCCACGGCGTAGAAGCCGGTCACAGCGGCTCGGTCGCACTCTGTATCAGCTCCAAGAGTAAAGTCCCTGCGGCAGCATGGAAGTTTATCGAGTTCTGCGGCAGTGCCGACGGTCAGACCCTCCAGGCGGAAGCAGGTTTCGCCATTCCGCTCCAGAAAGACCTCGCCAATAGCGAAGTATTCCTTCAGAGCAATCAGAATCCTCGTAACTCCAAGATATTCCTCGACGCGACGGAATACGAAACGGCAGGCGACTGGTGGTACTTAAGAGACAATCAATGGATTGACGAATGGGCTAATATCCTCAACGGCTCCGTCCGTAACGGAACCAAGACCATGACCGAGTTCTATAACAGTAAAGAATACAACAATACTTATAATCTCTTGATTAAATACGCCAAAAAGCGTTCTTAGTACACTCGACGGATTGCGGCGGAATATTTTTCCGCCGCATATATAACCTTATTCACTTAGGAGATAGTTTTTATGTATCTTGATAATGTTTTCCACAAGAGAAAACGCTCCAATAAAGAAAATATCAGCGGTATTTTGCTGGCGATTGTCCCGGTGATAGGATTCGCGTTGTTCGGACTGATTCCGATGGTATTGGCTTTTATAATGTCGTTTACCGATATTACTTTCTTCTCGTTCGAGGGTGCCAATTTCAATTACGGACAGAATTATCTTACAGTCCTTCAAGACGACTTGTTTTGGAAAGCGATCGGCAACACTCTCTATATGAGTTTGTCTACCTTCGTTAATATCTTCCTCGCATTGATAGTAGCGTTTTTGCTTACAAAAAATATTCGCGGAAAAAAAGTCTTTCGTACGATTTACTTCATTCCTTACGTGTGCTCCGTAGTCGCCGTTACGCTTATGTGGCAATGGATTTTTAACTATAACTACGGTATTATCAACCATTTAATCAGCTCCGGCGGCGGAGAAAAAATCAACTGGTGGGGTAATTCCGACACCTTCATCCCCTGTCTCATTATTATGGGAATATGGTCGGGTACGGGATTCGGAATCATTCTGTACAGCGCCGCCCTGACCAACGTCAACGGTTCTCTGTATGAGGCGGCTAAGGTGGACGGCGCCAATGCTTTCCAAAGCTTTTTGCACATCACCGTCCCCGCAATTTCTCCGACGACTTTTTATCTGTTGATAACAGGTATTATAGGGTCTCTACAGGAGTTTGCCCGTCCGCAGATTATATCCGGTAGCGGCGGTCCCGATAACGCAGGCGTAACGGTGGTGTTTTATCTCTGGCGATATGCATTCGAGTATCACGAAATGGGTATAGCATCCGCTACGGCGTGGCTGCTCGCCCTGATAATATTGGGCTTCACCGTACTTAATTTTGCGATTTCTAAGCTGTGGGTGAGTTATGACTAAACTAATAAATATAGAAAAACAACTCGATTTATCGCGTAGAGCCAGAGTAATGAGGATTGTCAGTAAAATCGGTATTTATCTGGCGTTAATCCTTTTCGCCATATGGATTTTGGCGCCGTTCTCGATAGTCCTCGTCACTTCTTTTAAGACTTGGCAGGAAGCCTCCGATCCCGTATTTTCGTTCTTCCCGAAAGAATTCACGTTCCAGGGATATATCGAGGTCTTCACGTATATAGGCGGATCTATGGACGGTATGCCGATTGTGCTTAAAGGCTTCATCAATACTCTCATCATAGTCATTCCCCCGACGATATTGGGACTGTTCTTCTCCTCGATGAGCGCTTATGCCTTTGCCAAGCTCCGCTTTAAGGGCAAGAATTTACTTTTCTCGATATTGCTGGCAACAATGATGATCCCGGGTACGATAATGCTCACGCCGTCTTACCTTATTTACGATATGATCGGATGGGTCGACACTCCTCTGCCTCTGATGATTCCCGGCGCATTCGGCGCGGCTACGTGCGTATTCTTTATGCGTCAATTCTATGCAGGCATTCCTACGGAACTTATCGAGGCGGCTAAACTGGACGGACTCGGGTACTTCAAGATTTTCTGGAAGATCATGGTCCCCCTCAGCGTGCCCGCCTTGCTTGCTCAAGGTCTACTCGGATTTATAGGCGGTTATAACGACTACTTCGGACCGTATCTATACATCCAGAGCGACGAGTGGATAACCCTTCAGCTCGCGTTAAAAACGTTCCAGGGCGCGTATTCTTCCAACGTCCCGACGATTATGGCAGGCTCGATTATCGCATTGATTCCTACGTTGATTCTGTACCTCTGCGCTCAAAAATATTTCATAGAAGGTATCGCTACGAGCGGAATGAAATTGTAAACCCGACGGCATATCAGAACCGTTATGTAACTCATAAATTTTCATAAGGAGTTTTATGATAATGAAAAGAAACTTTAATTACAAAAAAATCTTACTTTTGGTGGTAGTACTGATGGCAAGTCTTGTTTTGATGATGGCATGTATTCCCGACGAGCCCGACGACTCCGATCAGACGGCAACGGGAGAGTTCTCCTACGTGACCAATGCTCAGATGAGTAGTACCGATTATAACAAAAATCTGTATTATCTCAACGAGCTTAAATTCGAAATAGCCGACCCCGACGTTATCTATATCGATCACGGCGAGGAGGAAGGCTGGTTCTACGCTTACGGCACGTCCGATTTAGTCGGTTGCTTCGGTATTCAATGCTGGCGTAGTAAGGATTTGACCAACTGGGAATACGTTTCCGTCGCATATCAACCAGACTTCAGCTACAATTGGGACGCCTACAATCACTGGGCACCGGAAATTTTATTCGATGAAGACCTCGGATATCTGTTGTTCTACAACGCAGATAACCGCAACGACAACGCTCGTAAGTGTATAGACGTGGCTTATTCCGAAACTCCTTACGGTCCTTTCAAGCCATTGCGCGGCGGCTCCGAGCCTGCTTACGATTTTTCTCCCTCCAATCCTTCTATTCCCGCAGAGCTCGCACGTCAGGATACGATCGACGTTCATCCGTTTATCGACCCCGTGACCGGAGATAAATATCTCTATTATTCCGGATACGGCAACGACGGTAACGGTAACTGGCACGGTCAAACGATTTTCGGAGTTAAACTCAATTCTTGGCTAGAACCCGATTATAGCACTCTTACCGAGCTTACTAAGCTCTACAATTCTACTGTAGATCGTAGCGACAACGATATAGACGAAGGCTCCGGTATCGCGTCGGTTAATGAAGCCCCCTATATGCTTTACCACGACGGTCAATATTATATGACTTTCTCGGTCTATGCGTATACTCAGGAAATGTATCAGGTCCGTCAAGCGGTAGCCGATAGTCCTCTGGGTAAGTTTACTAAAATTCAACCCGAAGACGGCGGACGTATTATCGGTACGGACAGTGCGTGGAGCGGCGTCCTCTCCAGCGCGGGTCACCATTGTTTCATCGAGTGCGGCGATCAGATAATGATAGCGTATCATACATTCCTCAACCGTACCGATATAGGTAACGGTAGAGCATTGGCAGTGGATACTATAACTTTTGTCGAGAATAATAAAGGACAGACCGTTATCCACTCCAACGGTCCTACGTATTCGTATCAACCCCTTCCTTCGGAAATTTCCGGTTATGAAAACCTCGCGGGTCTTGCGACCGTGACCGTAGAAAACGTCTCTTCGGACAGCAGCGTGTCCTATTTGACCGACGGATTGATAAAAATTCACGATACGGACCCCGTTAACGAGTTCGAGACAGACGACGGCAACGTCCTCGTCACGATGACCTTCGACGAGTTTATCAACGCTCGCTCCGTTATAATCTACAACAGCACGGATTATGAAAAGGCTTTCTGGGGCATCAATAGTATTAAACTGTATTATTATACGGGTACCGATTCCGAGGGACAGCCGACGACCGCTATGGTAGAGGTTAACAATATTAAGTTCGACGATGAATGGAACGCCGATACTTTCTCCGAGATTATTTACCCCGGTGCCAATGCTCTCTTAGAGTTCGACGAGCTTCCTATCAATAAGATAGAGATATCCATTCTCGCAGACGGAGCCAGAGCACTCAATGAGATTATGGTTCTCGGTAAGAAAGTTAACAACCCCGCCCCCGTTAAAGAGTTTAGCGAGTATTCTTACAGCGAGCCCGAGTTCGGTAGCCCCACTCCCGTATACGAAAGCACCACATTCGGTAGCGCGGGTAAGTTCAATAGCGATTACGGTTATGACCTGTCTCACGACGACGGCACAGAAAACGCTTACGTAGAAAAAACGTGGTGCGGCAATCTCCAGAAATTATACTTCAAGGATATCGTTTCTACCGATTTCTACGTAGAAGTAGAGTTGTCCGTACTTAATAATACGACCCCGTATCTCAACGACAATTACCCCAAGATCGGTATTATGATGGACGCTCTGTCGGATTACTTCGTATTTTTCAATATCGATTGTACCGCCGATTATTCCGGTCAGTACGTCGGCTGGGTCGAAAGTAACGACGCAGGTAAAGATTACGTTTGGAGCAATTACGACAGCCAAAGAATTAAGGTCGGCAGTATCGAATATACCGGTGACGGTTATACCAAGCTGGCTATAGCCCGTCTCGGAGACGAATGCTATATGTTTGTCAACGATACGCTGGCGTTCGCTCTTAAGGACGGCGCGTTAAGAGGCTTCACCGACAACGACAACACCGCTTGCGCGGTATCGCTGTTGACTTATAACTCATATACCAGATTCCGCAACTATTCCATCACGGACAACGTAGACGAAGTCTGCGCTAAACTGGTCGAGCTCGGTGTAGAACGTTAAATAGGTTATCGGTCATTCGACTCATCATCGGATGACCGACTATTCCGATAAGAGTCGGACTGTAGGCAATCGGTACGGTTTCGGCGTCGTATTTACATCATATGACGACTCCTATGTATAAGACAGCTTACAGTCCGTTATTTCTATAGCGGCTTATGTAATTGATTTGGAAAAAAGATTCTTTTAGTGTACAATAAGAGACGATAACGACGTCTTACGCGCACTATGTGCGGTCGGAGAAAAAGTGGAATTCATCGAAATCTATGATTTTGAGACGGTAAGTAAACTAGCCGAACAAAATAAAAAACGCAATTTGATTTTTTCGCTGATAAGCGTTGTTTTCGTCGTATCGATCGGCGCGTTCGTCGCACTCGCGCTGACGGATAAAATATCCTATATCGCGGCATGGATAGTCGATTCTCTCATGACCGTACCCTATGTATGGAGCGTAATATTGTTTATAAAAGTGCCTCCGCAATATAGAACGGTGTCTAAGTTTGTCTCTCGTATCCGCGACGCGAATAAAGAGTACGACGCGTTGACTTTTTTAGGAGAAAAAGAAGTCGTCGAAACCGACGGAATAATATACTCCGTTCTACAATTCGGCGATAGAGAATTGTTGCTTCCGACCTTATTGAACAATCCCTTTCAACCGGACAAAACGTATCAGCTTATGCTGGTCGGGAAAAACGTCGTCGCATATAGAGAAGAGGTAATAGAATGATAGATAAGGCTAAATATTACCTCCGTAAAGGCTGGCTTTGGATATTAATAGTCGTTGTTTCCTTCGGCGTATGGGGGTTGGCGTTTTATTGGATGTCAAGACCTTCTGCGGAATTGACTCTAGAGCTTTGGGTCGGCTCCGACGAATGGTTGACCGCGGACGACCGACTCGCGATTGAAAATATAGCCGATAATTACGGTATGGAAAAGTGCTCTTTCGGCGTGTATAATCCCTCCGACAGTATGTATGCGCAGGCGTTCGGAGTAAAAGCAACCACAATAGACGTATTCGTTTTATCTCGAGAAGAAGCTCTCGCCGTGGCGGAATTCGGTCTCTTCGCGACGCTGGACGGTTTCGACGACACTCTCGATTATGAGGACGACTCTATAGGAATTTCGGTAGGCGACGATATGTATATGCTCGTCAACTCCGATTCTTACGAAACTCAAAAAACATTACTAGACGATATATTGGCTTACTTTGCGGAAAAAGAATGAAAAAAGGTCTTGTTTATAAAATGATATTCGGCAAGCAACGCTCCGACGATTTTACGTCGGATAATTTGCCTGCTACCAGACGTCAACAATTCTTTGTCCTGTTTAAGAGCCGCTTCGGTATTCTTTTTCGCGCCAATCTGCTTTGCGCGCCTTTTTGGATATTGCTTTTGGTCTGGGATATGCTCGCCGTAGGATACGTCGATACTTTTACACAAAACATGACCGTTGCCGAAAAGTTTTCTTATCTCATCAATTTGACTCTGCTGAGATACGGTACGGACGCGATTTTGCTTGCATTGGCTTCGATCGGACTGGCGGGCGTGTTTTACGTTGCGAGAAAGCTTTGCTGGGGGCAACCCGTTAAAGTCGGTCACGACTTCATCGACGGTATCAAAAAAAGCTGGAAACAATTTTTCCTCATCGGATTGATACTCGGAATATTCGTTGCGCTGACGGAATATTTAATTTCAGTCTGTAGCCTTACTATGAGTGAAGACAATTCCTTTTTCTGGACTACGGCGATTTGTTTGTGCTACGTGGCGAGAGTCATCGCTCTGATAGTCGCGACGTTCTCATACGCTCAGGCGTCGTTATATAACGTAAGCACGTCAAAACTGTTACTTAACAGCATGGCATTGACCTTCAAAAAATTGTTTTCGTCTTTCGGCGTCCTGTGCGTCACCGCAGCTCCGATGATCGTATGTTGGTTTTTACCCTGGGGCTTGGCTAAATTGATTATCCTATGCCTTGTGCTGACCGTCGGTACGTGCTACGTCGTCTTCGCTCAGACAGAATTTTGTCTGTACGTGTTCGACAGATATATCAATGTTAAAGAATATCCCGATTTCGTCGGAATGGGACTTAAAGACGGAAAAAGCTTCTTAGAAGTTACGGATCCCTCGTATATAGCAGACGACGAGGAAGAATCTGTAGACGACAATCGGACGGAAAAAGAATGAAGATAACCGCAAGATATCTAAAAAAAGTCTTTGAAAAAGGCGCCTATGCCCTGAGAGACGTATCTATGGATGTGCCCGACGGCGATTTCGCGGTCATTTTAGGCGAGTCCGGATGCGGAAAATCTACCTTTCTACGAGTAATCGCAGGGTTGGAAAAACCTACCGCCGGAGAACTGTATCTCGACGGCATCCTTGCCGACGGAATAGCGGCGAAAGACCGCAACGTGGCAATGGTTTTTCAGGAATACGTGCTGTATCCCCGTTTTACGGTTTGGGAAAACTTAGCCCTTGCATTGAGCAGATATCGTCTTCCGCGAGAAGAAGAGGACCGACGTATAAGAGACACTCTTAAGCAGTTTGAATTGACCGACGTCGCAGGTCAGCTCCCGGGGCAGCTTTCGGGAGGTCAACAACAGCGAGTCGCTTTGGCAAAAGCCGTCGTCACTCGTCCTAAAGCGATCCTTTTCGACGAACCGATGTCCAATATCGCAGAGCCGCAGCGTATAAAATATGCGGCGTATATAAAACAACTCAAGGAGAGCTTGCCGGAAGTTACGTTTTTATACGTTACGCATAATTTGTCGGAAGCAATGTTGCTTGCGGATCATCTGATAATAATGAAAGACGGCAGAGTCATACAACAGGGGAAGAAAGATTTCGTTTTGCATAACCCCGATTCGCAGAGCGTGCTGGAAACGATTGCGCCGTCTTCGATTATGGACGAAGACGGTATGTTCAATCCTTACGTAGGAAAAAAACAACGTTTCGACGACAACGGTTTAGTCGGCGGACAAAAAAAGAATCTTCTGCTCGACGGGCATTTTGACGGAAAAATTCTTAAATTTTGTGATTGCGAATGGTCTGTGGACGATAATTTTTCTCAAAGATTTATCGGAGAATACGGCGACGTAACGGTCGTCGTGCCTACGACGTCGATACATACGCGCCCCGTATACGGGGATATCAAAATTTCCGCAGAACGTCTCTCAAAGAACGTCTTCAGACTTTTTGACGGAACAGAACTGTTTCTCAATGTCGACGACAAAGACTTTTCGGGTTGCCTGTGTTTCGCTACGACCGGTATGGAGCTGTCCGATAAGGACGGCAACAGAGTGCTTGCTCACTACAGAGTATATTCCAATCGTTGCCATGGACGATTGTCGGGAAAGAAATTAATTTTACCTTGCGGTAAAATATTTCTTGCAGAAAAGCATCCGTCTTCTTCCGTATCCGTGACGTTTTCAAATCAAACCGAGGCTAAGCCGAGCAAAAGGGGAATAACCGTAAAAAAATGTCTCGACGAAGAAGTCGTCGGCGATAAAAAATTGTGTTACTGCTACCTAAAAGGATTCGAGCGTTACGTTGCATTGTGGCTTAATGCGGAAGAACCCTATCTTACGGAAAAATCTCGAGTGGAAATCGACGTCTCGAGTCTACAAATAACAAGAACCAGTAAATTATAAGGAGAATACCGTGAAAATCAATCATCTAGAATGCTATATCCCCGATTATCCTCGTCCTCAATTCGTAAGAAAACAATGGACCGATCTCAACGGTCAATGGGACTTTTGTTTTGACGACGGCAAGACCGATACGACTTCCTTTATAGGAGGATTCGACGCTCCGTTGAAAATCAACGTTCCGTTCGCTTATCAATGCCAAGCCAGCGGCATAGGCGACGTAACCCAGTACCCGGCAGTGTGGTATCAGCGTGAGCTCGACTTGACCTTTTCGTCCGAACAGCGCGTTTTGCTTCATCTGGAAGGCTGCGATTATATTACGGAAGTATTCCTCAACGGAATATCTTGCGGAACGGAACGCGGCGCATATCATCGCTTGACGTTCGACCTGACGACTGCTTGTAAAAACGGAAAGAATCTTTTGGTTATCAGAGCCGAGGACAGTTACGATCCCTCTATACCCAGAGGAAAACAGCGAGCCTCCGACCACGATTACGGTTGTTGGTACGTCGGAATAACCGGTATCTATAAAACCGCCTGGTTGGAGATCGTCAACGAATATCGTGTCGATTCATTTAAGCTGACCCCGCTTGTCGATCAAAACGTTTTGTCTGCAGAATTCGATTGTTCTCTTCCCGATGAAGAAAAATTTTATTCGGAGCACGACGTGCGTCTTACGTCCGTTGCTCGTTATCGCGGAGAGCAAGTCGCTACGGTAACCACGATAGTAACCGACGACACCCCCGCTCAAAATATTTGGCTGGGAGAAGAAAAACATCTCTGGGGAGTAGGAGATCCTAAGCTGTACGATCTCAAAATTCAACTCCTCGTCGACGGCGTCGTCGTCGATGAAATAGGCAGCTATTTCGGTATGAGAAAAATCGAATACGGAGACGGTGAGGTCTTGCTTAACGGCGCTCCGCTGTACCAAAAGCTTATATTGGATCAAGGATATTGGGAGAATACAAATATTACTCCGCCTTCGGAAAAAGCTCTCGAACAGGATATAGACGATATGATCGCTATGGGCTTCAACGGTTGTCGTAAACATCAAAAACTCGAGGACGAAAGATTCCTCTATCATGCCGATGTCAGAGGTTATATCGTATGGGCGGAAATGCCCTCCGCATATACTCACGTGGAGTCCGAGAGACCCTTTGCGATATGCCCGTCCACTCCCGCATCCCGCGATAACTTCGCGGAAGAATGGATGCATATGGTCAGACAACAGTATAATCACGCTTGCGTGTTGTGTTGGGTTCCCGTTAACGAAAGCTGGGGACTAGAAGATATATTGTTTGATAAAAAACAACAAGACTTCGCCAATTTACTTTACGTTATGACCGCCGATTACGACGATATGCGTCCGATTATTACCAACGACGGCTGGGAACATACCGTATCCGATTATCTGACCATACATCATTATACCCAAAAAGGTTCCGAAATGGCGGAATACTTCGATACTATAGAAAAATGTACCCGCAGAATATTCATGGGTCACCATAAAGGAGCCTTCGCCGACGGATATTCTTATCGGGGACAACCTATACTTATCTCGGAATTCGGCGGAACCTCCTTCGTTAAAGACGTCGACGGATATAAATGGGGATACGGAGAGGCAGTCAAAGACGATGAAGAATTCATCGCAAGATTCCGTTCCCTTATAGAAGCGATTTATTCCAATCCGCATATCAAAGGTTTTTGCTACACGCAGCTTTCCGACGTGTTCCACGAAGTCAACGGTCTCATGACGTTCGACAGAAAGCCGAAAGAACCTTTCGAGGTAATCAAATCGATTCTCGATAAAGGACCTTCCCGTTCTTAACAAAACCGTCGATACGTTTATATTTACATAAGACTCCCGATGAAAGGGAGTCTTTGAATATAAGATTGAAGATTCGTAAGCCTACCGAATTTTTTCTATCGTTGAAAAAATGTTGTCAAAAGAATGCCCTCGGTAGTATAATGCAACAAAAAACAACGTAAACGTTGGACTTCAAAATGCAATAGTTAAGGAGATTATTTTAAGATGTTTATCGAAAATAAAATGAAAAGAACTTTTGTTTTATTAATATGTCTGTTGTTGACGGTGTCTTTTTTGACCGCCTGTCAACCCGACGACTCAGACTTGGACGTGGCTCCGTCTATAGCCGATTTGAGCGGTACGGACCTCGCCAAGCTTTTGCTTGCGGATAAGAGACTCGACTCTTCATTGCTCGACAACGACAATATTTTCGCGAGCGGCGTGCAGACTTTTAACACTCTCGCGGCGAGAGCCGTATCTTATAGAACCGTAACGTTTGCCGCCGATCCGCTATACGATAAAATAGGCGATTTTACGATATCGGGCAACGTCGCGGAGTGGAGCGACTTCGTCGAGTATAACAATTCCTATTCATATTTCGACAACATAACCTCGATCATTACCGATATAGCGCTTAAAGGAGCCTCTTTTATAGACGAAGCCAAGCAGACGATAACGGTCGTCGATTGCTGGATTAAGGACGGCAACGAAAAGTATTATCTCGCCGTCGACGAAAATTCCGAGACGATTTGTAAATCGGACTCGACGGAATTGTTTATTTGTAAGCGTTATACCGATGATGACGGCAAGACCGTCTATGAATTGTATATCGAGCAGGAGTCTGTATATGAACGCGTCAAGTATATCCCCGACGAAAGATACGAGCTCACTCAGGTGCTTAGTTTCGAGGAGACGCAAGAACTCTATTTCGTTGCCGATCACTCTAAAGGTTATTGGGAAACTTTCCTTACGGACGACGGATACGGTAATTACGACGCGATTTTCACGATAATGAAAGACGATATCTGTTATTCTCTCGATTACAACGTGTCCGAGCAATCTGTCGCGACTCTGGGAATTATGAGCGCCGATACCCTTACGGATATTATGACGATCTACGGTAACGAGTACACCCTTTCGCTTACAATGAAATTCGCCGGCTTCGACGGTATAAAAAAAGCAACTGCCGACAAAAATTACGTCGATATCAACGGCAATTACCTCGGTGACGGCAACATCGTCGTCTACTTGGACAACGGAAAAACTCTCACCCCCGATACTCGATACGGCAACGTGCTGTTAGACAGAATCTATATGGACGGGCTTGCGGACGGCTACGTGGGAAGTTGCGATCTTATCATAGACGGAGACACGGAAGAAGAAAGATGGAATAATTTCTCCGCGTTTTTAGAAGAAAACGGACTCTCTTGCCGTAGAGATTGGAGTACAGTCGTCAACGGCGTCGATATCGCGGAAGAAGATGCGGATAACCTTATCAGATATTATCAATGGAACAATCATCAGGTTGCCGATTCCGAAGGTATGCAAAAGGCTCTCGACGTCGAAAAAAACCGCGTCGCGGAAATGAAAAAGATTTATACGGATATTAAAGATAAAACCGTTGTTTTAAAAAACAATCAATCCGACGACCTCTCGATTCCGGATTTTGCCCAAATTATAACGTATGATTTCCGCAACGTAAGCTTGGAAGACGGTAGGGTAGAAGCAGAGGCTTTGAGCCTATCCGTAGACGACGTAACGTTGCTGGAAAAAAACCTTTCTTACGTACTCGCCCTCGCGATCGTTTCTAAGACCACCGACAATATGGTCCTTGTAGCTAAAGGCGCTCCGAGCGTCTACGACGCTTCCGCGTCTCTGACCGTTACGGCAGAATCGCTTTCCTTCGAGTTGCCGCGTCTTACGGAAGACCGCTACGAGATAGTTGCCTTTATCGCAACTTCCGACGGCATCAAGGTGTCTGCTTGTCAACCGCTGGAATTCGATTCCGTTTCGCACGATAACGTAGAATCCGTCGATAAATACGTCTTAATAAATACGTCGGAATATAATTCACGCATGACGGTTACGTTCGATTATCTGACGACTACGGAGCATAACGTGCATCTGGAATCTTCTGAAATACCGTCCTACGAGGATTTCTTAGAGACCGTCTCTGCGAGCGTTTTCGTCTACGGTACCCCCTCTAACGAAAAATTGGAGAAGCTCTCCGCCGACGGCTACGTCACGGTGTCTCCCGACGAGGAAATCACTTCCGGCACTTATCGTATGGCGTATACCGTCAGCAACGGCGACAGAGTAACGGAAGGCTACGTCTACGTCGACTACGTTATTAAGTAATTTCTCCTTAACGGATTAGTTAACAATGAAAACGGTCCCGAAACAGAATACGTTTCGAGATCGTTTTTTTTCGTTAAGTATACTTAGTCTCAGCGCTCTTATAACGATTTAGATAAAAAAAATATATATATGTACGCTTATCGTTATTTCTCGTCGGCTATCAATACGGCTCTACACGGAGCACCGTCCGATCCCGAAAGGTTTAAGGGCGCGGCATTTAAGAAATAAACTCCTTCACTGACCTCAGACAATTCGATTCCTTCCAGAAGGACTATGTCGGCGCTTAAGAGCTCTGTATGTACAGCCATAGGGGCATTTTCGGGACCGACGGTCTGAGGTTCGTTCCCCAAAAGCAAGATTTTGGAAAAAGCAAATACCTTAGCCGCATCGAGCGAAACTTCGACGTCTCCTTTTATGAGAATTCTCTTCGCCGATTCGGGGCTTCGTTCGGATGCCTTTTTGATTATTTCTACGGCGTCTTCACCCGTAATAACACCGCGTCCTTCCGTAACGTAAGCCGTTCCTATCAACGCCTCTAGGCATATCTCGTCTACGGTCTTTCCGTCTTTGATAAAATGAAACGGCGCGTCTATGTGCGTTCCGTTGTGCGCGCACATACAAAACGCCGTCAGATTATATGCGTCGCCGTTTTTCATTGATTTCAGTATCTTTTTCTTCGGTGCGGGATCGTCGGGATACACTCGACCCCCGAACACTTCTTGAGAAATATCGTAGATTTTCATCGTACTATCCTTATTTATTGTTTTCGTAAGATATTACCCCAGGCTTCTTCGTCGATATCCTCGTCTTTATAGAGCTTTTTAATGTCCGCATCGGTAATTTTTCGGATTACTTTACACGGATTCCCTACGGCTATACTCCATTCGGGAATATCCTTCGTTACAACGCTTCCCGCTCCGATTACTACATTGCTGCCGATATGTACGCCGGGACATATGACGGTATGACCGCCTATCCATACGTTGTCACCGACCGATATCGATTTCCCGTATTCATAGCCGGAATTTCGTGTTATGGGATGCACCGGATGTCCTGCGGTGTAAATCGAAACGTCGGGACCCAATAAACAATTATCGCCGAAACGGACCTTCGCGACGTCGAGTATCGTGCAGTTGGCGTTGGCGTTGAAATTTTTACCGGTAGTAATGTTTTTCCCCAGATCGCAATGGAAGGGCGGTGTAACGTGAGCGTCGCTTTCTCCGAAAAGTTCTTTTATAATAGCGTCTATTGCACTGAAGTCCGACCAATCCGCCGCATTGAGTTTTTGAAGCAGCCTTCGGCAACTTTTTACTTTTTCGAAAACTTCATCGTCGGCTATGTATGCCATTTCGTTGTTCATGCGCTCAAGATTGTTCATTATATTCTCCTGAATCGATATTAATGAATTAATTAAATTTAGACCATAATATCACAAAATAACAAGAATTTCAATCCATAGGTACTATCGCAAAAAAAAAGACGCCTACTAATTTTCGGCGTCATTTTATAAAACTATTTCTTTTCAGTAATTATTGGTACATAAAGATAACTTTTATATTTACCGCCTGTATAAATACGATGTCTGCCTTTGTTGTGGTCTTTAGGCATTTCGGAAGTATCGATTTTGGATCCTGCAAACATTTCTGCTCCGCCAATCGTATACGTTTCCGGCTTTTCATTCGGCATATAAGTATATCCTTCTTTCGGAAGATTTATTTTCGCCATTTTTAACTTGAACGGTCCCGTCCACATTTTTTTTGTTTTATACGGCGATACGGTCAGACGTAAAAGGTCTCCCTTCTTAAATTTAAGTCCCATAGGCCATATCAAAATATCTACCGAAACAATTTCTCCTTTTTTCAATTTTTCTTCTTTTAACATGGATTGACGAGGGTTTTCTTCGGTGCT
Organism: uncultured Christensenellaceae bacterium; assembly: GCA_964613035.1. Taxonomy (GTDB): domain Bacteria; phylum Bacillota; class Clostridia; order Christensenellales; family DTU072; genus CAVIQK01. Next base: position 10,443 of record CAZTFQ010000011.1, on the reverse strand, counting down.
TCTCGTTTCGTCCAGAGCTCTGAGAGATGCGCGAATATAGCCTTTAGCAGAAATATCCATTCCCGGACCGATAGAAAACTTATAAGGCAGACCGCAAGGACGCCGTTTTTCAACTTTAACAAACAAGTCCATATCGTCATTATCAAGTGCAGATACCCAAAGTCTCAATTTCATATATCCCGTTATTTCGGTATCATCAGCCATTCTCATATCAAATCGAACTCCTCTTTTCTTGCAATCAGAGTTGTATTCTACATAATTTTCTTCTATAACTGTTGATTCAACGAGTTTTTTCTTTGTTGTGTCCAAATATAATTTTTTATATTTAGTACGAGGAATAGGAAACTCCTCTTCAATTCGATCTACAATATCTCTTCCTCCCGGGTTTAGGACGCTGACGCGAACCTTAGGCGTGTTCTTCCAGCCGTTATTTTCGTCTTTTAAATAGAAATCAAAAAACTTTCGAAGTTCTTCCGTATGTTCTTTATGGTAGTAATCGTCCCACTCTCCCGTGTTATGAATTCTTAACCATTTATCTTTAGAAGAAATACGTCTGTATCCTTCTAATGTCCCATAAGTGTGAATCGGATTTGTATAACTTGCAACAACGTAAGCGGGAACGTCTATTTTTTCAAGTTCCGCTTCTTTATCATCCCACCAAGGATTCATTGTTGCTTGTTTATTCATCATAGCTATTACGTCTTCGATGCCGCCGTTTTCGGTAGAGGCAAAAGAATCGGATAACATTTTAACAAATTCAGGCATCATAACGCCACCGCGAGTAGCTATTTCACGGTGACAATCGGAAAGTCCCTCCCACGGAGCGATTGCCGCGAGATGCGGCGGTCTTTGTGCTGCCGTGAACCATTGAGAAATAGCAAGCCAAGAGTTTCCGCTCATACCGACTTTACCGTTACTCCAAGATTGTTTTGCCACCCACTCGATTATATCATAGCCGTCTCTTCCGTAATCACTGCCAAAGAATAAAATTATTCCCTCGGAATTGTACGCGCCGCGTACGTCCGGATTAATTACGACATAACCGTGATTACACCAGTAAGCAGGATCCGGTCCTTCGAACTTTTGTAAGCCCGACGTTGCGTCCATAGGAATGCCTGCGTGATTAGGAGTGTCGTCCAACCATTGAGATCCGATCTCCTTTCCGTAAGGACTCATTGCAATGATTGCAGGATGCGCTTTATCGTCATTCGGTCTGAAAACATCCGTATATATAGTCACTCCGTCCCGTAATTTGATAGGTACGTCACGCTCCAATACGATGTCGCAAGGTAATGGCATATACCCTCTTAAACGTATAGAACCCTTTTTTAAGAGTAGTTTTTCAGGTTTATAACCCGTGTATCTGGCGCACGGAGAATTTATCGGCAGAGCCTCGCGTACCGCTACAATCATTTTTTGACCGTTTTTGTCACAAGCGATCATTGTTCTTTTTTTCATTTATTATTCCTCCTCTACGTTCTCGTATTCGAAGTATTCGTAACCGTTCTCTTTTTCAAACTCTTCCGAAAACTGTTCGTAATATCCTCTATCGGTGAATGCGTACGGACTGTCTTTGTCGCCGAGGACCATTTCGGGGAGATTGATTAACAAAAAACATAATCCGAACATCGCCACTACGGCTACAAGCCATTGCTTGACGTTGGCTCTGTTCTCTTTCTTAAATAAGTGTATCGCCAGACCTATCGTTATCGGTAAAAATCCGAACAGAGACGTAACGAGACCGGGAGAATAAAGAATTTGCATTCCGTATTTTCCGAAAGTGTTAAGCGAATTTATTCCGATTACTATGTGAATAACAACCTCGAATGCCGAGAACAACATCACCGCAATCCCTGCAGGCTTGCGAAACCCCCAAAATTTCAGTACAATACACCCGAGAACAACTCCGCCGAAATTGGTTATCATATCCGTTAATCTGTTCATCGGATATCGAGACAGGTCGGTAGAACCGTGACTTATGTTATAGGAATAGTGAAGTCCGCCGGGGAAGACCCATTCTTCTATAACGTGCAGGACCAACACTATTACCGCCAGAGTACACAGAATATTGATTTTATCCCACGTCTTGCGATTTTTCCATACCTTGATTGCTAAAATAATTCCGATTCCGACCATTACATATAGCCAAACCGACAGCCATGCGTTGATAATCGTTTCCATTAGAATGTTTCCTTTTGAAGTTTTTTTTGTAAAATTATTGTATCATAAGGATTGTTTTATGATACAATAGTTCCGTATCTATATTTTCGTTACGGGACAGAAGGAGGAGAATATGTATCACATTTCCGATGACTTGAGAGCAAAAAGATCTGCACGGAGAATAGGAGAAGGACTTTTAAGATGCTTAAAAAATAAAAACTTGTTAGAAATAACTGTGACCGACGTCCAAAAAACCGCGGAAGTAGGGCGTGCGACGTTTTATAGGCTCTTCGACAACGTAGCGGACGTTTTGTCATATCTGTGCGACAACGTTTTCGAAAAAGTCGGGAAAGAATTCCCGACGGATAATCGCAGTCCTAAAGCAACGTCATTGAAATTTATTGAGGAATGGATGAATAACAAAACTTTATTGCAAGCAATCCTTGATTGCAACAGAGCGGATATTCTTTATAACGCGCATTCTAAATATCTCGGAGAAAACAAGGATTTTTTCTTTCCCGACTTGTCGATAAGTAGAGAGCAGATGACCTATTTGATGATGACGATGACAGCTTGCACGTCCGCATGCCTCACCGCATGGCTAAAAACCGGAGCAAAAGAATCACCGGAAGAGTTGCAACTTAGATTAAGAGATTGTTTTAATACTCTCTGTACCATATTCAATTAAATTTTTGTTTTGTGTTTCGTTTTATATCGCTCGAATAACCGCTGTCAAGACAGCTTCTTTTATACAGATTCCTTTCACCCGTATAAATACGGTTTTGTACAATTTGATTAAGCACAGAATATTTATATAGGCGCTGTGATATATCCGCGGCTACAAGTAGCCTTGCGGTATATCGAGCTCGTTGCTCGAAAAGGCACACCCCGACCTATGGCCGTGCTCATTTCTTTTGCCTTTGTAGCTTTTTAAAGTGCAAGCACTTTTCTTAGCTCCGAAAGCATATTTAAGATGTAGTCGCTGATATATCCGCGGTCACTGTGTGACCTTGCGGTATATCGAGCTCGTTTCTCGAATAACCGCCGTCTAATGACGGCTATTTTCTTTTATTCTGCTTCTACTCGGCTATATGAATACGGTTTTGCACAATCGGACTACGTATAGATTGTTTATATGTAGGAGCTGATATATCCGCGGCTACAAGTAGCCTTGCGGTATAGCGAGCTCGTCGCTCTAAAAGGCACAACCTACGGTTATACTGTTTTTTATTTGCTTTGATAGTTTCTATGCGTGCAAGCACTCATATCGACTCTCAAGACAAATAAAAAACACGCTCATCCGAGCGTGCCTTTTAGAGCTTTTGGAGCTGATAGGGGGATTCGAACCCTCGACCTATTCATTACGAGTGAATCGCTCTACCGACTGAGCTATATCAGCAATTTTTGCTATATAATTATAGGTCGGATTATTTGTTTTGTAAAGTAATATCCGCCATTTTTATTTGCAATTTTTATCTATCGTGTAATTTTCGATTTTAATTTTGTTTATACAGCTTAGCCAGTCCGCCTTCGCTTGTTTCTCTGTAGCGTGCGTGTAGGTCTCTGCCGGTCTCCAGCATAGTCTCTATGATGAGGTCGAATGATATTTTTCTCGTATTGGTGAGGAAGTTTGCTAGAGACAGCGCGTTGATGGCTCTCATCGCGGCTACGGCGTTGCGTTCTATACACGGTATTTGTACCAGCCCTAGGACAGGATCGCAGGTGAGTCCCAGGTGGTGTTCCATCGCAACTTCCGCGGCGTATTCTATCTGATTGAGATCCATTCCGAATAGCTCCGCCAGTCCCGCCGCCGCCATAGAACAAGCCGTACCTACTTCAGCTTGACATCCGCATTCCGCTCCGCTGATGGACCCGTTTGTCTTGACCAGATTGCCGATGACTCCGGCGGTAGCAAGAGCGTTGACGATATCTTCGTCGCTCAGTTTATGTTTGTCTTGCTCGTACTTCATTACCGCGGGCAGTACTCCGGACGCTCCGCAAGTAGGAGCGGTGACTATTATGCCGCCGTCGGCGTTTTGTTCGGATACGGCGTACGCATACGCGCATACCAGACGGTTCTCTTTGGTCTCCGGACTCTCGTCTATATGATTTTGTTTGTATAGAAGTTTAGCCTTACGAGAAATATTAAGTCCCCCGGGGAGTATGCCGTCCGTCGACAGCCCTTCCTTGATAGTACTTTTCATTTGTTGCCATACTTCTCCGAGGTATTCGAATATTTCGTCTCCTTCACGCTCTCTGACGTATTCCGGGATACTTATTTCTTTCGCTTCGCAGTACGCCTTAATTTCGTCGAAAGATTTCTCGGGATATACGTCGGGCGTCTCTTCGTCTTTCATCCCCTCGAAGTGTATGCTTCCTCCGCCTACGGACAACACTCTCGTGTATCCGATCTCGTGTCCGTCTTTATACGCGAAGAAGTCCAGCGTGTTGGGGTGTATCATACGCGTTATGCCGTCGAATACGACTTCTACGGGCTTACGAAAAGTCTTTTTCAAAACCCTGTCCGTGCCGTGCCCCTCACCGGTAAGAGCAATAGATCCGTATCCTATGACTTTGTAGCAATCCGCGTCGGAATATTTCTTTTGAAATATGTCTGCGGCATATGCGGGTCCCATGGTGTGAGAACTGGACGGTCCTCTGCCTATTTTGTATAATTCTTTAAGCGATTTCATCGTTTTCTCCGTCGACCGTGTCGATATCGGCTACGCACTCGTTGCATTCCGCCTCAGCGACGCGTTGTGGTCTGGTTTTGATTTTAATTATGATTTCTTTTATCCTTTCTTCCGTCAATACGTTCGCCGACAGCAGGGCGAGCATTATGATGATAGGTCCGACTATTCTGTACCAGGTCAGCTCTACGATCCCCAGTATCAAAGAAAACATCACCGCGAATACGGCTTCCGTAGACGATATAACCGACACCGCGGTCGCTTTCATTTTGGATTGTACGAAGTTTTGCACGACGTAGGCGTACCCAGCTCCGAATATTCCCGTGAATAACAGCCCTCCGACAACCGTCCCCCAATCGGTGACGGCAGAGTAAGAGGGGATTTCTATCGATAGAGACAACACCGTCGCTAAAACAGCCGTAACGGTCAGCTGAACGAGCGCGAAGTTGATGGGATGTACCTTGCCGGCGTTCTTTTCCAGCAGGATGAATTGCGTGCAGAAGCCCATCGCCCCCAGTAGAGTCAGTCCGTCGCCGAGATTGATACTGCCTAATCCTTTATATATCTCGTATAGCACACCGAATCCGATCAGACATATTATCGCGTCTAACAACGCTTTGAAATTAAATTTTTTATTGATGACCATCAGCGTCAGCGGTACCAATATAACGTACGTCCCCGTCAGCATTCCGCATTTGTCCGGTGTGGTTAACGACGCCCCGAAACATTGCGAGATGAATCCAGACGCCATCGCCAGTCCGGCAAAAATTCCTCGTTTCACTTCCGTGGCGGTGATTGAAGGGACTTTAAGTATCGGTCGGATTATCAGTACGAAGAGTACCGCTATAATGAATCTCGCCGCTACCAAAAAGAGCGGAGGCACTCCGCAGTCGCCGGTCAGTTTGTCCATAACGATGAAACAAAAGCCCCACGATATTGTTACGCTGAGGAATAACAGTACGTATAGAGGCGTTTTGTTTTTAAGTGTATGCAGGCACATATTTTATATTTTATATCCAATCGTTTTTTTATGCAATAGAAACCAGAAAATAAACGTAAATAGGCTTGATTTTTTTTCGTCAGCGTTTGACACGGAATATTGTCACGAATTATACTATGCGTATAATCTTTAATAACAGAGGAGGCTGTTATGGAACAAAGAAAAGACCGACGCGTGGGTACGGTATCCAGAGGTATCCGTTGCCCCATTATAAGACAAGGAGACGATCTCGCGGGAATAGTAACCGATAGTGTGCTGGAAGCATGCGAGCAGGAGCACTTCCCTCTATACGATAGAGACGTCATCGCTATTACGGAATCGATCGTCGCAAGAGCTCAGGGCAATTATTGCTCCGTCGACGATATAGCGGAAGACGTCAAGGCTAAAACGGGTGGCGGCACTGTAGGCGTTATATTCCCGATTCTGTCCCGTAACCGCTTCGCGATATGCTTAAAAGGTATCGCCATGGGCGTTAAAAAGCTCGTTCTTATGTTCAGTTATCCTTCCGATGAAGTCGGTAACGAATTGGTTTCGTTGGATAAATTGGACGCCAACGATATCAACCCCTATTCAGACGTCCTTACATTGGAAAAATACAGACAACTCTTCGGAGAAAACAAGCACGAGTTTACCGGCGTGGATTACGTCGCGTATTATCAGGACCTCGTCAAGAGCTGCGGCGCGGACGTCGAGATTATATTCGCCAATCAGGCAAAAGAAATTCTCAACCATACCGACGTCGTCATCAACTGCGATATCCATACCCGAGCCAGGACAAAACGTATCCTTCTCGCAAAAGGCGCTAAAATAGTCTTAGGACTCGACGAAATAATGACCGCCCCTATAGGCGACAGCGGATACAACGAAAAATACGGTCTCTTAGGTTCCAATAAGTCTACGGAAGATAAAGTCAAACTCTTCCCCAGAGATCCTTCGGCTCTCGTCCTCGACGTTCAGCAACGTATTTTGGACGCCACAGGAAAACACGTGGAAGTTATGGTCTACGGTGACGGTGCGTTTAAGGACCCCAAAGGCAAAATTTGGGAACTCGCCGACCCCGTCGTCTCCCCCGCATATACCTCGGGACTCATCGGTACACCCAATGAGCTTAAGCTTAAATACCTCGCCGACAACGACTTCGCTTCCCTTTCGGGTCAGGCTCTTAAAGACGCCATTACAAAGAGTATTAAAGAAAAGGACGGCAACCTCGTCGGTAATATGGCTTCCCAAGGCACCACCCCCAGACAGCTCACCGACCTCATAGGCTCTCTGTGCGACCTCACCAGCGGCTCGGGCGATAAAGGCACCCCCGTCGTCCTCGTACAGGGCTACTTCGACAATTATACCAACTAAGGAGAATATCATGAACAACTTGAGACCCGAAAATATGGCAAGAATCAATTCCCCGGAACTTGCAAAAGAGTTTATAAATCAAGAAATCGCCTCCATCCGTAACCAAGTAGGAGATAAAAAAGTCCTCCTCGCCCTCTCCGGCGGCGTCGACTCCTCCGTAGTGGCGGCTCTCCTCATCAAGGCTATCGGCAAAAACCTCGTCTGCGTCCACGTCAATCACGGTCTTCTCCGTAAGGGAGAACCCGAGCAGGTCATAGAGGTCTTCCGTAATCAGATGAACGCCAACCTCGTCTACGTAGACGCAGTGGATAGATTTTTGGATAAATTGGCAGGCGTGGCAGAACCCGAGAAAAAACGTAAAATAATAGGCGCGGAATTTATCAGAGTTTTTGAAGAAGAAGCTAGAAAACTCGACGGTATAGAATTCCTCGCTCAGGGCACCATTTATCCCGATATTCTCGAGTCCGACGGCGTCAAAGCTCACCACAACGTCGGAGGTCTTCCCGAGGACCTTAAGTTTGAATTGGTCGAGCCGCTTAAATTACTCTATAAAGACGAAGTCAGAGTAGTAGGTAAGGAGCTGGGTCTCCCCGACGGTATGGTCTATAGACAACCGTTCCCCGGTCCCGGTCTCGGAGTAAGATGCCTTGGCGCTATCACCAGAGACAGACTCGAGCTCGTAAGAGAGTCCGACGCTATTTTGAGAGAAGAATTCCGCAACGCAGGTCTAGAAGGTCAGGTTTGGCAGTACTTCACCGCAGTCCCCGACTTCAGATCCGTCGGCGTCGACAACGGCAACCGTACTTACGCTTACCCCGTTATCATCCGTGCCGTCAATACCCGCGACGCCATGACCGCCACGATAGAAGAAGTCCCCTACGCCGTGCTTAAGAAAATAACCGACAGAATTACTTCTGAAGTCAAAGGCATCAACAGAGTCCTCTACGACCTCACCCCCAAGCCCGTCGCAACCATCGAGTGGGAATAAAATTATCTATGATCGCCTTTCGGCGAAAGGCAATATAACTAAAAACTCATAACTCATAACTAAAAAACAAGCCCTTCCGTATAGAAGAGCTTGTTTTTTGTCCTGTTCCGTCCTTAGTCAAGACGAATATAAAGTTATCTATAGTTAATTCTTGATATACATCTGATATCCTTCCATATCCGAGCTCTCGGCGATAGTGAATCTATCCGTTATATAACTACCGACCGTCAGCCCCTCTTTTACGTATACCGTCTCAGCATAAGATAATAAATTACTATCAGAAGTACTTAATCCTGCTATCGTGCTAGAATCTATTACTATATTTTTAAGTTTATTACAACGCAGGAAGGTATTTTTACCAATACTGGTAACACTGTTACCGATAGTTATACTAGCGAGTTCATAACATCTATAGAATGCATTTTGATTTATAGTTTTAACACTATTGCCGGTTGTAACATTAACAAGTTTGTCACAATTCCAAAATAAATATTGGGGGATATTTGTTATGCTGTCGGGAAGGACTATACTTGAAAGTTTGCTACATTCTCCAAATATTGTTTCGTCTATGTGTATAATACTATCAGGAAGATATACTGTTGTTAATTGCCGGCAACCATAAAAAGCGTCTCTTTCAATTCGCTCAACGCCATCAAGGATTGTTAATTCTTTTGTTGAACATCCCATAAATGCATGCTCACCTATAGTTTTAACACTACCAGGAATTGTTATATTTAATAATGAGTTACACCAAAAAGCATATTCGCCAATGTAAGCAATAGAGTTTGGAAGAGATAAACTTTTTAATTTGCAACCATGAAAAGCATAGTTGCCAATAACAATCATTCCATATGGAATATCTATATTAGTCAGCCCGCTACATCTGTAAAAAGCTTCATCTGCGATACCTAGAGTGTTTTCGGCTAGCGTAATAGAAGTATTATCGGGCATAGTACCTTTATATTTATAAAGGTATTTGCCTACATATACTAATCCGTCGGGTTGATTATTATACCATGCTGTATCGGAAAAAGCATTTTTTCCTATCCATGCAACATTGCTTTCAATGATTATACTGCTAAGTTTTTGGCAACCAGAGAAAGCATATTCTCCTATATATTTAACACCATTACCGATAGTTATACTAGTGATTTCGGTATAGTTGTTAAATGTTTTATCGTCAATACTAGATATATTATGAGGAATAGTAACAGCCCCTTGAATATTTTGTGGTATGAGTATAAATACAGTTTTCTCCTTATTATAAAGAATACCGTCTTGAGAAGAGTAATTAGGATTATCTTCTGATACTGTAATACTAGAGAGTCTACTACAATTATAGAATGTATCGCTACCTATATTTGTAATACTATTAGGAATAGTAACGTCACCTTGAATGTTTTTAGGTATATATATAAATTCTGTTTTATTCTTATTATAGAGAATACCATCTTGAGAAGAATAATTGGGATTATCTTCGGATACTGTTATATTAGTGAGTCCTCTACATTCGGAGAAGGCATAGTTACCTATACTCGTAACACTGTCGGGGATAGTTATACTAGTAAGTCCGCTACAACCCGAGAAGGCGTAACGACCTATATTCGTAACACTACCGTCTGTAGTAATGATACTTTTCTTGCATCCTAGTACAAGAGTCTTAGAAGCAGTCTTTATTATACAATTACCGTCGCTATGATATTTGCTGTTACCTTCGGCTACGATTATACTTTCTAGTCCGCTACAAGAGCTGAAAGCTGTTTCATCTATACTCGTAACACTGTCGGGAATAATTATACTAGTGAGTCCGCTACAATCGTAGAAGGCATAACTACCTATACTCGTAATACTGTCGGGAATAATTATACTAGTGAGTCCGCTACAACCTGAGAAGGCAGAATTACCTATACTCGTAACACTACTGTCTGTAGGAATAATACTATTATTGCATCCTTCTATAAGAGTATTAGAAGCAGTCTCTATAAGACAATTGCCTTCACTATGATATAAGTTGTTACCTTCCTCTACGGTTATACTTTTTAGTCCGCTACAATAGTAGAAGGCATGATC
>CAZTFQ010000011.1:0-82 GCA_964613035.1 uncultured Christensenellaceae bacterium | reverse complement strand
ACCTATACTTGTAACACTGTCAGGGATGGTTATACTTTTTAGTCCGCTACAATAGTAGAAGGCATGATCACCTATACTTGTA
>CAZTFQ010000010.1:0-62204 GCA_964613035.1 uncultured Christensenellaceae bacterium | reverse complement strand
ACAAAAAAACAAGCTTCCCGTGTAAAGAAAATACCCAACTGAACTTTGTGGGTTCAGTTGGGTACCACATGGCGGAGAGAAAGGGATTCGAACCCTTGATACCCTTATGAGGTATACACGATTTCCAGTCGTGCTCCTTAGGCCATCTCGGACATCTCTCCAAAAAACTATTATATTATAGTACGAATAAAAAAATTTGTCTAGGTTTTGAAAGTATTTTCTTAAAAAGAAATAAAATTGAGTTGTTTAATGTTTCCCGAGTAGGTTGAAATGCTAAAACTCTTTTATATTCTATATAAAAACGCCCTCAATCGAATAAAATCGAGGACGTCTTTTATCTGTTTTTAGTTGGGAATAATTAAAATTCCAGACGAATATAATGATGGTTTTCCGTGCCGGCTTTTAGAACAGGTTGTCGGAAGCCGTCCATATTGATTGCGTTGGGGGCGAATTGCGGTTCCAGCGCAACTCCGCCTCTGTCTGCGAGCTCGGGCTCGTTTTCCGTTTCTTTTTTCCCTGCGCCGGTGTACATCTGCATAGCGGGCATATCGGTGAAAATCTCCATTTTGATACCGGATTTGTCGCCGAGCATCGTTGCGCAGTGATCTCCGACGAGCATGAAATTGTGATCGTAGATTCCGAGCTCCGTTTTGTCTCTGTCGACTTGTTTCATTTCTCTGAAATCGAACGGAGTTCCGTCTACGGACGCGACGTATCCGAGAGGAATCAGCTCTCGGTCTACGGGCGTGTAGCCGTCCGCGTATATCGCCAGCAGATTGGAGTTGGCATATCCTACGGGTCCGTTAAGGTTAAAATAGAAGTGGTGCGTGGGCGCGAAAAGCGTGTCGCGATCCGCGGTGGCGGAGTATTCGATATTCAGAGCTCTGCCGCTTAAGGTGAATTTTACGCGGAAAGTAAGGTTGCCGGGATACCCGTCCTCGCCGTCCTCGGAAAAACATTTCATAGTCAACCCGTCGTCCGTTTCTTCGACTTCATAGAATTTATGATGAAATCCGTTAAGTCCTCCGTGAAGTTGGTTTTCTCCCTCGTTTTTGGTTAATTGATAGACCGTCCCGCCTAAAGAAAAGCGAGCTTGACCTATTCTGTTGGAAACGCGTCCTATCGCTCCGCAAACGTATCCTCCGCGTGTTTTATAATCCATAGCGGTCTCAAAACTCTGCACGACGTTGATTCCGTCTACGTAGAGAGCCTGAAGCGTTGCGCCGAAGTCCAGTACGTACGCCGTAACGTTGTCTCCCGTTAAACGATAGCGATATACTTCTTTTCCGTCGATGATTCCGAATAATTCCTTTTTCAATTTTGGTCTCCTTTAACCGATATTGCCGATATCGTTACGACACGGCGCTTATTATCTTAATTACTATACCATATAATTAGCCGCTTGCGCAACGAAAAGATTCTTCGGTATTTCTTTCCGATATAAAAGCTTAACCGAAACAAATAAAAACAGGGCAAAAGACAAAAATTGGGGTATTGACAAAGCTCGTTTTCTGATTTATCATTAAATATGCGGAAGGAGAGAGTGCCTCTGCAATCAAAAATGTTAGCGTTAACATTTTGAGATTTTCGAGGAAACGAGTAGAAAGACGATAATGGCGACGATTAAGGATATAGCGAAGAGGACGGGAGTCTCGATGATGACCGTATCGAGGGCTCTCAACGACCCCGACAAGGTGAAACCCGCGACCAGAGAGATGATAGAAAAGGTTGCGGAAGAGCTCAATTATCACCCCAACAGCGTCGCGCGGTCTCTTGCGAGGAAGTGCACGAGGATCGTCTTCGTCTATATCCCGAAAGGATTGTCGGCAACGGAACCGTTCGTTCTGCAGACGGTAACGGCGATAGGCGAGAGGCTGGGAGAAAAAGGATACTCATTCCTACTCAGTCGTCGGCTCCCCGAGGACGACAACTTCGACGGGATGATTATGATGGGAATGTCGCACGACGAGGAAAAAGACATCGTCGGAGCGAAGAAGACGAACAAGCCGATAGTTTTGTACGGCAACAGCGACGATTTCGAATCGTGGATAGACGTAGACAACTATGCCGGCGAGACGCTTGCGGTCAAGTATCTTATAAAAAAGGATTACAAGAGAATCGCCGTCATCGGCGCTCCGCAAAACATGCACTATGCCGAAGAGCGTCTCAAAGCGTATAAAGACTGTCTGAAAAGTTGCGGCATAGAGCCCGACGAGAGTCTTATAGCGATAGGCGCCGCCGACGAGCGCGGCGGATACGATTGTTGTATGCGGCTGCTCGAGCGCGGTACGCGCCCCGACGCGATAGCCTGTGCGACAGATCCGATGGCGATAGGGTGCATATGCGCGTTAAAAGAACTGGGTCTGTCCGTCCCCGAAGACGTTGCGGTGGTCGGATTCGACGGTTTCGGATACGAAAAGCTGGTCAGTCCCCGATTGACGACCGTAAAACAACCTCTTTTCGAGGTAGGGGTCAAGCTGGCGGACACTCTCGTGGAGCTTATGGAAGGCGGCGAGGCGAAAAGAATGAAAATTTTACCGAAACTCTTAATCGGAGAATCGGTCTGACGGAGGCATATATGAAAAGAAAAATAGCGTTATTACTGGTAGCAATCATGCTTATCGCCGCGTTGACGGGTATTATTACCGCGTGCGACGAAGGTTCTTCCGACGGACTCAATCTGATGCTCTATTCTCCCGCCAACAATCAGGCGAAGCAGGCGTATCAGAACATGTTGTCCAAGTTTACCGAAGAGACCGGAATCAAAGTCAATCCCGTGTTCGTCCCCAAGGACAACTATAACACCAAGCTCTCTACCAATTTCGGCACCAAGAAGAGACCCGACGTGTTCTTCCTCGATCAGCCCGCTCTTGCCGATTACGCGGACAAGTGTCTGGATCTGACCACCGGATTTTTTGCGGAAGAGGGTGAGGACGGATTAAAACTCGACGACTTCTATCAGGTTGCCATAGACACCGCCACTTATAAAGGAAAAGTTTTGGCGGCGCCGTTTTCTCTGACTTCCAGCATACTCCTCTATAACAAGAAACTCGTCGAAACCGTTCCTTCCAATTGGGCAGAGTGGATCAATATGAGCGTGCCGGACGGCAAAGCGCTCTTCGGCGGAATAGGCTCCGGCGGATACGCTTCCTGGTACTTCCAAGGCTTCCTTAAGAGCGTGGGCGGAGAAATGGTCGACGGTAATCAGGTCGTCTTCAACAACGAGAAGGGCGTCAAAGCCGGCGAAATGATTAAGAGTCTCTACGCTAAATCTCCTAAGAACGTCAGAGAATCCAACAATGCTTTCACCAGCGGCAACGTAATGTTCGTCCTCGCGCACAACGCGGACGTCATCAACTATTTCACGTCTAACCCCACCTGGTGTAACGAAAACCTCGGCGCAACTCTCTTCATCCCCGAGACTACCGACGGCACTTCTTACTCCAACATCGGCGGTGAAAACATCGCTATATATAAAGATACGACCGACGTCGAAGCCGCGAAGAAGCTCGTGAAATTCCTTCTGAGAGAAGAAAACGTCGAGATCGCCATCTCCAACAACTTCTCGGCGATTAAAAAGTATGCCAAAGTCCGTACGCAAGACGCGGTAACCGGCGAGGCTTACTCGCAAGCTGCCCAAAACGCTCTCGGCGTCATTCTCGAGCAGATCGAGACAGCGTCCGCTCGTCCCGTCGTCAAGAACTGGACCAAGGTCAACGACCTGTATCTCGCTCAGGCTCTTGCGGACATAATCAACAACGGCGCCGACGTCAAGACGGTGTTCGATACCGCGCAAAGACAAGCGCAAAACGTATTGGAATTCTAATATAACAAAAGATGAGACAGAAGACTAAGATACAACTTAAGCGTAACGCGTGCGGACTGTTGTTCGTCACGCCGCTTATAGTCTATTTCTTAATATTCCAGCTGGCACCTATGGTCATCGCGTTCGTGCTGAGCTTCACGGAATATGACGGAATGAGCTCGGCTAGCTGGGTAGGGCTCGACAACTATATCAATCTCATTACCAACAAAGGCGACCTTTATCCCGATTTTTGGAAATCGCTCCTGGTAACCGTAGAATACATATTGTTGACGGTCCCGCTCAACATCTTGCTGGCGTTGGCGGTATCCGCGTTGCTTAACTCGAAAATCAAAGGCGAAAGATTCTTCAAAACGGCGTTTTACGTGCCGTCCGTAACGGCAGGCGTCGCCATTTCCGCCCTATGGAAATTTATGTTGGATCCGTCTATGGGACTTATCAACTCTTTACTCGGCACGGAAATCAACTTCCTCGGCACGGAGGGGCTTAACCTGGTCACCCTGGCTATTATGTCGGTGTGGGGAGGACTCGGCTACAACGTCCTCATAATGCTGACCGCAATGAAGAACATCGACCGCTCGCTCTACGAGGCGGCGTCGATAGAAGGCGCCAATGCCTTTAAGCAATTCTGGTCCATAACCGTCCCGGGAGTAATGCCTACGGTGTTCTTCTTCCTTATTACCGGCATTATAGGCGGCTTCCAGGCTTTCGAGCAAATGTACCTTATGACGGGTAAAGGACCCAACAACAGCACTTATACTTTCGTGTACGGAGTGTACGAGCAATCGATGACTTTCCACGAGCTGGGGACGGGTTCCGCGATGTCGTTCATCTTGTTCCTGTTCATCTTGATATTCACTATCATTCAGTTCAGAATGTTGCCGCAGGATTCGCTTCCCGTATCGAACAAAAAAAGGAGGGTAAAAAATGCAGGATAATTTTCATTCCGCCAATCCTACCGCTCCGGTGAAGTACGGGAAACTCTCTTTTGAGAGAAGATACAGCATAGCCGCCATAGTCGGAAAAACGGGCGTGTATGCGGTGCTGATATTCATCACGCTGTGTTTCATAGTGCCGTATCTGTGGTTGATACTCTCTTCTTTTAAGACTCCGGACGCGTTTCAAACGTTCTCGTTCATCCCAAGAGACTCCGCCGGTAACGTCCACTTCGTGCTGGACAATTACGTCTCGGCGTGGGAAGAGCTCAACATCCCGGGCGTCTTCCTCAATACGATACTGGTGTGCGTAATCAACACCGTTGCCAATCTTTTCCTCAACGCTATCTCGGCGTACGCTTTCGCGAGAATGAAATTCGTCGGAAGAGACAAAATATTTATGTTTTCGCTGACCTCGATGATGATTCCCGGTTGCGTTATGCTGGTCCCCAACTTCATCATCGTCAACAAGCTGGGTATGTTCGACTCGCTGACCGCGCTGATATTCCCCTTCCTGATGAGCGTATACAACATATTCCTTCTGCGCCAACAGTTTTTGGCGGTGGAGAAGGAAATAGAAGAAGCCGCTTTCATCGACGGCGCGGGATATTTCAGAGTGTTTTTCAAAGTCTGTCTGCCGATAGTCAAACCGACTCTTATAGTCCTCGGAATAACCACTTTTATGTGGAACTACAACAACTTCCTATGGCCCCTTATCGTGCTTAACGACTCGTCCAATTACACGCTGGCGGTTTCTTTAGGTAACTTAATGGTCAACGGTTCCACCGATACAAGTATGTATCCCGTAATGCTGGCGGGAGCCGTTATGGTCTCCGCGCCTATGATTATAGCGTTCTTCTTCCTCCAGAAGTACATTCTCGGCGGAACGATGGACGGCGCCGTCAAAGGCTGAGGTGAAATATGGCAGGGCTTAAATTATTTCACGTTAATAAAATCTACGACGGCGGAGTACACGCGGTCAAAGATTTCACTCTCGACATAGAAGACGGAGAATTCGTCGTTTTCGTAGGTCCTTCCGGCTGCGGAAAGTCCACCGCGCTCAGAATGATAGCGGGGCTCGAGAAGATAACCTCGGGCGACGCCTATATAGGCAATCGTCTGGTCAATGCTCTTCCGCCCAAGGAAAGAAACGTGGCGATGGTCTTCCAGAGTTATGCGCTGTTCCCCAATATGAGCGTGTACGATAACATATCGTTCGGTCTGCGTATGCACGGAGAAGACAAAGCGGTCATAGAAGACAAGGTCTCTTCCGTCGCGGAGATGCTGGGACTTACCGATTATCTAGGTCGTCGTCCCAATCAATTGTCGGGCGGACAAAAGCAGAGAGTGGCTCTCGGCAGAGCCATAGTCCGTCACCCCGACGTATTCCTTCTGGACGAGCCTCTGTCCAATCTGGACGCCAAGCTTCGTAACAAAATGCGTACCGAGATCAGCGCGCTCCATCGTCGTCTCAACGCCACTTTCATTTACGTTACTCACGACCAGACGGAAGCGATGACCATGGGCGACAAAATAGTCGTTATGAGAGACGGTTGCATTATGCAGACGGGTACTCCGGAATATCTCTATCGTTATCCCGCCAACAAGTTCGTCGCGGGATTCCTCGGCACGCCTCAGATGAATTTCTGGGACGGTCGACTCCTTATGGACGAAAAGGGCGTCAGGGTGGAAACGAGAATAGGAACATTCCCTATAGAGGGAGAAAATCTGCTCAGACTTCAACCCTCCTGTACGGACGGAACGTCCCTTACCGTAGGTCTCCGTCCCGACGATATTCGCACGGAAAGAAGAAGTCCGAGCGACGTGGAAGTCACCGTCAAACTGGCGGTTTCCGAGGATCTGTGTACGCATACCGTTTTGCACGGCGACCTCAACGATGAAGAGGTCGTGGGCAGAGGACTGACAGGAGACAACCGTATCGGAGAAGACGTAATTTTCTATCTGGACGTCAATAAAATCCATCTTTTCGACAAGAATACGGAAAAATCCGTTCTTCCGGAATATGCTCCGTATAGAACCGTCACGGGAGAAATAGGGGGGGGGTACGCTCCGTATATTCGGCGGAGAAATCCCGCTCGTCGAGACGGTCTCTTCCAGAGTTAAGGAAGGTCCCGTATCCGTTACCGTCCCCGTCGGCGCGATTGTACGCGGCGGAGACGTCTCTATGGAATGCGTTAAAGTTTTCTCGTCCGAGAAAGGTCCCGTCTCTCTGCTCCGTGCGGGCGAAGACAGACTGTACGCTCTCGGCGATTTTTCGTCCGAAAAATCTTTCGGAATCGATTTCGGTAAAATCGGTCTCAAAGGAGACTCGTTCGTCCTCGACGCGGTCGGAGAAACCTCCGTCCTTACTTTTTCGTACGAAAAACGCCCATCTCTTGAAGGAAAAAAGAAAATCGACAAGCATTTTTGCGTGTTCGACGGAGCGGAAGTCGAGTCTTATTACGAGTTTAACAAAAAAATGTATCGACTCGGCAAGGACGCGTTCAAAAAACGTTATTCCATGATAATTACGCGCAACAACGTCCGTCCCGCGGTTGCCGACGAGTGCTACCCCGTATTGGAGGGCATCGTAACGGACGTGGCGGACTACGGCGATAAACAATATTCCGTTGTCACGGTAGGTAGCGAAAAGCTCTACGTGTCCGGCGCGCTTACGGTGGGAGAAAAGGCATCTCTCGCCATAGACCTCGACAACGTCGGCGTCGCGACGGAAGACAATTCGACGATACTCTTCTAGGAGGATAATATGAAAATAAAAAAGATATCTCTTACGATATTGCTGATTTGTTTGGCAATCTGTACCGTGACGTGCTTCTCGGGGTGCTATACCCTTCCGGAATATTCGGACGTCTATATGACCACGGGCACTATGTCCAAGCTACTTGCAAGACAGACTTCTCTTAAGTTTGAGAAAATGTCCGAAGACAACTTCTATGGCGTTACGATAGATGTCGATCCTAGCGAAAAAGGTCAGGAGTTTTACGGTTACGGCGCGTCTCTTACTCATTCCTCGGCGTATCTTATGATGCAGGAAGGAGCCGAGGACGTCGTCGACGAAATGATATCCGAGCTGTACGGAAAGGACGGCGCCAGACTCAACATCGTCCGTATCCCGATAGGCGCGTCCGACTACGTTGAGGGCGACGGATTTTTCACTTGTTGCGACCTTGAGGACAACAACGGAGAAGACCTCACTTTAAGTCACTTTTCCATTGAAAAAGACGTCAATATCATCGCCGTGATGAAAAAGATTCTGGCGGTTAATCCCGACGTGAAAGTTTTCGCCGCGCCCTGGTCGGCTCCCGCTTGGATGAAAGATTCCAAGAACATCTTGATGGACGGCACTCTCGAGTCTAAGTACTACGAGGTCTATGCGGATTATCTGGTTAAGTTTATCGAAGCTTACCGCGCGGAAGGCATCGATATAGATTATCTATCCCTCGTCAACGAGCCTCTCATCACCAATATCGCTTACCCTCATATGATGATAGACGAGCTCCAGGCGATAGAGATAGGCGGATACTTAAAAACCAAGTTTAAGGAGAAAAAAATCTCCACGTCCCTCCTTGCGTGGGAACATAACGCCGACGAAATGGCGTACGACTATATGGACACCGTCTTCGACGACGACGTCGATTCCGACCTCTTCGAGGGAGTCGCGCTCCACGGATACGCCGACGTCAATTTGATAACCGTCTCGGAAGCTACGGAATACATTAAGGAAAATTATAAGAACAAAGACGTCTTTATGACCGAGATTACCGAGCACTCCGGCAGCAACGACTTCGCCAGCAACCTTTCTTATGCGGCGAGATACGTCACGGTAGACCCCGTCAATCACGGGCTCAACGGAGCGTCGTTCTGGAACCTCGTTCTTCGTCCCGACGGATCTCCCACTCCCGTGAAACACAACACCGAGTGTTACGGTGTTATGGATATCGACAACGTCGACGGAGAATTCACTTATTATAAACACAGCGCCTATTACGCGATGGCTCACGTGTCGCAGTTCGCGTACGCGATAGACGGTAAATATCCCGTCGCTGTCAAAGCGGAATCCGACAACGATTCTCAGATACTCGCCTGCGCTCTCTATAGAGCCGACGGCGTGGTCGTAGTAACCGCGGTCAATATCTCCGACAGCCTCTCAGAGACGGTCAGAGTCAAGATTGACGGCAAGTCGATAGAAGTAGAACTTCTGCCCCAGAGCGTAGTTACCTTCGTGTGTTAAGGGAGGATAGTGGAATGAAAAAGCAACGTTTGATTTTGATATCGGTCATAATAGCTCTCGCGCTCACGGTCGCCTTAGTCGCGTGCGACCGCCCCGTCAACGATCCCTACACCGCGTATGAAATTACAAAAGTAGACATCGTTCAAAAAGGTGTCTCCGATTACGATTATCTGATCACGAGCGATATAGCTCCCTCTTCGAGTGCGAAAGTCTATATCACCAGATATGAAAAAATCGCATCTTCCGACTCCGCGATTGCCTATGAAAACAAAGACGGCAAATTTGCTTTTAATGCGGAAGTCTCTTACGACAACTATTTCATCCACGTGGTGGACGGAGAAAAAACGGCGATTCTTCCCATGACTCGTCCCCAAATGGCTCCGACAGTCTCTCGACCCAGTACCGTTCAGACCATAGTTGCGTATAATTTTGCCAACGGAACCTCCTGGAGCTCCTTCTGCGATCCTGCCGGTAAGTCCGTCTACAGAAGTTCTAAGACCGTTTTCGACTCGTCCGCGACCCTCGTCGCGAGCAACGTCGCCATATGGAACGCCGACACCACTACCGACAACGCCCCCGACAGCAACGCTCCGTATTATTACGTCGTCTTGTCCGCGAAAAACGGCATCGTCACTTACGTCAGCGCGCCTATCACGACCCTCGCCAAGACATATTCCGGACTCAGCGTGTTTTTCGACGTCGTTGAAGGCGTCCCTATGCTAAAAGCCAAGGGCAAATACGTCATCGACGGAGACGTCACTTTGGAAATATACAGCGCCAACGAAACGCTCGGCAGAGTGACCACTATTATGGGAACCAAGGAGTCCGGCAAAGCGGGAGAATCCTTCGAAACTTCTATAAACCTCGCCGACATCTATGCCGTCACGGGCAGCGTGGGCGCGGGTATATGGTACGATATCAAGTTACTCTCCGGTACAGGCGCGCAGTACGAAATATCTTCAGTAAGAGCCGATATGCAAGACACGATATCGTGCGACGGAGTCGACTTCGAGTTCAAAGAATGGAACTCTATCTTGAAACTTAATTATAAAGCGTACGATTACGTCGTCAAAAGCGTGACGATAGAAGAGAATGCCGACCGGGCTCCCGTTCTGGTGGTGAAAGGCACTTACGACAAGAATTCTCTTACGGATATCAAGCTCCACGGCGACGTCCAAGCCGACGGCGCGCAGGTCGACGATATCGTCGTACCTAATACCGATTCCAGAGACGGCTATTTCGAGTTCAGAATGGCTCTTACCGAGATTACCACTACGGGCAAGCCCTGGTGCTGGTTCCATATCTATACATATAAAAACAATTCTTCCGTCAATTCCGGAAAGGACGATATGCCCAGAAAAGGCACCCTCGAGATAGGGCAGACCTTCGATTACGACGGAGTGAGATATACGATAAAAGCGTATAACGATACGGGAGCACAACTTGCGATACAGGCAGAAAACATTGCTTGAAAATATTTACTAACGGAGAAAAACCATGCCTAAAATCATCAAAACGTCCTACAGCGGCAAGAGACTGGAAGAAGACTCGATACAGCCTCGATTCGAGGGTATCGTCAACGACGTGATAGTCCGCTCGGACAAAACCTATCAGACTCACACGGGCTTCGGCGGAGCGTTATCCGACGCTACCGTCGATTGCTACGAGGCTCTCGGAGAAAAGGGACAAGAGATAATCGATGCCTATTATTCTCCCGACGGGCTCAATTACAATTTAATGAGACTTACCGTCCACTCCACGGACTTTACCGCGGAGAGCTACGATTATATCGACGGAGAAGACCTCGATACGTTCAGCCTCGAGAGAGAAGACCGCATTAAGATTCCTTTCGTCAATAAGTGTAAGGAAGCGTCCGACAGAGAGATAACGTTCTTCGCGTCGCCTTGGTCGCCTCCCGCATTTATGAAAGACAACGGCGATATGTGCAGAGGCGGTCACCTGAGAGACGAGTACAGAGAAGCTTGGGCGGAATATTACGCCAAGTATCTCGAAGAGCTTAAAAAGCGCGATATCGTCGTCAAATACGTCAGCGTGCAAAACGAACCCGAAGCAATCCAAACCTGGGAATCGAGAGAAGTCGACGCCTTGGAAGAGGGGCACGAGATAGCGGAATATCTCGCTCCCGCGTTCAAAAGACACAACCTCGACGTCAAATTCTTCCTTTGGGACCACAACCGCGACAGAGCGGTGAGAAGAGTAATAGACTCTATGTCGATAGACGGTGTCAAAGAGCACGTCTGGGGTGTAGGGTATCACTGGTATTGTTGTACCAAGCATTCCAACCTCACCGCGCTCCACGAGCTTTTCCCCGATCTGCACATAATCCTCAGCGAGTGTTGTGTAGAGCTGGCTCACGACTCCACCACTCATCGGGCGGTGGCGTCCGGTACCTGGAAAAACGGCGAGAGATACGCCCGTCAGATAATTAATGACCTCAACAACTGGTCGGAGGGATATATCGACTGGAACCTCGTCCTCGACGAGATAGGCGGACCCAATCACGCAGGCAATTACTGTGAAGCCCCCGTTATGTTGGACGGAAAAGGCGGCGTCGTATACAACCCCAGTTACTGGCATATAGCCCATTTCTCTAAGTATATAGAGCCGGGTGCCAAGAGAATATTGTGCGCTGGCGGAGACGACAGCGTGTACGAGACGGCATATCTCAACCCCGACGGAAGAATAGTCGTCGTTATCCTCAACGTAGCCGACAGAGACTTCGATACCAACGTGGATATAGACGGAGAAATTTTCGGACTGAAACTCGAAAAGCACTCCATAGTGACCGTCCTGATATGAAAAAGAGCCTCGTTACGCTCTTCGTCGTAGTGGCGGTGCTGGCTGTGCTCCTGATAGCGGGAGGTATAGCGTATACGGTGCTGACCGCGGAAAAAGAATCCGCCTACACCTACGTGGAGGCGACCGTAAAAGAGGTCGAGACGGAGCCGTCCGACGACGCCGTCACGATAAAAAAAGTCACCGTAACCTATACGGGTGCCGACGGAGAAGAAGTAACCGCGGTGATGGAGGACTTCCCGGAGAAGTTTTCCGTAGGATCGACTTTCACCGCAAGATATTCGGTAGACCCCCTGACCCTCTCGGCGGAAAAAACCGACTGGTTCACTCCGATATTCATGCTCGTACTCGGCGTCGCGTACGCTCTGGGCGACGCGATAGCGTTTTTCAACAGAAAGAAGTTCGGTCTGTACGCTTTGTCCGACGGAGGTGGCGACGTCGCGACGGAAGATGACGACTGGAGCCTCGCGGATAACGACGAGGACGAAAAAACACGGTTTCTCAACGGAAGCGATTCCGAATAAATCTTAAAAAGGAGAAAAAGAGTTATGAGAAAGACTAACAAACACCTTATTGCTACGTTGTCGGTAGTAATCGCTCTCGTGGTCGTGCTGTGCATGAGCCTGATTGCGTGCGATCATACCCACAACTATTCCAAGCAGGGCAAAGACAAAGATTATCACTGGAACTATTGCCCCGACGACGAAGTAGTGGACGAAGCCTCCAAAGAAGCCCACAAGGACGAAAATTCCGACGGCAAGTGCGACGTCTGCGGATATGAAATGGCAGCCTCCGATCCTTCGGGAGATCCTTCCGACCCTTCCGGCACCCCCGAGACGCCTCACATCCATAATTACTCGGCTCAAGGCAAAGATTCTAATAAACACTGGAATTATTGCCCCGACGATAATGCCGTAGAAGAGAGTAGCGAAGCCGACCACGTCGATGACGACGTCGACGGATACTGCGACGTCTGTAATTACGAAATGGGCATCGTCTCCGAAGAGTGCGTGAAAGTAGAACTCGTCGACGGCGTCCCCACCCTCATCGTAAAAGGCAACATCCCTGAAGTCCAGCTTGACGGAGAACCCGTCAGACCCGCTTGCGTTAAGCTCCACGCCAACGTAGAAACAGAAAACTTTTACTGGGATGATGTTTGTTCTCATAAATGGGGATTTGAATTTCAAGTAGCTCTTACGGATCTCTCTTATGAAGAAACTCCTTGGTATTGGTTCCACTTATATTTTTATCAGGACGAAAACCCCGAAGAAGATGCTCAAAAGATTCACAGTTGCGATCTTCCTAGAGGAGATCTGCTGACCGTCGGACAATCCATCGATTATGATAGTATTCGTTATACGATTAAGGCATGGTCCGACGGTGAAGAAATAGGAACGGGTCTCGTCATCGAGGCTACGCTTCATTATGAATTGAACGTTTCCGAAATCAATATCGATACCGGCAACGGTCTGGAACTAATTGTAAAAGGAACCGTTTCCGACGGTGTTAAGTCTCTACGTCTCCACGCCAACGGTAACGGATCCGACGAATGGTTCGGAGCTCCCGTATTGGTTAACGACGGACAATTCGAAGCGAAGTTTGATTTGACTCAGCTTAAGGTTGAAGACACTCCTTGGTGCTGGTTCCATATCTATCTCAGCAAAGGCGACAATGTGGAAGAATTCAAACGCGACGGTAAACACGATCTGCAGAGAGGCAGTTTAGTCGCCGACGATGTCAGCGTAGTTTACTCGGATATTCGTTATTCGGTAGTTAATTCTCAGCAACAATTGGTAATACAGCCCACTCCTATGCCTAAATATAGCGTGACCGACGTTAAAATCGACAATACCGACGGTCTTAAGCTTGTCGTAACGGGTACTTTGAGCGATAATCAAAGGTACTTAGTTATTCATGCCGACGGCAACGATGCACATTATTACGGAGAGAAAGCCGTTATTAACGACAATGCTTTTACTGCGGAATTTGACTTGACGAAACTTTATGTCCATGATACTCCTTGGTGCTGGTTCCACATTTACACTTACGAAGAAGAAAATCCTGCCGAATTGTCAACAGGGTTTAATAAAGACAATTTGATGAGAGAAAATTATTTCTCAGCCGGCGACTCCGTAAGCTATAAAGACATAACTTATACTATCCAAAATCAAGATCAAATCACTATACAGCCTACGAGCAATATCAAGGATTCTACGACCATTGAATTCGATGTCACCGGAGATGTTCCCGTTTTGGTCGTGAAAGGAATGCTTCCCTCTGCATATGCCGATGCTAAAATACATGCCTATATGGACGGAGATATCTACGGAGAGAGTAACATTTCCGTGGAAGAAGGTCGATTTGAGTGTAGATTTGATATCACTCAACTAGAAGTAAAAGAGAACACTCCTTGGGCTTGGTTCCATATTTATCTGTATGATGCTGCCGGTAATAAAGTGGGAGAATTTGATCTTAAGAGACCCGATACGGTTCCTGTAGGTTACTCTTACGACCATAACGGAGTTCGTTATACAGTCCAAGACAATTCTCAGTTCGTCCTTAATGCGGTGGAAATTACCGCCGAATAACAAAATTTTCGTTCGTTAGGACGATCGAAAACTTAGTTACAACTTATAAGCCCTCGACTTCAGTCGGGGGCTTGTTTTGTTTTTGAGAATTTAATAATCGGTCAGAAAAAATCCCATATATGAAGCTTCTCGAGCCGATTTTGTAACCATAATTTATCGGAACGAAAAACTTTTTTCAAGGGACTTTTTGCATAAAGCGACAACTTTTTTAAGGGACTTATTTTAATTTCGGAGCGTGAACGCGATGATTAAGCGGCTATTTTGAGAGGCGGAAGCCTTTTTAGGATATGTAAAAAACGGCTGTTTTTGTTACTAAAAACGTATCATCGGCACGTCACGTTGCGGAGTCGAACGACGAAAAATTCTGCCGAAAAAATCAATCTTTCGACAAATTTCGACAAGATAAGAACACACACAAAAAACGATAAATTTTCCCGAATATTACTTAAAACCCCGCGTTTTTTAGGACGGAACAGGGCGAAAAAGAGAAAGTTTTCTATTAAGTTGAATCGTCCCGAGAGGGTGGTCGCCGTCGGTTGTCGGGAGATGAAAAGAGGAGGACTGCCGAAAAAAACTCGGCTTGACTTTTGGATATCGGGCTGATATGATTGAGATAATACAGACACCGACAGGGTGTGAAAGTGAGGTATAATATGAACAGACTTTGGACGGAAGAAGAAATCCGTAATTGGTACGACTCGTTGCCGTGGCTCCGCGGCTCTAATTTTTTGCCGTCGAATTGCGTCAACAGACTGGATATGTGGCAGTCTTACGGGCGCGACGAGCATATGCGCGTGTCGGATATAGAATTGAAAATGTGCGACGACCTGGGGTTCAACACGGTACGTCTCTGGCTCAACTTCGACGTGTATTACAAGGAGCCGGAAGAGTTTATGGAGACTCTGGAGCAGTATATAGCACTCTCCGCCAAGCATCACCAGAGCGTAATGCTGGTCCTTGCCTACGAGGAAGACTTGCCCTTCGGCGAAACCTTCGTCCCCAAGGAGCTCGGTCCGCAGAAGACGTATCACAACCACTTCAATCGTGACTACGTCGAGGAACGCCGTCTCCGTCAAGAGGGCGCGTATCGTCATTATATGGAATATCCCGAGCTTAAGCCTCTTTACATGGAGATGGTGGAGAGAGTCGTTAAGAAGTATCGCGACGACTCGCGTATTTTAGCTTGGAATATCGAGAACGAGCCCGGCATCGTCATCGGCGACCGCGCTATAGGACTGATGGAAGAACTCTTCGCTCTCGTCCGTTCTCTCGACCCCGTACAACCCTTGACCGCAGACATTTGGTCCGGCGTCAACGAAGAAAACGGTCGATTCACGTCGCCGTCTCAAAAAGTCGCCTACGAATTGTCCGACTTCATTTCTTTCCACTCGTATTCTTCTTACGAATGGTTCCTGACGGGCATATACACGCTCAAAAAGTTCTACAACCGCCCGATTATCGTGACGGAGTGGCTTAACCGTTGCAATCATAACAACGTAGAGGAAATATATCCGCTCTGCCTTATCGAGAACGTAGGATGTTACTGCTGGGGATTCGTCGCAGGCGGAACCTGTACGACGGAGCCGTGGGAAGGAATGTGGGACAACGCCCCCGCGGGGTTTGATTTCACCAAATGGCAACACGACCTGTATCGTATCAATTATCGCCCCTACGATCCTCGCGAAATAGAGCTGATCAAGCGTTGCAACGCTCGCGCGGACCGCAAGAAATAATCACTACCGCGGCATGGAGCGTAAACGCCGCGAAAGGAGAAACGTAATGTTAACGATTACTAGCGGCATTGCCGTCAAACAAGGAAGACCCTATCTCGTCATCGACGGACAAGAAGTCCCGGCTATGGGATATACTACGTATTTTGAAGAACGTAGCCGTTATGAAGACTTCATCAAGGAAGGATATCGGATTTTCTTCGTCAATGCCAGTTTTACTTCATCCCCCATCAACAGCTGCTTCACGGGTTTCACGCCGTTTCGCGTAGGAGTTTTCGAGGACCCCGAGCATCCCGATTACTCGGAGTTCGAGAACGCGGTCGAAAAGATTCTCAAGGCGTGCCCCGACGCGTATATCTTCCCGCGCATATATATCAGTATGCCCAAGTGCTGGGTGTCGGCTCATCCGGAGGAAGTCATTCCTACCAGAAAAGGCGGCTATAGAGAAGCATTGTTTTCCGACGCCTACAGAAGAGACGGAGAGGATCTCTTGAGACAATTCGTCTCACACGTAAAGGCGTCCCCTTACTCGGACAGAGTAGCGGGATGGCAGATATGCGGAGGTCATACCCAGGAGTGGCAGCACCACGACCTGTGGGGTAGCTTGGGTCCCGCCGCGGCGGAGCCTTATAAGCGCTTCGTCAAGGAGCACTTCGGCATAGACGACGCACCGCTACCGGATATGTCGGAGTTCCATAACAACGGCAACGTCTTGTGTACGGACGAAAACGCTCTCAGATATATTCAATTCAGCAACGACGAAGTAGCCCGTACGGTGGAAATTTTCGCCAAAGCTCTTAAAGAAGAAATAGATTATAAGCAGATAGTGGGAGCTTTCTACGGCTACAACACTTCCGAAAACGTTTTCTCCCTGATGGGTTCTCACGGCTTGCGTACGGTCATCGATTCCCCGTACCTCGACTTCTTCGCGTCGCCCAATTGCTATTATAAAAACCGCGATTTCGGCATAGACTGGGTCGATATGCTCCCGACAGATTCCATAGCGCTGCATAAAAAGATGACTTTTATGGAATGCGATATCCGCACGTATCTGACGACGAGTATCAACGAGGCTCGCCCCGGCGTATATCCCGAGGATATGTATCCCGTGGCGAAGAAAGGCGAAACGTCCGTCTGGAGCGGGCCGCCTACGCCGGAGCTCTCCAGAGAGGCTCTCAGGAAGTGCTTCTCTCACCAGATAGCCAAGGCTTCGGGCATATGGTGGTTCGATATGTGGGGCGGCTGGTATAGGGATCCGTTGCTTATGGAAGCCTTCAAAGAAATGAGGGATATCTATATCGATATACCTAGCCACTCCGCGCCGGTACTTCCCGTAGAAGTAGTAGTCTTCTCGGACGAATGCGCTCAGAGATATCTGATGAACGAAACCCCCGCCTCCAAGACGGAAAACATCAATCGCATCCTGATGGGTAACACGGGCGTACCGCACGATTATTACTTGGTAGAAGACGCGGAAGAGATTCTCGATCGCTATAAAGTAGCCGTTTTCCCGTCGCCAGTCGCGTCCGAGGCAGGAGAACGCGCCATGGCACTGTGCAGAGAAAAGGGCATCCCCTATTTGACCGCCACTACCGAGCATTACGCTCTGACGGTATCGGAAATGCGTGCATTCTGCGTGGATAACGGCGTCCATATATACGCGGAAGAAAACGACGTCGTCTACGTCGGCAACGGCTATATAGCCCTCCACTCGCTCGTCCCCGGGAAGAAGATATTGCCTCTGCCCGGAGAATATAAGGTGACCCCCGTGTTCGGCAGCGATATCTCGGAACAGACCACTTCCGTAATCGAATTCGATTTGCAAGAGAAGGCAACGGCATTGTTTTACGTCCGTTAATCGTACGGCGGAGCGATATAGTTCGCTCCGCCGATTTTTTTATCCGATCGTATCTAAAAAACTATTAATTGTAGGCGAAACTCGTTTTCGCTTTTTTTATATAAAAACGGGGGAGGTAGCGAACATATGTTCATTTCCGCTAATTATTTATATATAAATAATTAGAAGCCGAAAATCGGTCAAAAATTGTAAAAAACGGCTTTTTATCGGGGGAATTTCGGTTTAATTCTTCCGCGCCTGTTGAAACGAAAATGAAGACAAATTATAATTGAAGCGTAGGAATATGCTTCTCACGTCGAGTGCGTCCGATATTTACTTACTCGGTATTGCTTACGTCGACGACGATATCTCGACGCACTCGCATTCCTGCAAAATTATAACGAGAGGAAACTACGTATTATGAAAGTTCGCAAATGTTTATTGGTGCTCGCTCTGGTCCTGGTCGTCGCGCTCTGTATCGCGGGGTGCGACGCGGATGACGAGAATAAGCTGTACGGATTCGCGCTGGGGCATTACGACGCCGCGGACGCCGACGGCGCGCTGGACAGCGACTATTTTTATAGAAACGATCTGACCGTAGTAGGCGGCGACGCCGACGTAGAGTGGGTGCCGGAAGAAAGAGACCCCGTCTGGGGAGGATATTACTATATGTACTGTTCCGGCAACATCGGAGAAGGTCACCTCACCGTCTATAAGGACGGGACAGCTCACACCACCGCGCCCACCACGCGTGAAGCTGCCGCGGAGGTCGTCGATCACAAGGCGACGATTATATGCGTGAGATCTAAAGACCTCAACGATTGGGAGCCTGTCGGCGCGGTCGACGGCATCTATGCGTGCTACTTCCAATCGGATTCCTGGATGTGGCGTTGGAACTGGGCGCCCGAAGTTATTTACGACGAAAACAGCGGCAAATATTATCTCTATATGAACTCTGCCAGTTACAATAACTACGGCGAAGTAGACGAAGAGACTCAATACGGCAACGATTCTCTCAACACTTACGATACTTTCCACGTAGGAATCTACGTTTCGGACACCCCTGCGGGTCCTTTCGTACAAGTAGAGAGCGAAAGTTATTACGAAGGACTGACTTACGAGGAGATGAACGACGCCCAGAAGGCGACTTACGACGCCACCGGCAAGCTCAGCAACCTTAACGGAAAAGTTCTCACTCACCGCAATCCTACGATTAATTTCACCTACGATCTCGGACTGGACGAGGGAGACAACTTCACCGTCCTCGACCTGGACCCCTTCTTCGACGACGACGGCACGTTGTATCTGGCATTCGCAAGGAGCGGATCTTCATTAAAGGACGGCTCGCACAGAGAAAACTGCGGCTGGATCGTCCGTATGAAAGATATGGTGACGCCCGACTTAGAGACGCTTACCTTCGTCAACGCGAATAACTTCGAGTACGTCACTGACGAAAACGTCGGATCTACTCCTAAGGAACGCGCCGACGAGTCGGCGTATACCAAGCATAACTGCTTTGCCATTCCCGTCGGCAGTAGTATCAATTACGGGAAGGATATCAAAGCCAAGCTCGAGGCGGAGCTCGCCGCCAACCCCAACGCGGGCAACAAGGCTACGATAGAGGGCGAGACGGGAACGGAGACCTGGACCAAGGGGCTGGACGGAATATGGATTAAGGACGGCTGGGACAACGAGAGCACTATTAACGAAGGTCAGCATCTGTGGAAAGAGGGCGATCGTTATTATCTGACTTATTCGCCGAGAGGCTTCTTCGATATGAATTACGACGCCAAGCAGTCCATAAGCGATACGGGTATACTCGGACCGTACTATAAATTACCGCAAAAGGAAGCCGTTGTCGTCGGACGCGGCTGGGGCGACTATATCAACGCCGATATGTCGGGCACCGCGCACCATGCTTTCGTTGAAGTGGACGGAGAGATGTTTGTCATCTACTACGTACACGCGGATCCCACGACGGTAGAGAACGGCGCCATCAACGGACGCTGGTACGCTTTCGACAGAGTGGTTACGTACGAGCACCCCACTTACGGCACTCTCCTCGTCAGCAACGGACCGACCAAAAACGTGCAATACAAGCCGTCTACGTATACGGGGCTGACCAACGTCGCGTCGCAGGCGATCGTTACCGCGACCGATTGCGAAGAAGACACCGTCAAATATCTGACGGACGGACTGGTCCCGTGCTACGAGCACTTGTTCGACAAGCAATTCGTGGCTAACGGCAAGACGACTATCACGCTGAAGTTCAATAAGGCTGTGACCATATCCGCGCTCATGGTCTACAACACTATGGAGTACGACTATGCGTTCTCGTCGATAGACTCGGTGCAATTCCACCTTGCCAAAGCCTCCGACTGGATGGACGAGGAGCACGCGCATCTCAGAGACTGTTATATAAAGGACGTCGGATTCTGTACGGATTATATCGATACGGAACTCAGAAAAATTTCTACCGGCAGCGCGTCTGCAATATCTTTTAACGAGATAACCGTAGACGAGATAACCATAACGATTTCCGCTAAGATAGACGGTTCCGACGACAATACCGCCATCAAGATCTCGGATATCGTCGTGCTGGGCAAGTAAGGAGGGGAAAATGAAACGTTTCGGAAAGCAATTCTTAATAAGTCTTTTAATACTTCTCGCGATTGCAACCGTGCTATGCCTCGCCGCGTGCGACGACGCCGATTCGGAGCGCGATCCGCTTGTCGAATACGACAACGAATACGACTGGGACTATAATCGTATCTTTATGAAAGAATGCGACGATTATATGAAGATAGACGGCGTCTTGGACGAGTCTGTCTGGACCGATACCGACCGCAAATGGCTCACCTACGAGCAGTACGGCGTCAAGGTTTCCTATTCCACGTATTTTTCCGACAAGGGACTCTACATCGCCGCGATAGCAGAGGACCCCGAGATGCAGTGGAACGGTCGTATGTGCTTCAACCGCAGATCGGAGAGAGCTCTCAACTCCGCGTTCTTTTTCGCGGTGGCGGGTAGCGACACGACCGCGCTCAATATGAATACGCGCTTCTATTTCGCACTGGACTCCAAGGACAAAGCGTCCTATGAAGTGACTCCCTTCGACGCCAAGGCAACCACCGACGTCGATATCGACTCGGGAAACGCGACCAAGATGTGGGGAGAAGTGTTCTGTACCTGGGAGGACCTCCGTATGGAAGGCAAACCCGAGAGCGTCTGTATTCTCCCGTACTATCATTTCATCAAGGACCCCGAAGAAGAGAAAGAAAACAAATGGGTCAATACGCTGTTCGCCGATTACACCAGATTTCATACGTACACCACGTTCGACTCGGACGGTTATGCCGGCGGTACGTCTGCGGATTCCTACTGGGGCAACGCCGCCAGCGGATATGCCGCCACTACGGGCTGGGACGTTACCGAAGATAAGACGGCTACCTCCAACAAGGGACACAGCCAAGCCGCTTTCGTCACCGACGTCAGTTCCGCTTACTACAAATTCGGCGTGGATATGAAGCTTGTCGAGGGAATGAAAGGAGTGGACGGATCGGACGGATATTTCCGTGCCGGAGTGTGCGCCATGACGAGTGCGGAAGACTTCCTCGGAATGGTTATCGAGTCCGACGGAATTAAAGATAACTACGTCGACCTCTATTCGCTTACCAACAGCCCCTGGAACTGGACCAAGTACGACAGAGTGACTTTCGGTGCCGATTACGACTGGGAAGAAAACGATTATACCGTCCACTGGGACGTCGTGAAATACGGTGCGTATTTCTATTACTTCATAGACGGCAGTTATGTAGGATATATTCATCACGAGGATCTGGAAGGCGCGTGCACTCCAGGAATCTATACGTTGTCTTCTATAGCCACGTTCTCCGATCCCGTCGTAGAAGATTGTTCCGATAAACAATCCGAGCTCTATGCGGAATTGGAAGAAGAACTTTACTTCGTCGACGCACCCGCTTCCGTATCGGGAGGAACCGTTATCGTGTCTTGCCCCGTATTTAACAAGAGTGATTCCGACAATACGGTGGAGGTCACCGTCAACCCCAACCCCGGTTACGTTCTCAATACATTCCTCGTCAACGGCGTCGATATGATGGATTACGTCAAATCAGGGCTCACCAAGGACGGGACTTTTACTCTTCCCGTTAACGAGTCTATGGAGATATCGGCGACGTTTGTCAGATTCGATAAAAAATACGACGTCGTGACCATAAGGGGCGAGGCGCTTCTGCCCGACGGCGTGACGCGCGCTCCCGCCGCCAAGGTAGTCGCTTACGACGTTAACAATCCCTTCTTCAGCTATACCGTTACAGCCAATTCGACGGGTAAATTCGAAGTGAAGTTCCTCAAGCCTCAAGACGCTCCTTACGATATCGACGGTACCGAGCACGTTGCGGGCAACAAGTGGCACGTAGCGGTGTTCTTCGACGGCAGCTATATGCCCGTCCAGAGAGACGTCACTATGGCAGACGCCGAAGGCAGCGACGTAATAATGCAAAAATTCGTCTCGGAAGGCAAGCTGGAGCAGATCGGCGGTCTGGCATCGTCCACGACCTTCCACGAAGACGGTTCTTTGACGGTCACGTCCGACAAAATCGTTACGGCGGGACTTCAGATATCCGATTCCGACGTTGTCGGCAAGAACTGGACTCTGGAAACCACTTTCCTTACGGAAGATATCGCTACCTGGAACGCCTACGGATTGTTCGTCAAATTCGCCGACGGCAGCTACAGAATGTTCGGAGCCAGCTATCGTGCGGGAAGCCTCAACGCATTCCGTATCATAATGTGGGACGGCTCCGGATATCAAGGTACCCTTAATCCCGTTTCGTCCGCGGCTATCGACAACGTTTTGGCAACGTATATGAACCAAGACTTGCTCACGATGAAGGTTAAGTATCAAAACGGCACTTACACTTTCTATCTCAACGACGCGGTCTATTGCACGGGTACTGCGGTCACTCTCGGGATCGTCGATAAGGACGAGCCCGTAGAACTCGGCTTCGGCGTACGTCTCGACGACAATTTGCCGCAAGGGATGACTTTCACGGAATGGGGCTACACCGTAGACGGCGATTCTACGTACGTTAAACCCGGTCTCGATCCCGACGACCCGCTGACCTCTCTCAACTGGCAGGGAGAACAATACTCCTGGCTGAAGAACTCCGACGGATCTTATACTTTCACTTCAGGCATACAGAAGATCGCGACGGGACTTATGGATACGTCCGTCGATATAGAGGGCAAGAAGTGGATCGCCGAGATCAACGTCAAGACGAGCGAGATTACCGCGTGGAACTCTTACGGATTCATGCTGCAGCTCAGCGACGACGATTACGTGGTCATCGCTATCAGCCAGCGTTCCGCAACGGACAAAAAAGCTCTCGGAATAGATATCGTACAGGCTCCCGAGTGGAAGTTCGGAATGTTCTCCAAGACGGAATCTACGGAACTGACTTCCGTTATCGACAATTGCCTCAACAAGGCGACCGTCAATCTCAAACTGGCATTCGACGGAGAGAATTACAGCGTGTATATCAACAACGTCTTATACGGCACCATGTCGCCGGAAGCTCTCGGGGTAGCTCATCATAAATATCATCCCGACGACGAAACCGTCCTCGACGCATCTTCGCCTAAGTCTATCGGCATAGGTCTGCGTATGGACGACGGTCTGCCCACACATATGACTTTCTCGGGGTACGATTGCTACGTCGAGGGGTCGGAAGAGTACGATACCGCAAAAGAAAGCTTGGGACTATAGTCTCGAGCAATCTTGCGTTTTATAAAGTATTGCAAGGAGAAACGATATGAAAAAGAAAATTGTCTTATGCTTGCTTCTCATAGTATTCACGCTCTCTACGGTCGCCATAGTTGTGGCTTGCGACGACTCGTATACCGTGGAATTCTATGCAATGGACGGAAAAACTCCGATAGGCGAGCCTCAGACCGTGAAAGCCGGAGAAAGCTTCGTCCCGGAGACCGCTCCTGCTGTGGAAGGATATACTTTCATAGGCTGGGTCTTGGCGGGTGATCTGTACGACTTGGACGCTTCCGGAGCTATGATCGTCGAGAAAAATCTAGTATTCGTCGCAGAGTACAGTAAAGACGCCTGTACCGTTACTTTCAGAGACGGAGACAAGCTCCTCGGCACGGCGTCGGTCAAGAGCGGAGAACGCATTCCCGCGTCTCAGGTTCCCGAGACGACTAAGTTGGGATACCGTTTTATAGGTTGGAGCCGTCAGGGCGAAAGCGATATCTACAGTCTCAACCGTAAGACCACCGGCGACGTCGACCTCGTCGCGAGATACGAAAGGATCGGCTGGGTCGTGACATTCACGGACGACGACGGTTCTACAATTCTCTCACAGGTCGTTGCGAAAGACGGCGAAACGGTGTATTATACCGGTGGTATAGTAGAAAAAACCGTTGACGGCAATCGCTACGAGCTGGTTTCTTTCGGCGAAATACTTCCCGCTACGGAAGACGTCACCTATACCGCGGTCTGGCGCAAGGTGGAAGAAAACAACGAGAGCGGCGGAGACAGCTACGAAGTCGACCCGTTTTAGATAACAAGCAATTCATAAATCCATATAGGAGACGATACTATGAAATATCCCGATATAACTAAAATGACTCTGGAAGAAAAGATTAATCAGACAATAATCGTACTGATGGGCAAGGGCAAGAAAATAGATTTTTGTCCGGGCGGCGCGTTTTTCTTCGGACAGATTATTACGGAAGCGGACGAATCGGGTCTGGCTCAATTGCGCTCTTACGTAAGCGAATTGGTCGACAATTGCGATATTCCTCCGATGATTACGACCGACTTCGAAAACGGTTGCGGAAGTATGGTCAAGGGACTGACTCCTTTGCCGTACATGATGGGACTGGGTGCGACCGACGACGAACAACTCGCTTACGATTACGGCAAGGCAACCGCTCTCGAGGCGCGTAGTCTCGGGGTCAACTGGAGCTTCTCTCCCGTGAGCGATCTGAATATCAACAGGCGTAACCCTCTTATTAACACTCGCGCCATGACCGACGACGTCGATTTGGCGAAAAAGCTTCTGCCGCAGGTCGTGAAAGGAATGCAGGAAAACGGCATCGCCGCCTGTGCCAAGCACTTCCCCGGAGACGGAGTCGATTACAGAGATCAGCACATCACGACTACGGTCAACTCGCTGTCTCTCGACGAGTGGCGCAGAACTTTCGGCAGCCTTTATAAAAAACTCATCGACGACGGTTTGTATTCCGTTATGGCGGGACATATCGCTTTCCCCGCGTATGCCGGAGTAAAAGCCGGCGGACGTTACGCCAAGTATCCCTCTACGCTCAACTCCTCTTTGATAATCGATTTACTTAAAGGCGAGCTCGGGTTCGAGGGCATAGTAGTCACCGACGCTCTCGATATGGGCGGGTTCGCCGGCTGGTACGAGTCCAGAGAAGTATCGGAAATAGAAGCGTTCAAATCGGGCTGCGATATGATGCTCTGGCCCAGCCCGACTTATGCGGAAAACTTGAAGAACGCCATATTGAACGGAGAAGTAAGCATGGAGCGACTCGACGACGCCGTCACCAGAGTCCTCAACGTCAAACGCAGACTGGGACTGTTCGAAGACGACTATCAACCTTTCCGCGATATCAGTCCGGAGGAAAAGGAATTCGTCAAGAACGTGCAAAAGACCTGTAGCGACAAGAGTATGACCCTTATCCGCGACGACGCGCACCACTTCCCGCTGTCGGTCGAAAAAACTCCCAGAATAGCGGTCGTCCC
Source organism: uncultured Christensenellaceae bacterium (assembly GCA_964613035.1). Lineage (GTDB taxonomy): Bacteria > Bacillota > Clostridia > Christensenellales > DTU072 > CAVIQK01. The sequence continues at coordinate 36,421 of CAZTFQ010000010.1, read as the reverse complement.
GCTGGTGGAGCACGCCCCCGCGTGGGAAGACGCCAAGTGTATGGCGAAGGCGTTTGAAGAGAGAGGCTTCATTGTGGATTATTGCGAGAAAGAATGGCTTTCCCCCGCCGAGAGAGACGCGATGTACGAGAACAACGACGTCGTAATATACGCGCTGCTCTCGAGAGCTTTCAGACCGATAGGATTTTTGGATTACTCGGCTAGTCGCGCGGCTAAGCTGCTCAATGCCTTCATTCCGAAAAATGCCGTCGACAAAACGATTTTCGTCAGCCTCGGTTCACCGTACTTCGGCAATCAGTATCTCGAGCGCGCCAAGACTTATGTCAACGGCTACTCTATGCTCGGATGCGCCGCGGAAGCTTTCGTGAGAGCCGCCTGCGGAGAGATTCCCTTCGAAGGAAAATCCCCCGTAAAACTCTAACGGATACTAAAAACGTTTTTGAGTGCGTCCGATAGTTACGTTTAGAAAAGGAGTCAATATGAACACAAAAAGAATTAACCGTTCCGTGTGTATGTTTATAGCGGCGACGTTGCTCGTCTTGAGTTTTATCGTTCTCCTCCCGACGACCGTTGCGGAAGCGGAAGAAGTCTCGCTGGGAATGGAGACGAGTGCCTCAGTCCGTATCGACGATCCGATAGGGCTCCGCTTCACCGCGAGTATGGGCGTCGATCAATACGAGACAATCGTCGACGCCGCGACCGATATGTATAAAGAGGGCTATCGGGTAGGTATGCTCATCGCGCCCGAAGAATATTTCGACGACTTCTCGTCGCAAAAATCGCTCTCGGATCCGCTGGAATATTTCATCAACGTTAAGGGCAACTACGTCAACCTCGGGTTTAACGTCGATCAGCTGATTTTTAACGAGACCTCCGAGAGATACGAGTTTAGCGGTGCGATTACCGATATAAAAGAAAGCAACTTCAACAGAGAATTCTCTGCGATCGCTTATATAGAAAAGGACAACGTCCGCACCTATGCCGCGCGCCGTTCCGAAGCGAAAAACATCGTCTCGGCTGTTACGGAAGTCGTCGAAAGCGGTCTGTACGACATATCTACCATGGATACGCTCGCCGAGGTTTGCGATCTGACGTATACTTCCGTCAACGTCACTCTTCCCGACTTCACGGGCGGCGAAACGCTGACAGTCAACGTGGTGGGCGAGGACGTCTCGTTTGACGACGTCAACCGAGTTATCCGTAGCAGAAAAGGATATAGCGTAACCGAGTATCTCGCGGACGGCGTAGCCGCAGACGTCCCCGAAAAGGGCTCTTCCTATATCGCGGAAAACATCGCCGTAGACGTCGTTTTCACCTATCTGGACGGCACGACGGAGACCATAGAAGCCGCTTACGGAGTGGGGCTCTTGTCGCAACCTACGATGAGGTACGAGGGAATATCCGTCATCGACTATGACGGAGACTTCACGGATTTGACCGAGCCTCTCGACGTCACGTGCACTTATAATCGCATCGGCACAGCCGGTTCGATAAGCTTCGAGGAAGACGGTTCCGTCACAATGTCGGAAAACGCCATCAGCAACGTAGGAATTCTCGAAAACACCCCCGATCTGTCGGGTAAAGGCTGGACAGCGGAAGTCAACGTCAAGACGAGTACGATTACTCCTTGGCAGACCTACGGCATAGCCGTGCGTTACGGTGCCGACAATTGGATGCTTATCGGCGCGCGACTCAACACTCGCGGCGACGTGACCGTACAGGCGGTGGTCAATGCCAATTTGGGCAGTTATTCTCAATATGAAAACGTGGAAGGTTCCGCAAGAGTCAGGAAGTATGCCGATTCGGAATATTTGAACATTAAGCTGACCTATTACGACGGCAATTATTACGTCTATTTCAACGATTGCATAATGGACATTTTGGCGACGTCGGAACTTTACGGAAAAATTAACGATATCAACTATGTTTACGTCGCAGACTTCGGCGAGCCGTCGGGACTGGGCTTCGGGTACAGAATAGACGACTTCTCCTCGAGTAGGAACCCGAGCCTCACCTTCTCCGATTGGTCGATAGAAGTAGAAGGCGACGGAACGTGGAGCGCTCCGACCGTGACCGAGGATGATTTCACGGTATTCCTCGGCAAGAGAAACGTCTCCACCGTTACGAAAAACTCCGACGGCTCTTACACCTTGAGCAGATTTATTTCGGACGTCAAGACCGGTAAAATATACGGCGGCGTTTCTCTGGGGAGAAATCTGGCTGGCAAAAACTGGACCGTCGAGACGGAAGTCAAGATGTCGGAAACGGGTCCGTGGGACTGCTACGGTTTCTTCATTAAATACGCGGACGGCACAGGAATGGCTTTCGGTCCTTCCGTCAGATCAAAAGACACCGACAGGACGCAACTCCGTCTCTATCGCTGGATAGACGCGCTCGAGACCTCGGCGGATAACGGATACGGCGGAAAAGAGATTGCCTTCAACACGAGCTTGGTCAAGATATATCAGAATCCCGAATCGGTGGAAACGATACCCGTCAGACTGACCTATTACAATAATCTGTACTATATGTATCTTAACGACGTCCTGTGCGGCATATACACCGCGGAAGACTTAGGCGTGGACGCGTACGGAACCCCCGTGGCGGTAGGCTTCGGCGGAATGATTCAAGATCTGCCCGTAGGTAGCCCGATTACCTTCTCCGACTGTTCGATTTCCGTCGACAACGGCGACGGAACTTTCACCGTTTCTGAGGAGTCTCCTCTGGTCGGCGAGACCAAGAGCGGTAGGTGGACCGATAACGGCGACGAGACTTATACTCTGTATAAGGACGGCGGTTCTACGGTCGGCGGCGTCCTCTTGCGCGACGTGAGCGGCAAGAATTGGAGCGTCGAGGTTGAATACAACGTCTCCGAGATGACGGCTTGGAGCACCTACGGCATATCCGTCAAATTCGATAACGGCGATTATGCGGTTATCGGCATCCGTAACTGTATCGTAGAAGGTAGTGAGAAACTCCGTATTTCATCGGTTAAGAACGGGTCTTACGGTAACGGCAAGACTATAGATTTCGCCGATTCGGCAGAAGACGTCAAAAACAGCTGGTTAAATAACGAAACGGTTATCGTAAAAGTCGTCTACGATAACGGCGTCTACTATCTGTACGTCAACGGTTCTCTCTGCCGCACGATTCAGCCCGCGGAACTCAACCTGGACGGAAGCGGAGCGCCCGTACAAGTAGGCTTCGGCGTGAAAGTCGACGACGAAATGAAAAACGGCTCCTATCTCACCGTGATCGGGACAGAGATTTACGTCGAAGGCGAAAGCGGATACGTCGCGCCGCAACAAGCATAACGGAAGAATCTCGACAGACTATTTCACAACGCACGATGACTTATGTCATCGTGTTTTTTTATATTCGATAACGTCAACAATGTGATTTTGGTGCCGAGAGGGGCGTTTTTAGGTTATACTTCGATAAAACCCGAAGTATAACATCGGATTTCGGAACTTTTGAAATTCATTATTGATATTTGATATGAGGTCGGTTAAAATTAAAGTATGCTAGTATCGGTAGTACTAGACTACGGGAGAGTGAGAACGCCTATGAAGAAGCAAATAGATTACGATCTGTCCAGAGAAGCCGAAGTAGATCTCGTATGTATGGCGTTGTCGTCGGCGACTCGCAGAAAAATCGTTTCGCTCTTGCGTAAGGGCAGTTACACGATTAACGAGATCGGGATGATTCTCAACATTCCGCTGTCTACGCTGTCTTCTCACATAAGTATCTTGAAGAAGGCTCAGCTCATCAACATATCGGCGGTCGGCGGTGTGCGAGGCGGTGCAAAAATGCTCTCCAGAAGATGCGACGCCGTCACGATCAAGTTCGACGACATAGAGAACTCCGAGGAAAGGCGTATGCAGACGATGTCCATTAACGTCCCCATCGGGAGTTACGTAGATTGCAAAGCGTCCAACATCTGCGGAATAGCCTCCGAGAAGGGCGTAATCGGCGTGGACGATATGCCGGGGTCGTTTTATCATCCGGAGAGACAAGACGCGGGCATATTGTGGTTTTCTCACGGCTACGTCGAGTATCGCATCCCCAATTACTTTTTGCGCGGACATAAGGCGTACGTGCTTAACGTCAGTATGGAATTATGTTCGGAAGCGCCCAATTTCAATATGGACTGGCCATCCGACATAACTTTTTGGATTAACGGAAAAGAGGTCTGTACCTATGTGTCTCCCGGCGATTACGGAGACAGAAGAGGGACGCTCACGCCGATGTGGTGGTCGGAGTATTCCACTCAATACGGACTTATTAAGAACGTCAAGATAGACGGCTTCGGCGTGGCGATAGACGCGGAGCGCGTCGGAGAAACGGAAATAGACGAATTGAAAATAGAGGACGGCGATTATTTCACGCTGCGTATCGGAATCAAAGACGATGCGAAACATAAGGGCGGTCTTAACCTCTTCGGCAAAACGTTCGGCGATCACCCTCAGGACATCATCGTCAGAGTGGACTACAATTGAGAATGAAAAAGAGCTTCCGTAACCTGGTAGAGACGTTCGCTCGCAATTGGTCGTCGGTAGTGTTTTCCAATGCGTTGTTCAGTTTGTTTTGTCTCCCGTTTTCGGCTTGGCTAGTGATATGCCAGTGCTATTCCTCTCTATTGATTAAGTTCGAGAGTCCTCTCGACAGCTGGTACGTAATAACGTTTTCGGGTTTGCTGCCGACGATGCTCGTATTGTTCGTGGGACTGGCGGGCAGCGTGTACTCGCACAAAAGAATCTTTTGGGACGAAAACGGAGAAGCGGTTAAAACGTTTTTCGGAGGAATTAAGCGCGGCTGGAAGAGATACTTGTTATACGGATTCCTGTGCTGGCTGTCGATAACCACTGCGATAGCGGGGACTACGTTTTATCTCGACAACGTCGCCTCCCCGATATTATCGGGGATAGCCGCGGCTATCAGTGTGTTACAGGCATTCGTCGTCTTCCCGACAGTGTTTTGCAATATGGCGCAAGACGCTTTCTATGAAGAAAAATTGAAGCACGTCTTCGGCAACAGCTTCAGAATATTGCTGATGAAACCCTCTCTGGTGCTTTATTCGGCAATAGCCGTTGCCCCGCTAGCCGTCATAGTGATATTGCCTCTGATATGGCAACTGTCCGGGTGGGTATTGTTTATGACCGTGCTCGTCACTCCCGTTATAGTATTCGTCCTGCATAAGTGCGGCGTAATATTCGAAAACATAACAACCGACAATTCGGAACCATCCGACCTAGAAGAAAAAGGAGAAGAATAGTTATGAAAAACAACAGGTGGATATTGTGCTTGGTCACACTACTCGTCGTGGTCCTCTGCGTAGCTATGATAGCGGCATGCGACGACGATTCCGACGGATCCGGAGCGTCCGGCTCTGTCGAGAAGTGTCAGGTGACTTTCGCCGGCGTCAAAACGACCGTGGTCGAAGTGGAGAAGGGACAAAAAGTCTCCCGTCCCGAAGCCGAGCAAAAGAAGTCCGGATACACATTCGTCGGCTGGTATCTCGGCAGATCTTTGTATGACTTCGACACTCCCGTCAACGAAGATATCGTGCTGGAAGCCAAATTCGAGAGAGACGTCTTCGATATCGCTCACGGCGTAGTATTCGGGCGAAACGGCGGTTATATGTCAGGTTCGACCGATTCTCTTATGGTCTTCAACGACAAGACTTTCTCGGGAGGAACTTTCACCGCGTCCGTAACGCCCGGCATTGCCAACGACTGCGGCGTCGTATTCGGTCTGCCCGACGACAGAAGTTCGACTTTCTGGGAAGACGAGCATTATTACTGTGCCATCATTAATAAAGACGGTATCTTCATCTTGGCGGAAGTCATCCCCGGCTCCGATCGCGTATGGAACGAGTTAGCCAGCTCGGACGAGTTTTCCGAGGAATATTTCCCCACCGATACGTATACTTTTGAAGTCTCTTACGCTCCTACGAGCGATCCTCTTTTCGGATATTGCGAAATCAAGCTCAACGGAGTTAAAGTAGCGTCTCTGGGCATCGACGCGCTCCCCGGCAGCGGAGTCGGTTATCGCGCCCAAAGCGACGGAGTAATGTTCTCCGCTCTCACCGTCGACGCCGACGCCGTTCCGGATTATTCTTCGGTAGCGGTCTCGGGAGATTTTTCCGTCAAACAGGGGGCTCTGAGCAAAAACAACGATAACGGCTACGTGTCGGGTAATCAAAACACCCTCGCTATATATAAAGACGAAGTTCCCTCTTCCGGTAATTATTCCGTCTCGGTTACGCTCGAGAAGAGCGCCGGCAAACATGACGACGGAATCGTTTTCGGTCTGACCGACAACGGTTTAAGTAAATTCTGGGAAAACAGCGGCGTCAGTTATTACTTCTTCTTCATCAGTCAGGACAACACCGCGTATCTCGGCAAGGTAACGGGCGGAGAAGCTCAGTCCTGGCACGAGCTCGGAGTCGACCCCTTACCGTCGGTCGAGGCTTCCTACGAGTTGAAGGTAGACGTGGAAAACGGAGTCGTTAAGTGTTACGTGGACGACGTTCTCTATATCACTTATACGGATGAAGACGCATTGTCGGGCAACAAGGTCGGTATCAGAGCCGGCGGGAAGGATTGTGTATATTCCGACTTCACCGTTGCGGAAATTAACGAATAACGGAGAGACAAAGGATTGCAAGTAACAGTCGACGACTATCGTCGAAAAAGAAACATGATTCAAGGAGAATTTAAAATGAAAGCGAAAAAAATTCTTACTACCGTTCTGGCAATCGTAATGATTGCCACGTGCATGGCGTTTTTTGCGGGATGCGACAACGACGACGTCCCCGATGGCAAGACTAAAGTAACGTTTTGGTACTGGGGCTCCCCTGCGGAAGTCGCGGTGTACGAAGAGCTGATCGATATGTATATGGATCTCAACGAGGACGTCGTCATCGTACCCAATCACTATGAGTCCAACGTCTATATGACTAAGTTTATGAGCGAGACGAAAAAGCCCGACGTATTCTTCATGCCCGATACCGATTTCGTGCAATGGGCGGACGCAGGCGTAATGCTCGAGCTGGACGAGTACGTCACGCAGAGCGAAATAGATTCTCTCTGGGAGACGGGTATCAACGAGTATTATTACAACGAGTCGACCAAGACTCTCGGCAAATCCTCGGGTGCCAGCCTGTACGGATTCCCCAAGGACCTCGGTCCCGTCACGCTTGCGTACAATAAGACGGTCCTTGACAAGCAAATCGCCGCCAACGGTCTCAACGCGTCGGAAGTATACGCGCTTCTCGACCCCCTGACTCCTATGACCTGGGAGCAATTCGCGACGCTGTTGCAAAAACTGACCGCGGATCAGAACAAGAATTCCAATCAGCAGATTTACGGTATTCCTTATTATGAAATGGACGCCGCCGTCTATTCGGGCTGAGCGGACTACTTCGATAAAGACGACCCCACCAAGCACGGTATAGACGACGCCTTCATTCAGGCTATCACTTACAACGTCCAGCTGGCTACCAAGTATCACGTTATGCCGACTGCCGATCAGAGCGGCGGCAATGCGTACGATATGTTCGAGAACGGTCGTTGCATCTTCACCTGGATAGGTCCCTGGGACAACGCCGACTTCTGGGAAAATAAGGAGCTCGTCTACGACGTGATTCCCGTCCCGTACAATTCTAAGGTAGAGGGCGCCAAGTCGATGTCCTTCATCGGAAGTATGTGCTACGGAATTTCTTCGCAGTCTAAGGTTAAAGAAGAAGCGGTCAAGTTTGCCAAATGGCTCTCTATGAGCGACGAGTGTCAGAGCAAGGCCATGTACCTCGGACAGCAGGTCCCCAACATTAAGTCGATGGCGGACGATTACGTCTCCGACGAGGGCGACTGGAACAATACCGCGACGACTATTTATCCCGCCAATCGTTCCGTATTCGTAGACATTATGGACGATGACGACGATACTTACGGATATTACGAAGCCGCCGGCAAGACCGACAACGTCTGCGGTAAGACCCGTGCTCTGTATTACACCTACGGCAGCACCTGGAAAGACAACTTCTCCTCTTATCTTGCCACCGAGAACGTCTGGAAAATGTCCGACGAAAACGAAATAAGAGCCGCTCTGTTGGCGTACGTTACGCTATATCAAAAAGATCTCGATCAAATGTATAAAGACTGGGGGCGTAAATGAAACTCAAAAGAAAGCGTGTCAATCTGCACGGAAAAGAAAAACGTACTGCGCTGGCATTCATAGCGCTTCCGTTGATCGGCTTCTGCATATTTACGCTGATATCGCTGGTTGCGGTTATGGTGTTGTCCTTTTCGGACTTCAACACTTACAAAAACACGTATACTTTCGACGAGCCGTTGCGTAACTATACGGATTTGTTCACCAATTCCACGTACAGTACGGCATTCTTCAACTCCATCTGGAATACTCTGTTTTTGCTTCTGGGCATTCCTCTCGGGATGATAGCAGGCGTGTTTTTGGCGGCGTTGTTGCAGTCGAAAGCGGTGAAGAAGGGAAATAAAATCTTTCAGGTTTTGTTCTATCTCCCGGCGGTTACCAGCGCAGTCGCGGTCAACTTGGTTTTTCGCTATATATTCGACCCCAGCTACGGCATTATCAATACGCTCCTTAATCTCAATATACCCTGGTTTAACAACGAGTGGCTGATTAAGATAGCTATTATATTGAAAAACACTTGGTCGAGTATGGGCAGTACGATGATATTGTATCTGGCGGGAATGCTGGCTATCCCCGACAGCTATTACGAGTCCGCCAACGTCGACGGAGCGACGGCTACGCAGAAGTTTTTTCACATAACTCTGCCGTTGTTGACGCCCACGACCTTTTATATCCTCATCACGGGCATTATCGGCGGTCTGCAATCGTATGCCGACGCACAGCTGTTCGGTGCCGGTGCCACGGGTGCTCAGACGATAGTATACTTCATCTGGGAGTACGGCATTCATCAGGGCAAGCAGGGACTTGCCAGCGCGGCGTCTCTGGTATTGGCGGTATTTATAATGATAATCACCGTCATACAGTTCCGTTTTTCGGATAAATGGGTCTATGAGGACTAGGAGGCAGATATGAGTCAATTAACGCTTGCATTGGGCTCTAAGTCCCGTAACAATCCTCATCGTGCGAAAAATGTCGCGATTAAGGTTCTTATATACGGAATTTTGTTATTGTTCGTATTCATTACGCTCTTTCCGTATATATGGATGGTGTTGACGTCCTTTAAGGATAAGACGGAAGCTATCAGCGTGGTAGAATTCCATTTCTTTCCCGAGGTCTTCAAAATAGACAGCTACGTCAAGCTGATGGATAACGAGCCCGGCTTCCTGAGAGCGATGCTCAATACCGTTATCATCGAGATACTGGTTATCCCGATCGGCACGCTCGTATCGGCTCTGGCGGCGTTTTCCTTCGCTAAGATGAGACTCCCGCACAAGAGATTTTTCTTACTCTTCCTGATGAGCGGAATGATGGTCCCGTACGCGGCGGTTCTTCTTCCGCAGTACAGAGCATTCCAGGCTATCGGCTGGACGGGCGACAGCTTTTTGTCGTTGCTTCCGTTGATAGTGCCGGGACTGTTCGGCAACGTCAGTATGATGTTCTTTTTCATTCAGTATATGAAATCCACCCCGTCGGCGCTCATAGAAGCCGCCCGTATAGACGGAGCGGGGTGGCTGAGAGTGTTTTTCAACGTCATTTTTCCCGTTATTATCCCCGCGGTGGCGGCACAGGTCATATTCTGGTTCCTCGGGATATGGAACGACTACTTCGCGCCGTCTATCTATCTGTCGGGCGATTGGCTGACTCTGCAGGCGTTGATATCCGCGCTCAACGACGCTATGGGAAGACGTACCGACATCACTCTCGTTATGGCGGGAGCGACCCTCGGGAGCCTGCCGATGATCGTATTGTATATCTGTTTCCAGAAATATTTCGTCCAGTCTCTTGCGATGACGGGTATCAAAGAATAAGGAATATAAGAGGCTTTTATGAAAAAATTGTTTAGTATAATAGCTGTTGTCTTAATGATGACGGTCGTATTGTCGGGATGTACCGACGATCCGATTAAGACGGATCCTTTCGCGGGAAGCGGCAACGCGACCGACCCGGAAGTGGTTATCGACGGATACAAAACGGACGACTTGTGGGGCAGTCCCGACAGAATAGAGGTGGACTTCGCGACGTCGCACGTGACGATAGTTATGCGAGACGAAGCCGTATATCTCTTCTTCGAAGTAAAAGATATCACTCCGTACAATTATGTCGGTACAGGTGATCAGGACGAGGTCAACAGAAGCGACAGTATAGAGTTCTATTTCGATACCAAGCTGGGAAGAGCCGACGCTCCGTCCGCCAATTGTTATCAAATCAATCTCGGCAGAGACGGCAGAACCCGTATAATGTCCGGTCACAACGGCGTGTGGATGGACTGGCTGGCGTTGTATTCGTTTGAAGTGCGCGAGGGACAGTCCGCGGAGGAATACGATTATTATTACGTGGAAGCGATGCTTCCCTCGGCGCAGATGAACATCACCCCCGGCGACGCCATCGGAATCGCATTCGGACAGGTGGACAGGACCTCTGAAGTCAACGTCGACTTAGAGAAGTATTTCACTTGGACGGGACTTACTTATAACGGCGTTTTCATAGAGCCGCAGAGCCCGTCTCAATATTTGGTGATATCTCCTAAGGCTCTTATAGAAGGAGCGGTCAACAGGGTATATACGTATGAAGAATACCTGTCGTTAAGCGCTCTTGATTAGTGAGGAAATATAGATGAAAAGAAAAATAACCGTTTGTTTGTTGATATTTACGCTCTGCGTACAAACGATACTCGCCGCGTCTTGCGACGGAGGAGTGAAAACTATGAAAGGCGATTCGTTTACAACCCCCGACGTGTCATATTCCACTTACGACAATCTCGACTTTTCCGATTATTCCTCTACGGGAGAGGTCGCGGAATCCAATATCGCCGATCAGTGGGAAAAGTACGGCGTGGGAGATCCCTATATATTCCGTTTTAACGGCGTATATTATATGTATTGTTCTACCAAGGACCGCAACGACGGCGTCCGCGCCTGGAAGAGTACCGATTTGATTAATTGGGAGAAATGCAACCCCGACGGGCTCAAAGACGACGGAGACAACGAAATTCTTCCAGCCGGTTACGTATCCATGGACCCCGCAATCACCGGCGCATACGCTCCCGAAGTGTATTATTTCAACGGAGTGTTTTATATGTATTCCAGCCCCGCGGGACAAGGACACTACGTATTTACGTCCGACAGCCCCGAGGGACCGTTCGTTCGCGTTACGGACAACTTCGGAATGAACATCGACGGTTCCGTCTTCATCGACGACGACGAAAGCGTCTATTTCTTAACCGCCGATACACAGGGTATCACGATACGTACGATGAAGTCGATGACCGAGATAGACGTTACCGACTCCGATTATCGCTCGGCGACTCTTGCCTCCGCCAATATAGGCGGCTGGACGGAAGGTCCGATGATTATCAAGCGCGACGGCATCTATTATCTGACGTATACGGGGACCAACGTCCTTTCGGAAGGATATCGAGTCAGTTACAGTACGGAAAGGGACGGTAATTCCATCGTAGAGAGGGATTCTTTCACCGCGGGCGCGGATCTTCCGATTCTGCTTCAGGTCAGCGAGGAAGAAAATTTCAAGGGACTCGGTCACAGCTCGACCGTTTTAGGTCCCGACCTCGACGGCTATTACATGGCGTATCATACCTACAAGAGCGCGGGCCCGTATCGCAGCATGGCGATAGACAGATTGATATTTAACGGTACCCAAATGAGCGTGGACGCTTCCGCGACGGGCTCCGTTGCAGCCAATCTCCCCGCATTCTCCGCTACGGACGCTTCGGGATTAACCGAAGTTTCGGGAAAACTCCTCTCGGATTCTTCGACGGGCAAAGTTTTCAGCGCGGAATACAACTTCGTCGGCGACGGCGCGGAGTGCGTCGCGGCGTATAAAGGCGACGGCGATTACGCGTACATAAAAGCGGATTATCAAAACCATAAAATTCAACTCTGCAAGCATACGTCCGGACAAAATACCGTCGTGGCGGAAGGCTCTTTGATCAACGACTTCGATCCCGACGCGATTCACACCGTGCGTATAGCGTACGCGGACGGAAAAGCCGACGTGTACTTCGACAATATGTGTAAAATTTCCGATGCGGACATTATACTCGACGGCGGCAAGGTAGGTTATAACAACGTCTTGGCGGGCAACGTTAAGTCCACCGTTTTCAGCAACGTCGCAAGAGGATATTCCGACAGAATAGAACTCAAACAATCCGGAGTCTCGATCGGTGCGTCCGATTATTTACCCGAGAATTATTTCCAAGGCGTTACTTCTTACAAGTTAAGCTCGGGCTCGGGACTGTCTGAGGTCAACCTCGGCGAGGAGTATTCCGCGGACGCGGGATATAACGGAGCGTATAAGCTGACGCTTGGCAACAAGGGCGACTTCGCCAGATATTCGACCTATTTCAGAAAATCGGGACATTGCGGATTGAGATTGACTTACGAAAGAAAATACGCCGGTACTAAAATAGGTGTTCAATATAACGGCGGCGACGTCAGAGTCGTCACGTTGCCCGACGTAGAGACGTCCGAGACCGGATGTATGATATCTGCGTTCGTCGACGAATACGATATAGAAAAGGGCGTCAACTTCGTTACGCTATACGGTGCGGGCGGAGACGAAACGGCGTTTGTCTCATTTGCCTTCGAAGAAAAATCTTACGGTGAATTTACGTTTGACAATTCTCTGGAAAAGGTTATGATGAAAGGAGCCACGTATTCGACGATGTTCCGTCTGGTGGACGGCGGACACGCCACTCGCGGCGGAAGCATTATGCTGTGCTACGTCGGAGACGATACTTTATCCGACTACGAGGTGGAAGTAGATATGGAATTTTTATCGACGAGCTCATACAGAGCAGGCTTGCTGATAAGAGGTCGCAACTTCGCCACCGCGGAGAGCGACGGAATAAGCTCCATACAGGGATATTACGTCTCTCTCAACAATCGTCTGGTATCTCTCAGTAAGTTTAACTACGGATACAGTCAGACCAATACGGAAGCCGAACCTATCGGAGTTTCGCAGAAAGAACTGACCAAGCATACGTTTAAGCTAAAAGTCGTCGCGGAGGGCAATACGCTGACGATATATCTCGACGGACAAGAGGTCATATCCTATACCGACGCTCACGCTTTTCTCACGGGGCATATAGGTCTCTATAGCGAAGGTGCCGAGGTCGTATACAAGAACTTAAAAATCAAAGGAATATAAAAAGGAATACCGATATAATGAAAACACATCACGCACAATGCCGAATCAAGGATTACCCCAGACCTCAGCTGGTAAGAAAAAACTGGCAAAATCTTAACGGGAAATGGGACTTCTTGTTCGATAAAGACAACGTCGGCTTACAAAACGATTATCAAAAAGGTTTCGAAACCAAGATGCAGATCAACGTGCCCTTCGCCTATCAATGCGAGAAGAGCGGCATAGGCGTCTCGGAGTGCATAGAATACGTCTGGTACCAGAGGGAAGTTACGTTTTCCTTTAAAGAAGGCGAGAGAGTCATCCTTCATCTCGAGGGTAGCGATTATCAGACCCAGGTGTACCTCAACGGCTCCTACGTCGGTAAAAATCTCGGATGTTATCACCGCGCGGATTTCGACGTGACGGACGTTGCGGAAAACGGAGAAAACTTGCTCGTTTTGCGCGTGCACGACGATTATTCCACCGAAAAACCTCGCGGCAAGCAGCGCGCCGCCGATCACGATTACGGATGCTGGTATATCGATACGACGGGACTTTATAAGACCGTGTGGGCGGAAGTTGTCGCCGCCAATTACATAGAAGATATAAAAATTACTCCGCTGGTTAAAGACAAGACCGTTTCTATCGATTATTCCGTCAAAGAAAAGGTCGCCGAGTCGAAAATAAGGACGACCGTTACGTATGAGGGTAGAGAAGTAGCCTCCGCGGTCACCAGGGTGATTTCCGGAAAAGCAGGACAGAATATTTATCTCGGAGAGGATATCGAGCTGTGGGAAATAGGCGACGGAAAGATTTACGACGTCAAAGCGGAACTGCTCGAAGAAGATATCGTCGTCGACGAAATAGGCAGCTACTTCGGGATGCGAGAGATCGAGATTAAAGACGGCGCCGTGCTTCTTAACGGCAAGCCTCTGTATCAAAAACTCGCTCTCGACCAGGGCTACTGGGAAGGAAGCGACTTGACCGCTCCCGACGAAGAAGCGCTCGAAAAAGACATCGTTCTTTTACAGTCGATGGGTTTCAACGGCGTCAGAAAACACGAAAAGGTAGAAGACGAGCGATTTATGTATTACGCCGACATGCGCGGATTCATCGTCTGGGGCGAAATGCCTTCCATTTATAATTGCTCGCAGAAGGGCAGAGACGCACTTAGAAGCGAGTGGTCGCTGGTCGTTAATCAGCTGTATAGCCATCCGTCCGTATTTGTCTGGGTCTGCGCCAACGAGAGCTGGGGCGTGGAAGAGATTCGTTTCGATAAATCGCAACAAGAATTCGTCAATGCGCTCTATGCCGACACCAAGGCAATCGACGCGACTCGTCCCGTTATCACCAACGATGGCTGGGAGCATACCTGCTCGGACATCTTGACCATTCACCATTATACTCAGTCGGGAGAAGAACTTCACGACTACTTCAAAACGATCGATAAGTGCATTCAACGTAAGTACGACGCTCACGACAGAGGAGCTTTCGCCGACGGATATCGCTACAACGGTCAGCCTATCATCATATCGGAGTTCGGCGGAACCAGTTTTATGAAAGATATGCACGACGGCAAATGGGGCTACGGTCAGGCAGTCTCCGACAGAGACGAATTTTTAGCCAGATTTTCTTCTCTGATAGAAGCCATCGACACCATTCCCTTCGTGTCGGGATATTGTTATACTCAGGTGACCGACGTGCATCACGAGATGAACGGCTTAATGGACTTTAAACACGTCCCGAAAGAATCCCCGGAAACGATTCGGGCGATTCTCGAAAAACACGGCAGATAATATAATACCCGATAAAGCGGCTCGTCGTATTTCTCGACGAGCCGCTTTTACTTAATATACAATAATGATGTCTAACATTTCTAACAACTGGTTTTCGACAAAAGTCGACATAATACGACAAAATTGAACGCTCCGAGGGTAAATTTCGACAAGAATATTCAAATTTCGTGGAAGTTTTTATTCAAAAGGTATTTACATCTGCCATATATCTGGTATAATGTAATCAATCTTAACTGATTTGTGAGGTATATATGTCTGAATTAAAGGTCTTTTTTACGGAGGAATCTTTTGTTTCCGCTGATTATCTTAACAAAATTGCTGCTTCAAGAGAAGTTTTCCCTCAAAAGATAGCTTCTGGAGAAGATTTTGAACGAATTATTTCTTCGGACTCCGAAAAAGAGCTTGTAGTCATTATAGAAAAACCCCATAATATTAGTGAAAAAGATAAAAAGATTGAAGACAGGTTGCAGAAAATATTGATTATGCTAGGTATACCTTCTCATATTAAGGGGTCTAAATTCTTAAAAGACGCGATTAAAGCGGCGATAGAATTTCCCGAAAGTATCAACAATATCACTAAAGTTTTATATCCTCATATAGCACAGGATAACAACACTTCCGCAAGTAAAGTCGAGAGAGCCATCCGTCACGCAATCGACGTGATCTGGAGCAGAGGTAAGATAGAAAACATCAACACGCTCTTCGGGCTGAAAGTATTCTCTAAGGGCGAAAAGCCTACCAACGGAGAGTTGATAGCTCTCCTTGCGGACAGAATGATTATCGAGTTCTCCGCATAGGCGGCGTATCCGATATTATAAAAGACAAATAAATAAAGTTGACCGAGAGTTCGATTTTGAGTGAAGAATGCATACCTCTCAATGTAAATTTTTGCGGTCAATTGCGATAGAATTTTTTATAGGACAGCGGCGTCATGCCGATGTTCTTTTTGAACAGTCTGATAAGTGCCTGAGAATCGAAGAGTCCGACTTCCGAGGCTATCTCGGAGACCGTTTTGTCGCTAGAGAGAAGTAGTTCTGTCGCTTTTTTGAAGCGATACTTGGACAGATACGCCATAACGGAAGTTTTGATATATTCCGAAAAAACGTTGTCGAGATAATTGGGCGACAGATTGACGTGTGCGGCGCAGTCCGAGAGCGCGATGCGGCGGTTGTAATTGTCCGCGACGTAATCGATCGTATCGGATACGGCGGAAGGATAATTTAATTTTTTATAAGGTCCCGTCTTTATATAATCGATAATTCTTAAAAATAACTCATAGAATTTCACCGACCATTCCAGCTCGTCGAAAGTGCCCCTCTCGAGGTCGTCGAGGACGTTCTCGGTCATTTCGCAGAATCCGAATTCGTCTTTCCCTAGAGGCATTTCGGGAGCGTATTGCAAAATGAAATCGCATACGCTTCTAGTGAGCGGCGTCGGATAAAAATGTAGATAATATTGTATCGTCTCGGGCGCGTCGGAGGAAGAAGGACTTCTCCAGCCTTCTACGGGATTGCGACAGTCCTCTATAACGAGAGTGTTGGCGGAGGCGAGACGGATACGATTGTTGTTTTGCACGTAGGTCTTGTTGCCTTGTTTTAAAAACCAGAACAGATAAGAATCCATATTGCGGCGCTTTATGTAATAGTTTTCGCCGAGCACTTCTCGCCCCGCGAATTGTAGCTGTATCATCGTGCCGCTGGGGTCTTTCGGCGGATAAAACTCCAGTATCCGAGTTCCCTCTTTAAAATCTTTTTTTAGACTGACCCTCATCGAGGGAAGATTGTTTTCGCTCCGTTTCATATTACCTCAATCTTAAGAAATGATAATTTCTTCTGAAAAACTGCCATTGAAGGGCGCCCGACTGTAGTATAAAATAAAAATAGAAAAATGTCAACGGCGATTATAGACGCGCGCTCGCCGAAAGGCAAAAGGGGTAATATGAATACTCGTAAGTTTTTTTTTAATAATATCGTTGATTGTATGTATCGCCGTTATAAGCGTTGCGGTCGCCGCTTGTGACGAAGAAGCCCTCCTTACGGGAGTGAGTCTTAAATCTCTGCCCGATAAGATCGAGTATTACGTCGGAGAAGACCTTGTTCTCGACGGCGCCGTTATAAGCGTAGCGTACTCGGACGGAAACGTATCGGACGTAGACGTGGTCGAAGATATGGTTGCGGGGTACGATAAGACCAAAGTCGGTCCGCAGACCTTAATAGTGACGTATTCCGAAGGCGGGATAGAAAAGTCCGCTTCAATGATTGTCTCGGTCAGAGAAGTCGAGCTACGAGTAACGCTCGAGAGAATAGAGATGAAATCGTTACCGGACAAGAGAGAATATTACGTCGGAGAAGAACTCGTTCTCGACGGAGCCGCGATAACGATATATTACAGCAATTCTACACATAAAGACGCGGAGGTCACTCGGGAAATGATATCGGGTTATGAATCGGACAGAGAAGGACAACAGAACGTAACGGTCACGTTGGAAGAAGACGGCATAAGCAAAAACGTCGACTTTCTTGTCACCGTCAAGAAGTATTTTAACGTAAGACACGGCAGCGTAACGAGGGAAGGCGCCGAATATACTTCCGTCGGGACGGATACTCTGTGTACGGTGGCGGACGGCTCTTTTTCCGAAGGAAGGTTGTCTGCCAAAGTGACGGTTAAACCCAACGGCGACAACGGCATCGTATTCGGAGTGGAGTCTAATAAGGATAAGTTTTGGGAAAACGGCGCCGATTATTACTTTTTCTTCATTACGAGTAGCGGCGGCGCGTATCTCGGCAAGGTGGAAGGCGGCATATGGTCGGCACTGTCGTATACGGCTATAGACGAGTTCGATTTTTCCGTCGCGCACGAGCTGTCCGTCGTCAAATACGACGTAGACGATACTTACACGGTTTTGCAATGTTACGTCGACGACAAGAGCTATGCTTTCGTGAGGGATTACGAGGCTCTTAAGGGCGTCGAATACGGAATAAGAGCGGGCGGCAGCGGCGTCGTGTACGGTGAATTGTCGATAAGTGCCGAGACTGGAGAGAAAGAACAGCTCTTAGAAGGCGTCAACGTCCGTAACGGCAACTTCGTCGCGGACGGAGAAAAACTGCGTACTACGGAAAACAACTCTATATTGTCCTTCTCCGATAAGAGTTTCGCTTACGGAACGTATTCCGTCAAGATGAAAAAGAGCGGTAACGGCGACGACGGCATCGTGTTCGGCTTGAGCGAAAACGGCATCCGCTCGTACTGGGAAGACGGCGTGTCGTATTACTTCTTCTTCATAAGCCAGCGCGGCACGGCGTATCTAGGGAAAGCCAACGACGGCGCCTGGACGATTTGCGGAGAATCCTCGAGAATCGCCGATTACGACGAAAACGGAGAATACACGTTAAAAGTGATCAGGACCGAGGGCTCAGTTATCTGCTACGTAGACGACGTGCTCTACGTTAATTATAACGATTCCATGCCTCTCCTAGGGACCGCGACGGGACTGAGAGCGGGGAGTAGGAATACGGAATATTTCGAGGTTAAAGCAGAAGAGAGCGGTGCGTTCGAATTCGTATCTCCGACGGACTTCGGCATACGTAGCGGCGAGTTCAGTCAGATAGGGGATATTATAATGTCCGTTAAAGAAAAAAGCCTTATGTTATACAATTCCCCGTTAAGTAACGGAACCGTCACCGTGAAGATGAACCCCGGGAGCAATACCAACAACGGAATAGTCGTAAGAGCGTCCTCGTCGGACGATAACTTCTATGAAAAAGAAGACGGAACGTCGTACTATTTCTTCCACATAAGCACCAACAAAACCGCCAGACTGCTTCGTTTTGACGGCAAGAGGACCTCGATATGCGAAGAAGTCTCCCTGTCGGCGGGGTACTCTTCGGGTTCGGAGTCCGAGCTGAAAGTAATATTCGACGACGGCAATATTAAGGGATACGTAGACGGTGCGCTTTTCGTCGATTATACGGACGACAATCCGCTGACCGGAGAGGGTGTCGGATTAAGGGCGAGTGCCTCGGGCGTAATAGTGAGAGACTTTTCGATTTCCGACGAAACCGAGCCTTTGGGTGCCGATATCGTGATTTTCGGGCACTCACACGTGGAATATTGGAGAAGTTACGCGGAAGATTTGTCGTCGGTAGGGACCGTCGCCAATCTCGGCGTGGGAGGCTCTGCTGCGATCCATTGGGTTAACAGAGTGAAGCATATCGTCGCGTACAATCCGAAATACGTCGTTATGTGGCTAGGCTCCAACGACCTCGTCTCCAACGTGGACGAAAACACTATCATTCAGAGATTGTCGTCGATCTTGTCCGGAATAAGCGAGGCTCTTCCCGATGCCGAGATTATCATACTCAATGAGTTTTATCAGCCGGGCGGAGGAAGAGAAACGGAAGAGTACAGATCCAAGATCCGCTCGCTCAACGCCAGATTTGTCAAAGAATATTCTTCTAAGTACGTTATATGCGACGTGTTCGACGTAGCGCTTAAGGACGGAGTTGTGGACGCGAGCCTCTTTGTGGACGTGTTCCATCTTAAGACTCCCAGTTATGCTCCGATCAGAGACAGACTACTGGCGATTATCGCCGATCGGGATTAACCCGTACGGATAAAAACATATATAGTAAGGAGGGTAAAACAATGAAAAAGCTGAAGCTGATGACAATTCTTTTGATTGCGCTGTGCCTGTCGACGTCGTTGATGTTAGCGGCGTGCGACGAGACCCCCGACTCGGGGAGTAGCGGCAGTTTGCCTACGCTGTCTTCGATAGAGATTAAGTCTCTGCCTGACAAGACGGAGTATTACGTAGGTGAAGAGCTCGACCTCGCTGGCGCGACGATTACGGTCAGATACAGCGACGGGAGCAGTCTGGACAAGGCAATCGCCGCCGAAATGGTCTCGGGATATAACAAGGACG
Organism: uncultured Christensenellaceae bacterium; assembly: GCA_964613035.1. GTDB lineage: Bacteria > Bacillota > Clostridia > Christensenellales > DTU072 > CAVIQK01. The sequence continues at coordinate 16,387 of CAZTFQ010000010.1, read as the reverse complement.
TCGCGGGAGCTCAGACGCTGAGCGTAAGATACTCCGAAGACGGCAACGAAAGGATGACGACCTTAATCGTGGAAGTAAAAGCAATCCCGATAATACTTTCTTCTATAGAAATCAAGTCTCAACCCGCCAAGACGGAGTATTACGTAGGAGAAGAACTCGACCTCGCGGGTGCGAAAATTACGGTCAGGTACAGCGACGACAATAGCGTAGACAAAGCGATAACCGTCGATATGATATCGGGGTACGACAAAAACGTCGTCGGAGCACAAGTCTTAACGGTGACGTATTCCGAGGACGGAATAGAAAAGACAGCTACTCTGAGCGTGGTCGTCAACAGTATCCCCGTTACGCTTTCTTCTATAGAAATTAAATCTCAACCCGACAAAACTGAGTATTACGTAGACGACGAGCTCGATCTTACGGGTGCGAAAATTACGGTCAAATACAGCGACGGCAGTAGCGTGGATAAAGCAATTACAGCCGATATGGTATCGGGATACGATAAGACGTCCGTAGGAACGCAAGTCTTAACGGTGACGTATTCCGAGGGCGACGTAGAAAAAACGACTACTCTGAGCGTGGTCGTGGCGGAGCAGCCGGATTATCTGTTCACGTACGGAGACGAGTATTGCTGGAATATAACGGAAGACGACGGCGTCGTGTCGTTTGAATCTCTTTCTAACAGTCAATACCTGATGTTCAATAAACTTCGTTTTTCGGGCGGAAGTATTTCTTTCGATTTGAAGGTATCCGACAACGACTATACTTATAGCGTCCTCAGCGGAATCGTCTTTGCGGCGGATGTACTCGACGTCAATCACGATAACGGACGCTTCTACGTCGTCGGAAGAGACAAGTGGAACGAGCTCCTCGTTTTTTCAAAAGACAACGGAGAGTTTGCGTGGCAGGATACGGGAAAAGTCTCCAACGTTTTAACCGATACGGATAAATCGTATCGTATAAAAATGGTGTGGGACAAAGACGTCGACAAAGTATACTATTTCATAGACGACGTGTATCAAGGCACGGGCATTCTTAATAAAGGTTTTTCGGGAGAGTATCTCGGAATATACGCCGACAACGCGGGAGTTACGATCTCCGATATAGTCATAGACGAGGATGAAGAATTCGTTCCGCCGGTAAGCGAGACCGACGATTATCTGTTTACTTGCGGCGATTCTTCCAACTGGAGCATAACCGGCGAGGGCGAAACCGCCTCGTACGTCGCGCTGAAAGACAGTCAATACTTAATGTTCAAGAACAAGACCTTCGGTGGCGGCAGCGTTTCGTTCAAGATCAAGTTTAACAATAAGAATTACACGTATTGGTGCGCCAGCGGCATATTGTTCGGTGCCGATACCTTGCAAGCGGAACACAATACGGGTAAATTCTACGTGGCAGGCGTCGAGACATGGAACGATTTCGTCGTTTTCGCCAAGGATAACGGTAACTTCCAATGGCTGGATTCCAATAAAGCCGCCGGAGTAATCAACGAAATCGATAGGACTTATAATCTGAAATTCATCTGGGACAGCGAAAACGACCTCCTTCATTATTTCGTGGACGGTAGTTATATTTCGACTCAGGCGCTTACGCCCGGATATAAAGGACAATATATGGGACTGTACACGGAAAACGTCGGAATGGTTATCTCCGATATAGTTATCGACGAGGAAGAAGTATTTTCGACCCCCGTCGCGGTTAAAGAAACGGACGATTATATGTTCACGATAGGCGACGCTTCCAACTGGGAGATCACAGAAGATAACGGCAGTGTATCGTATCGCTCGATTAAAGCCAATCAAATGCTAATGCTTAAGAACAAGACCTTCGAGGGTGGCAGCGTATCCTTTAAGATAAAAGTCGCTTGCGACAACTTCACTTACAGTATCGCCAGCGGAATCGTTTTCGCAGCGGACAGACTCGACGTCGATTACGATCAAGGCAGCTACTACGTAGCAGGCGCAGACAAATGGTACGATTACGTCGCGTTTTCTAAGAACAACGGTGTCTTCGCCTGGCAGGATACGGGCAAGATAACCAACGTCGTAACGGAGTGGGGCAAGACTTACGATCTGAAATTCGTTTGGGACAAAACAGCCGATTGCATCCACTATTTCGTCAACGGAGAGTATAAAGGTACGGGGACGCTTTCGGGCAGTTTAGGAGGCTCTTATATAGGAATATACGCCGACAACGCGGGCGTGACTATATCGGATATCGTGATCGCTCCCGACGAGGTATATATCGCGTAGACATAAACAAGGAAAAGAAAAATCCGTCCGAGAGGGCGGATTTTTTGTCAAACGAATAAAAAAGAAATCAGCGGCAATAAGCGAGAAGATACGCTTAAGTATTCTTCCGGAGGGTCGAAAGAGTCCGTACTCTCCGCCATGTCGAGGGCAGCGTAGAGTAGAGACGTGAGGGCTTGTTCAGGGGAAGAATAGCGGCGTTTTTCGAGGCTCTCCGAGAGAGGTCGTATACGGCACAATTGCTTGCGCAATGACAAAAGCACACGCTTTTTCCACGGGATATTCACACAAGAGAGTAAATATTCCGTCGCGCTCAGAGCGGTAGAACGTCTCTTGAAAAAAGCGTCTCGTTTTTCGGACGGCACTTCTATCGCAGACGTCTTGACTCGCTCTCTGGAGCGGAGCATCTCCGCATATTCTCTAGCCATTTTTTCTATATCGAAGTCTTCCATACAATCAGCATATTCTTGTCCGCGACAAAAATTACACTTTACAACGGAGACTCGATTATTGTATAATCAGTTATACTCAGAATATTGGCGCGCTCGTGCGTGCATACGGAGGAATATAAATGTCAATCGGCGTGTTCGATATAGTGGTCATCGTGATCGCTTTGGTTTTCGGAATAATCGGCTTTATCAGAGGCGCTAGGAAAATATTATTCGGTCTGCTCGCTTCGCTGGGGGCATTCATCGGAGCCATAGCGCTGTCGGGAGTGATAGGAGATCTGTTAATCTCTTCTCTTCCTTGGTACGAGACTCTCTCCAACCTCATCACGGATTCTCTGTCTCCTAGCTTCGTCTATGCCGGCAGCGTCCTGGAATATCGTCCCGACGGAGACCTTATGGTGCTCGGATTCATGGACGGAGAAGTGTGGCACACCTTCGCGGACGCCTTCGAAGGCTCTTCTTTGACCTCTTTTGCGGGGATACTGGAAGGACCCGTCCAGAGTATATACACCACGGAGATAGCCGCGGCTTCTCCTATGACTCTGCCCGCCATACTGGGGAGCTTTTTCTCCAGTCTGGTGTTTAAGGCGGTGTGCTTCATAGTTATTTTTGCCGTTTTGATGATTATCGTAAAGATCGTCAACAGCCTTCTTAAGAAGCTTATCACGGGGACTCATCTCGGACACTTCATCGACCGCGTACTCGGATTGATTATCGGATTGGTTTTTGCGATAGTGGCGATAATGATAGTGTTGTCGCTGTTAGAGGTACTGTTCGGATTCGAATTTATGGCGCCCGTTAAGGAAGCTATCGAAAACAGCATAACCGGTCCTTACCTCATTCAATACAATTTCATATATACCGTTCTCGATAAATATTGGGGGATAGGCTCCATAGCGGATCAGCTGGCTGGACTGGGCTCGGCTCTGAGCTCGGGCGCGGGCTCCGGCTCCGGCGTATGACGATGATATAGGAGGGCAAAATGAAATTCGTTGCTAGAATAGGCTCCTTTTTGTTGGGCGTGGTTATAGGCATAGTCCTGGTCGTCGGCGGCGTGGTCGGCGCGGGTTACGCCATAGTCTCCAGCCCAGGTATGGTGGGAGTCGTTTCGGAAAAAGTCGAGTTTTTTAACCCCGACAACGATATAAAGAATATGAGTCTACTCGAATACGGCAAGAATATCTTTGCCGTAATTTCCGATTTGGAATCGAAAAACGTCGGCAATATAGAAGACGCCGTGGGTATCGATCTGTCCGGTATGCTGTCGGAAGCCGTCGGTATATCGCGCGACGAGTTGCGCTCGGCGTCTCTTTCCGGCGAAAGTATTATCGAAACGGTGATGAACTCCGAGTCTTTCACCATAGGCGTCGTGCTGGACAAGTTCGGCATAACGCTCCCCGATATGCCTCTTTTCACGGGAGAAGAATTCCGCTCTCAATCGATATCGGACGCCTTCGAATACATATCGGCGCAATTGGATTTCGATACGATGACGGTCGGGGATCTGGAGACCAACTTCGGCGTGTCTCTCGGAGAAATGTTCGACAGCGAAGTCATCAAGAACACCACTCTGTCTAATATAGGCGAGACTTTGAAGATTCTGGAACTCAGAGAGCTCCTCGACATAACCACACTGACCGACGTGGACGAATACGTCTCCGCTCACGTCCGCAACGAGGCGGAACAAGAAGCCTTTAAGGTCGGTAAAACGGCGTATTCCGTAGGCGCGGAAGGTCTCTTCGCATATTCTTCCGTAGGAGTTTGCAATTACTATTTCGAGACGGAAGAGGACAGGGGCGCATATCTCGAGGCGTACAACGCCGATAAGTCCGACGATGAAAAGCTCGTCGATATGTGGAGCTACTTCAAGTCCGAGAACAACCTCTATCTGGCGCTCCGTCCCTATCTGATTTCGGGAGGAACGGACCTCTCCGCCGTAGATACGGACGTCGTGAAAACCTGGCTGGTCAATAACGAGCTCTATACGGAAGCCGTCGCGGACGCTATGGACGCGGAAACCGCGGTGGGCGCCGCCTTGTCGGCGATGCCTCCTATGGTCGCTCCGGTTTTGCCGAGAGTTGTCGGAGAAACGGAATATAAAAGAGCCGTAGACGAGCTTAACGCCGCTTGCGACAACACCAACGTCGCTCTTAAATATCTCTATAACGCCAAAATCGGCGCGGATTCTTCCGACCCTAACAGCATCAACGGTCTGATGAACGACATCCGAGTGTCCGACGTCACGGAGATAGGTGAGGAGTCTCCCGTTATTCTTCAAAAACTCGCTTCTCTTAAAGTGACAGAGCTGGGCGGATCCGAAACGCAGGATATCATCAACGAAACGCTCATATCCGACATTCTCGATCTAGACGCCGCCGAGAGTCCCGTACTGAAATACTTCATTGACAACGAGGTTACGGTGGGCGGTATGGACGACGCGATATCCGAGATGACTCTTAAAGACGTCACCGTCATCGACGATAATTCTCACGAATTGATTAAAAAACTTAAAGACGTTAAAATCAACGATATAGCCGCAGAAGTCGGAGATATGGTCAACGAGTCCTCTTTATACGAGTTTATTTCGATAGAGACGGAAGCGACCGTCGCTTATTATAAGGCGAGATTCGCCGCGACTCAATCGGACGTCGACGCCTTTACGGCGGATAAAGTAGTATATACCGACGGCGCGACTGCCTTCGATTACTTCTCGACTAAAGAAGCTCAATCCGAATGGATAGCCGCGGAAAAAGAAAAGGGCAATACTTATTACGATCGCTATGAGATAGCTACGAAAAAACTCGTTTTCGCAACCGAAGAGGCTCGTAAGGCGCGTTATATAGAGCTGTGGCTTGCCGACAATAATTCAGAGGACGATGTCACCGCGGGGAACTCGTATTCGGTGCTTTCAGAAGAAGAAAAAGACTCTTTCGGTCTTGTCATATCCGAGGATATGTATGCCAAGCCTTACGCGCCGACGGTTATAGAAGATTATAGTATTCCGATCGTTTCCAACAGGTCTCTGGTGTATCTTTATTATGCCAAAATCGGTTCCGACGGCGTCGACGGTCTCAATGCTTATATGAACGCCATGCGCATTTCGGACGTTATGGAGATAGGCGACGACGCCAACGTCGTTCTCGTAAAAGTAAAAGACGCCAAGGTGACCGAGCTCTCCGTCAAGATTAACGAGGCGGTCAACGATACTACCATAGGAGAGTTGTTGGGCGGAAAAAAGGACGCGCAAACCAAAGTCTTGCAATATCTCTGGGATGCTAAAATCGGCGGCATCAACGAGAAAATAGAGAATATGACGCTAGGCGACGCCATCGAAATCCCCGCGGAAGGAGAAGATGGGTACAATGCCATTCTCTATACACTCAAAGGTGAAAAAGTGACCGAGCTCGGTACTAAAATCAACGGTGCGGTTAATACTACTAAACTCGGCGAAGTCATCACGATAGACGACAATTCCAATGCGGTGCTGAAAAAACTCGAAAATACAGAGATTGGAAGCCTTTCTTCCGAGATAAACAATGCCGTCAATACTACGACGCTCAGCGAAATTATAACTATAAACGGCTCTTCCAACGTTATTTTGCAAAAATTAAAAGACACACAAATAGGCGATCTTTCGAGCGAAATCGACGGTGTGGTCAAGGGTATCGCTATAGGAGAGCTCATCGCTATCAACGACGATTCGCCGGCTATCTTAAAAGCGTTAAACACGACCACTATAGACGGATTGTCCGACAAAATCGATACTTTAACCATTGCGGAGATTTTCGGCGATAAAGCGCAAGAAGGAGCCTTGTCTTTAATAGACGGTTCGACTACGATTAACGATATCCCGACGGCTTTGACGGAAAGCATAAAAACTACGAAATTGTCCGTGCTCAGAGAAAAAGGGCTTCTCGGAGACGTTTCGGATGAAGACTGGCAGGTATTGGAAGGCGGCGGATATACGGGAATGAACATTAACCAGGTTATTACCGCTTTCATCGATATGATCAAGCAAATCGAAGAGTTCAAGGCTCAGTATCCGAGCTTATTTACATAACAAGAAATTATTATTCAGGAGATATACAACAATGCTAGACGTAAGATTCGTTTGCGACAACATCGACTACGTAGAAAAAAGACTTGCCCTCAGATCGGGCAAAATCGACCTCTCGGGCGTGAAAACGCTTCTGTCCGAGAGACTGGCTCTCATCAAAGAGTCCGAGGCTAAAAAGGCTCTCAAAAATAAGGCTTCCGAGCAGATAGCTCTCGCCAAGAGAGAGAAGCGTCCCTGCGACGATATTATCCTCGAGATGAGAAAAGAAGCCGAGGAAATCAAGAAGCTCGACGCCCGACTGTCGGAAGTGGAAGAAGAGCTGAAGAATGCCATGTACGCCATCCCCAACATCCCCGACGAAAGTCTTCCCGTGGGGGCGGACGATTCCGCCAACGTGGAAATCCGTCGCTGGGGCGAGCCCAGACAGTTTGACTTCGAGTTTAAGCCGCACTGGGATATAGGAGAGCTCAACGGCGGTCTCAACTTCGAAGAAGGCACCAAGATCACCGGCGCCAGATTCACCGTCTATCACGGAATGGTGGCGCGTCTCGAGAGAGCTATCGCCAACTATATGCTCGACCTCCATACCGCCAACGGTTACACGGAGATATTCCCTCCCTTCATCGTCAACGAAGACAGTATGAAAGGTACCGGACAGCTTCCTAAATTCAGAGAAGATATGTATAAGCTGGAGGGACTTCCTTATTATCTCGTCCCGACCGCAGAAGTCCCCGTGACCAATCTGATGAGAGGCGAGATTATCGACGGAAGTCTTCTTCCCATCAAGTATTGCGCGTATACGGCGTGCTTCAGAGGCGAGGCAGGTAGTGCCGGAAGAGACACCAGAGGTCTTATACGTCAACATCAGTTCAATAAGGTAGAGCTGGTCAATTTCGCACACCCCGACCACAGCTGGGAAGCTCTCGAAGCTCTCACTCACGAGGCAGAGCTCGTCCTGCAGGGTCTGGGACTCCCTTACAGAGTAGTGTGCCTCTCTACCGGAGACATCGGATTCTCTTCTGCCAAGACTTACGACCTCGAGGTCTGGATGCCCAGCTACGGAAGATACGTCGAGATATCTTCTTGCTCCAACTTCCTCGACTTCCAGGCGAGAAGAGCGTCGATCCGTTTCAGAGACCCCGCCGACAAGAAGGTCAAGCTTGCTCACACCCTCAACGGCAGCGGACTGGCAGTAGGAAGAACGACCGCCGCGATAATGGAGAATTACCAAAACGCCGACGGAACCGTAACCGTGCCGGAGGCGCTGCGTAAATATATGGGAGTGGATAAGTTCTGATGTCTGAACAAGACAAGAAGAAAAAGAAAGGTTTTTTCTATTTTTTAGGTTGCGTATTCAAGGCGATATATTCCGTCCTGAAAGTGATCGTCATTTTCATATGGAAGATACTTAAAGCGACGGGACTGTACCTCGCCTTGTTGTACGCGCTGGTCGGACTTATTCTGTACCTGGTCATCGATTTCAATCCGCTGCTCTTCGGCCGCGGAGATATGCTTCTAGAGTGTATCCTCTACGCCGTGGGCATGGGGTTGTGTCTGATATTCGCCCTCGTTATATCTATACGCAACTTTATCGTCAAGCCGATTAAGAGATTCGGGCAGGGCTTCATGGAGTTCGGGACGAAACGTGACGACAAGGAAGATGAAGAACAAAACGAAACGTTTGAGCTACCGAAACAACACTTAGAGGAGCCTAAACAAGAGATTGAAGAGAGACGTGCGCCGTTGTTCGCACGTCCCGTCCGCACGGGGGAGAGAGTCAAAGTGTACTACTCCGGGATGCAGGACAGATTGATAAGAGAATATGATGACCGCTTCGAGGTGTACGTCACCGTAGACGGAGTGGAGAGACTTGAGAAGGTTGAATATAAGCTGGATGACGAAAGATAACGTAGTCGCGGAGTCCGTAGAAGAGATTACCGTAAAGAAAAATAAGCATCGTCCCCGTCGCGCCAGAATATGGGAGCTGGACGCCCTTAGAGGCATAGCGATCCTGTTGGTGTGCTGGGACCATTTTATGTTTGACGCGTTCGGGCTGTTCGGTACGCATTTTTCTTCTTGCGGCGTCGAGTGGCTGGGGAATTTCGTCACGTTCGCGAGAGGATATTGGACGAGCGAGCTGAGAATGTTCTGGTGGCCGATATTCCTGTTTTTGTTTTTCTGCGTGTCGGGTATATGCACGGCTTTTTCGCGTAACAATCTGATAAGAGCGGCTAAGCTCGGCGCCGTCGCGCTTCTGATGACGCTGGTTACTTACCTAGTCGAAGTAGTGTCGGGTATGAGCGGTGTGTTTATCTCCTGGGGAGTGGTGCACGCATTCTCTACGATAATGTTCTTTTACGCTTTTTTGGAACTGGCGGTAGGACTGATTCTCAAGGCGATGAAAAGAGAAAGCATTCTCCGTCCGATGATGAGTCTGGTGTCGCTTATCGTGCTCAACGCGCTTATTATTCTCAACGATAAATACGGTGTTACTATGAGCGAGATTATCCGCGGCACGGCTAGTTCGCCGTTGACTGCAGAAGGCGCGGCGTGGTTGTTTTATATTCCTAATTCCGACTTCAGAAGAATAACCGCCGACTATTTCCCGATATTTCCTTACATAATTCCGTTCTTCATAGGAGCGACGCTCTCTTACGTATTGTATCCTAAAAAACGCAGTCTTCTCCCTAAGATGGACGGCAAGTGGCATTATCCGCTGACTGTCCCCGGAAAAGTCTCCATATTCTTGTATATTTTCGTACAGATAGGCGCAATAATAATTTTAGGGCTCATATCGTTGATCGTTACGGGAGAGATAGGGTTGTTTTGATGAAAATTCTTTTCGTGTGCACTTCCAATATTATGCGTAGCCCTTATTGTGAGTTAGTTTTCAATAAGATGATGTCCGACGATCCCGTGCTCGCCGACAAGGTGGAGTGGGTTCGATCCGCCGCTCTCAGGTGGAGATATCGCAGAATGCATCGTCAGGCAAAGCTGGCTCTGGTGCACGAAGGCTTTTCGGTAGAAGAAACGGAAGCTTTTCGCCCGAGACACGTGCTTATTGACAAAGAATTGTTCGAAGAAGCCGACGTCATTATAGGAATGACTCGCAGTCATCGTAAGATGTTGCCGCGCCGCTACAGAGACAAGTTTTCCACGCTCACCGAGGCGGCTACGGGTATTCATAAAGAGCTCCCCGACCCGTATTGGCAGAGGTTGCCGCAGGATGAATACGAACAACGGATGGCGGAGATTGCCGAATATCTTAAAAAATATGCGGAAATCATAAAGAATTAAAGCTAACATTAAGAAGAAAATATAAAAATATTAAGCGACCGAAGAGGACTAATATTCCGATTCGGTTGCTTTTCGGTTAAATTATAGTATATAATATGTTGCAAAATATTTCAGAGACCCGATTACCGTACGCGCGTGAGAGATATTTTGTCCGACGAGCGACCGTCCGACGGAGGTCCGCGGGAAGAGAAAAACGCGACTGCCGAACGATACTTTTTCGGCAAAACGATAAAAAAGAAAAACATTTCCTTAAGGAGGATAAATAAAGATGAGCGAGATTATACTTACACAAGCCAAGTATGATGAGATGCAAGAGAGACTTCGTTATCTCGAGAGCGAAGGCAGAGCGAAAATTGCTCAGGACATGAAGACCGCGCGCGAGTTCGGCGACCTGTCCGAAAACGCCGAGTGGGCTGCAGCCAAAGAGGCTCAAAGCAAACTCGAATCGGAAGTGGTCGAGCTGAGAGATTCTCTTATGCACGCGACCGTTATAGACGAGAGCAACATTAAGACCAATAAAGTAGGTCTGGGCAATACCGTAACGCTACGCAACGAGACGAGCGGTAAGGAATATGAATTCAAGATAGTATCTTCCGCGGAAGCGTCTTCGCTGGAAAACAAGCTGTCCGACCAGAGCCCTATCGGAAAAGCCGTTATGGGCAGAAAAAAGGGCGAGACGGTCAATGCGGTCACTCCCAGAGGAGCCATTCCCTATACCATCGTCAAAATTTCTAAGTAAAAATTAACAAGGATATAAATAATGGACAATCAGAAGAACAATCAATCTCCGCAACAAGAGCAGGACGTCAGAGAACTCATCAAGATACGTTACGATAAATTGGCTGCGTTAAGAGAAAAAGGCTCCGATCCTTACGAGCTGGTCAAGTATGACGTCACCGCCAAGGCGACGGACGTTCTTAACGACTTCGAATCCTACGACGGTCAGATCGTATCCATGGCGGGCAGACTTATGTCTAAGCGCGTTATGGGTAAGGCGAGTTTTGCGCATATTCAAGACTCTACCGCAACCATTCAGCTCTATGTGTCTAGAGACGATCTCGGAGAAGAGAACTATGCGGAATTCAAAAAGCTGGATATAGGCGACCTCATCGGCATTAAGGGAAAGGCGTTCGTTACCCGTACCGGAGAGAAGAGCGTGCATATAACCGAGTATACGCTTTTCGCCAAGGCTCTCCTTCCTTTACCCGAGAAGTATCACGGACTTAAAGACGAAGATTTAAGATATCGTCAGAGATACGTCGATCTCATCGTCAATCCCGAGGTTAAAGATACGTTTAAAAAGCGTAGCGCCATTATTTCCGCAATCAGAGAATTCCTGGACAGAAGAGGATTTATGGAAGTCGAGACCCCTATCCTCAACACGATAGCCGGCGGTGCGTCGGCGAGACCTTTCGTCACCCATCACAACACTCTGGATATAAATATGTATCTGCGTATAGCTCCGGAGCTCTATCTCAAGAGGCTCATAGTGGGAGGCTTCGACAGAGTGTACGAAATGGGCAGACTATTCCGTAACGAGGGTATGGATTATAAGCACAATCCCGAGTTTACCACGGTCGAGCTCTATCAGGCATACGCCGATTACAACGATATGATGGACCTCACGGAAGACCTCTTCATCGAGGTGGCGGAAAAAGTTCTCGGCACGACCGAGATCACTTATAAAGGCACCCCCATATCCCTCAAGAGAGGCTGGAGAAGAGTACCTATGTCCGTGATGGTAAAAGAGGTCACGGGACTCGACTTCGACAACGAACCTCTCCCCGAGCTTATAAAAAAAGCCAATGCGATGGGACTGGATATAGACGAAAACGAGTGCTGGGGAAAAGCTCTCTACGAAGTTTTCGACGCCAAGTGCGAAGAGACCCTCGTCAACCCCGTCTTTATCACCGATTATCCCGTGGAAGTATCTCCGCTTGCGAAGCGTAAACCTTCCGATAAGAGATTGACGGAGAGATTCGAGTTCTTCATCTACGGCAGAGAAATGGGCAACGCCTTCTCCGAGCTCAACGATCCTATCGACCAGAAAGAAAGATTCTTGAAGCAGGTAGAAGAGAGACAAAAGGGCGACGATGAGGCGCAGATGATGGACGAAGACTTCGTCAACGCCTTGTCTTACGGTATGCCGCCTACGGGAGGGCTCGGCATCGGCATCGACAGAATGGTTATGCTCTATACCGACAACGACTCGATAAGAGACGTATTGCTCTTCCCGACGATGAAACCCAAGAAATAATGCAAAAAAATCATTTCGGAAAAAGTCACGTATCCTTCCACACTCCGGGTCACAGCGGAGAGGCGTACAAGGGACGGGACTTTTTTTTGTCCGACGTAACGGAATTGTCATATACGGACAACCTTCTTTCTCCTACGGGAGAGATCCTCGAGCTTGAAAAAAAACTGGCGTCTTTTTACAACGCGGATTTTTCGCTGATATCCTGCAACGGCGCCACCGCTTGCGTGGCTGCCGCCGCCGCTGTTATGGGCGGAACGTGCCTCGTGATAGGCGGCGCGCACAGATCCCTTTTCAATGCGGTCCGCGGTTACGGCGGGTCCGTAGTAGTTGCGGGCAACTTGTCCGTTGCTAAAAATTACGCGGAAGATAATCTCGTCGACTACGTCTTCGTCACATATCCCGATTATCTGGGTAGGGATCTAGGAATAGAAAAAATCGCAAAATTCTGTCGGGACAAAAATCTCCCTCTCGTTATAGATTCCGCGCACGGCTCGCACTTTGCGTTTAGTGATAACTCGGCGGTTTCGGCTACCGAATACGGCGATTTGGTAATCTGTTCTCTGCATAAGACGCTCCCCGTGTTGACGGGAGGAGCATTGCTCGTCGGGAAAGAAAAATATAGAAGCAAAGCGTTTTTCGAATTGACCTTACGTCATTCTACCTCCCCGTCTTATATGACGCTGGAGAGTATCGCGGCACTGGTCGACAACATAGAAGACGTCAAGAAGGGCTTTTCCGCTCTCGCGGAAATAACGGAAGAATTCAAGTCGGACGTAGAAAAAACGACTCGGTATAAAATAGCGACCGCCGCGGATCCGTTCAGATTGGTAATCGAAGCTCCCGACGGATATCGTCTGGCAAGTTATCTCGAAGACAACGGCGTGTACGCGGAGACGGCTTTTAATCGCGGAGTAGTCCTTATTGCCACTCCTTATAATATGAAGCATCTCGGTCTCGTAGCGGAGCTGTTGCGCCGCGCGCCCGACTATCCGTCGTGTGCTCTGGGAGACGCTCCCACACCTATGCTAAAAAAGGTGGATTATTTTAAGACCGACTACGAAGAAGTCGACGTCGAGTCCGCCCTAGGAAGACGACTGTTCTCGGAAATTGGCGCGTATCCGCCGGGGGTTCCGTCGTACTTTTTCGGCGATAAAATAGACGAAGAGTTCCTCGCGTTTTTCCGCGACTATGAAAACTTGCTTTTCGGTACTTGTAACGGGAAGCTTTTCGTGATAAAATAATTAAGTATGAAAAAAGGCTGTTTCATAACTCTCGAGGGTTGCGAGGGCGTAGGAAAATCAACCCAGCTGGGATATCTTAAAGAATATCTCGACGGTATCGACCGTGAAGTCGTGTACACCCGCGAGCCGGGCGGTACTCCCCTTGCGGAAAAAATCCGTAATCTCATTCTTACGGAAGATATGGACGCGCTCACGGAAGCGTATCTTTTCGCTACCGCGCGTATCGAGCATATAGACAAAGTGATTTTGCCGGCGCTCGCAAGAGGTGCCGTGGTGCTCTGCGACCGTTACGTCGACAGCAGCTTAGCCTATCAAGGGTTTGCCAGAGGGCTGGGACTCGACAAGGTAAAAGAAATCAATTTCTACGCACTTGAAAACTGTATGCCCGATATGACCGTTTTTCTCGATATGGACCCCAACGAGTCCTTTCGCAAGAAGTCCGGCAAGCATATCGACGACGACAGAATGGAGAACGAGACGGCGGAGTTTCATTCCCGCGTCTACGAAGGTTTCAAAACTCTCGCAGAAGAAGAGTCCGATCGGTACGTGAGCATCGTTCCGCAGGAAGATAAAAAAGAAACCGCGCGTCTTATCAGAGAAGCGGTGGAAGAAGGATTGAAAAGATGTCTCTGATACGTTCCGTCGACGCGTATAGAGACATAAAAAAGGACCTCGTTGCGGGGCGGTTGTCTCACGCGTACGTGGTTTTTTCGGGCGACACCGAGGCGATAGACCAGTTGTTTTTGATACTGGCGGAAGAGATGTCGTGCCGTTTCGGCGGTTGCGGCGAGTGCAAAACGTGTTCGCTCATTCTCGGCAAGGCGCATCCCGACGTTAAGTTCTTCAAGGGAAAAGAAATCACCGCCGCCGGGATGAGAGAAATAGTGGACGACGCTTATCTCAAAGGCGCTCAGCAGGACCGCAAGCTCTATTTCATAGAGGAGGGAGAGGGAATGTCTCCCATTGTCCAGAACGTTTTGTTAAAAACGTTGGAAGAACCGCCCGAGAACGTAACTATTTTCATATCCGCAGCCAACGACGCCGGATTGCTTCCTACGATCAAGTCTCGTGCCAAGAAGCTCTATATACCACCCTTTAACAGAGTCGATTTGGAAAAAGAACTGATAGAAGAAGGCGCCGACGAAGAAGACGCCGAGGCGGCGGCTTCGTCCGCGGCGGGCAGTTATACCAGAGCGCGTAATTTGATAGCCAACGAGAAGTACGTCGCTCTGTACGAAAAAGTCCGCGCGATGATGATTGCCGTTAAGAGGTCTTCCGACATCATAGCCTATATCGGTGACCCTATGTGGGGAAAAGAAAACATCGATATGACGTTGGATTTTTTGGAAGTCATATTGTCGGACGTGCTGAAGTGTACGTGCGGATCTAAAATCGACGATGTCGAGATAGAAGCCGTGGCGGCGGGGTTTTCCGCGGCAAGCGCGGCAATGGCAATCAAAAGAATCAATTGCGCGAGAGAAAAGGTCAGGCTCAATCTCTTCGGCGCAGGTATAGCCGAGAGCCTGTTATTCGAAATTTTGGAGGCGAAGTATAAATGGCAACCTTAATAGTCGGCGTTAAGCTGGGTAATAACAACAAGACGTACTATTTTTCTCCCAAGGAAGAAGTTTTTCGCGAGGGAGACGGCGTCATCGTCGAGACCGTACGCGGTATAGAATACGGCATCGTCAGCGTGCCCAACAGGGAAGTCGACGACAAAGAAGTCGTTCAGCCCTTAAAAGAGGTCGTAAGGAAAGCTACCGCCGAGGATAAAGCTCAACACGAAAAGAACCTGTCGGAAAGAGACCGTCTGATGCATACCACTATGCATAAGGTTGCCGAGCGCGGGTTGGAAATGAAAATAGTAGACGCGGAATATACCTTCGACCGCTCCAAGATAATAGTCTATTTCACGGCAGACGGCAGGGTCGATTTCAGAGAGCTGGTTAAAGATCTCGCCTCAGCATTCAGAGTGAGGATAGAACTCCGTCAGATATATGAGAGAGACGACATCAAAATGCGCGGCGCACTCGCACCCTGCGGCAGACCTTGTTGCTGTGCCGTTTTTTTGCAAAACTACGATAAGGTTTCCATAAAAATGGCAAAAATTCAAGGCTTATCCCTCAACCCCGGAAAAATCAACGGCGTCTGCGGTAAGCTGATGTGCTGTCTCAGATACGAAAACGATTTCTATGCCGAAGAAATGAAAAAAATGCCGAAAATAGGATCCAAGGTCACCACGCCCGACGGACAGGGCACGGCTGTCAGCAACGATATTTATAAGGAAGAAGTCAAGGTAAAAATCCTCGACAACGAGGGCGGCGTCGAATATAAAATATACCCCGTCAGAGCTCTTAAAGGATTCGCCAGACAAAAAGTCGAAGAGATTACCGACGAGGTCCCCGAGCAAGACGGCGAAAACGATTGACAGCTTAAGCGTAAGAGAGTTAAAATTAAATAACCAAAGAAATCATTTTTAAGGAGAAGATTATTATGGCTTATCAAATTACCGACAAATGCGTTATGTGCGGCTGCTGTGAAGCAGAGTGTCCTTTCGGCGCGATCAGCGCGGGCGACGATAAATACGTCATCAGCGAAGACGTCTGCCAGAGCTGCGGAGCTTGTGCTGCGGCTTGCCCCAACGACGCTATTTTAGCCGACTAGTCGTTATCGAGCAATCGCTTAATAACTGCTTGAAGCAATTACAGCAAAAAGAGAGCACCCTATAGGTGTTCTTTTTTTGTTGTATAACACTAGCTATTCCTTTCTTTCATACCTCACCATACCGTCGGAGGAAGAAACCATATAGAAGTTATCGGAGATATAAGAAGAGG
>CAZTFQ010000009.1:0-64832 GCA_964613035.1 uncultured Christensenellaceae bacterium | reverse complement strand
TCGGAGATTACGCCTTTAAGAATACCAAGATTACAGAGCTTGTTCTTCCCGACAGCGTAACAACGTTAGGACAAGAAGCTTTCTACGGTTGTGAAAAGCTTGAGAACGTAACTCTCGGTAACGGAGTTGCTTCTCTTCCTGTCAACTGTTTCTATAACTGTTTCGCGCTTAAGAGCATAGTTATTCCCGACAACGTGACAGCTTTGAGCGATAGAGCGTTTTGTCATTGCACAGGCTTAGAGAGTATCGTTATTTCTTCTAGCTTAAAGAGTATCGGAACGGCATGTATCTATGATTGCGGCAATTTGAAGACCGTATATTACGGCGGCACCGAAGAACAATGGAATGCAATAACCATTGACAGTACCAATACTCTCGCACTTAATGCGGCAACCAAGTACTATTACAGCGAAACCGCTCCGGAAGCGGAAGGCAATTATTGGCACTACGTAGACGGTGTCCCCACCGTCTGGACCGCCTCATCCGACGCGGAATAAGTCCTTGCCGATAATATCCACTACAATTAAACAGGCGCGTGCCCCTCGCACGCGCCTGTTTTAGTGAATAGTGAATAGTGAATAGTGAAAAAGTAAAGGAACGACGGTCTTCTTACGAAAACCGTCGTTCCTTTTTGGCAGGAGTAGTAAGAATCGAACTTACGTCAAGGGGGTCAGAGTCCCTTGTGCTACCATTGCACCATACTCCAGTACTGATTGACGTTACTATTATATCCGTCTCGACCGATTCTTGCAAGTGTTTGGATTAAATTTTTTATATTGTGTCTAAATTCATATTGAAATTTAATCTCCGATATGATAATATATAATTTAATCTGTTTATAATAACGTTTCGGGAGATAGTAGTATGTTTTTAGCCGCGGAAAACAATACATGGATGCTCGCACTCATCATAGTAGCCTGGGTGATTTTCTTCCTGGGGCTTGCTTATCTTATCGCAGGTCTCGTTATGGCGAAGAAGCTCATGCAACCCAAAAAACGTACCGACGACTATCTCATCGAGTATGAATCAGAGCATAAAGGATTGGATAAAAGCAGACTCGATATTCCCTTCGAAGAAATCCGTCTCGACTCCGACAATGCGGACGGATACAGACTGAGAGCCAGATTTTACGAGGACCCCTCTAGCAAAAAAATCGTCGTCTGTTCTCACGGATTCAACAGCAGTTCGGTTTCGCAACTCAAGTATATTCATATCTGGCAGGAGATGGGCTACTCGGTGCTCCTTCCCGACAATACGACCAGCGGCGAGAGCGGCGGCAACTGCATCACTCTAGGGTATAGAGAGCGTTACGACACTCTTAAGTGGCTTAATTATCTAAAAGATCGCTTCCCCGATCACGCCATAGGAATGTACGGCGAGAGTATGGGCGGTGCCATAACGATAGGTTCGGGAGCGTTGTTCGACGGTCAATTGATGTTCACCGTAGTCTATTGTACCTACGCCACTCCTAAGCACCTTGCCAAATATTGGCTGGCGGCAAGGAAAGTCCCCAAGTTTATCGCCAATATGATTTTGCCCGCGGTCTATTTCGGCGCATACGTGTTGTTCGACGTCCGTTTCCACGACGTCAACAGTCTCAGAGATATCGACAGACTCCCAAATCCGGTGCTCATAATGCACAGTAGAGGAGACCGCCTCGTCAACGTAGAAAACGGTCGTCTTTTGAGCCGTCAACGCCCCGACGCCGTATATCACGAGTTTGACAACTCTCCTCATTGCCGTAGCTGGAAGTATTATACGGAAGACTTTGAAAACACGATTAAGACTTTCGTAAAAGACGCTGAAGATAAGTATTACAAGAAGGCGACCGATGCCGCCGCCGCGGAGGACGGAGATGTTTGATCGGGTGCTCGTTCCTTATATAGTGTTGATATCGCTGTCGGGTATAGCCGCGCTCGTGTTCACGTTCTTAAGAGAAGTCCGCGGCAATATTATGAGCCTCGTATCCAAGACCGTCGCTTCGGCGATGTTCTTCATAACGGGAGTGGTCCTTATCAGTATTCTTAAGTCCTGGGTCTTAGGCTACGCCGTCGCTATCGTAGCGGGGCTGTTCTTCGCTCTGGTCGGCGACGTCCTTCTCGGACTGAAGAGATGGAACAATAAATATTCCGACGTATTTTTGAATGCCGGGATGATGTCATTCGCCATAGCTCACGTAATGTATTTCCTATTCTTGTGCTTCTACACCGCAGACGTCGCGGAGGGCAGTATTCTCGTCCCCGCGATGGTAGGACTGGTTGCGCTCCTTGTAGGCGTGGCGATGGTTTTGATAGCGAAAAAACTCGACATAACCCTCGGCGGTCACGTGCTTAAGTCGATAGCCTACGTAACTCTGCTCATATATATGACGATTACGTCGATAACCAACACCGCCCTTAACGGCACCGAGGTCAATCGCCTCTGGATGCATACGGTTGCCGTATCTATGTTCTTAATTGCGGATTTAACTCTCTCCGTTACTTACTTCGGCAATAAAAACAATCATGCGTTGATCAGGACTTGTTCCGTGGTCAATCATATAGTCTATTATGCGGCACAGCTCATGATGTGCTCGATAATCGTTTTCGTTTCATAGGAGGAATCAATCATGGCAATATCCAGAAAAGAATCCGACCCCCGTTATCAATGGGATCTGTCGGCTATATATCCGGACTCAAAAAGCGTCGACGAAGCGGTCTCTAGAGCCAAGGCTCTGATAGGAGAATTGTCTTCAATCGAGACGCCTCTTGACCGAAACTCCGCCGTACAGGCACTCAAAGCCGACTCTAAGGTAGCCGAAATTGTAGAAAAACTCTACGTCTATACTCACCTAAAAGCCGACGAGGACGCCACCGACTCCGAGTCGAGAGCCGCCGCCTCGAGGATAGAAATGCTCCTGACGGAATACTCTTCCGCATCCAGCTTCATAGCTCCGGGACTATCTCGTCTGTCCGACGCCGAGCTGGACGAGATAGCGGAAGAAGAACCGCGCTTTTCGAGACTGATAGAGTCCGTGAAAAGAGAAAAAGCTCATTGTCTGTCCGACGAGGAAGAAAAACTCCTCGCCGAAAGCGGAAGTTTTATAGGCGATTTTCAAAAAGTCTATATGATGTTCAACAACGGCGATCTTCGTTTCGATTCCGTCAAAGACGAGGACGGAGAGGTGAGAGAACTCACTCACGGTACTTATTCGAGCTTTTTACAGAGTAAGGATCCTAGAGTTAGACGCGACGCTTTCCTCGCGACGCACAAGGCGTATAAAGACAATATCAATTTCATCGCCGCCAATTACTATGCGCACGTGAAAAAGGACGTTTTCCTGTCCCGTATCAGACATTACGCCTCACCTATAGAGATGGCTCTCTACGGAGAAGAAATCAGCGAGAAGACCTATCGTACGCTTCTGTCCGCAATAGACAAAGGTCTCCCGGCGCTTCACGAGTACATCGCTATGAGAAAAAGTCTCGTGGGCGAGCTTCATATGTACGACTTGCACTTCCCCCTCTTTGAGGGCGGCAAGGGACTCCCTTACGAGAAGGCATACGAAACGGTTTACGCGGCGCTCAAGCCGATGGGAGAAGAGTATAGAAAGATATTCAGAGAAGCCAAAGACAACGGCTGGATAGACGTCTATGAAAACAAGGGCAAGCGTAGCGGCGCGTATTCCTGGAGCGCCTACGGTACTCCGCATCCCTACGTCCTACTCAATCATTCGGAATCCATGCGCGACGTCTTCACCCTCGCTCACGAGATGGGACACGCCATCCATTCTTATTACAGCAATGCAGCGATGCCCTTCGAAAAAGCCGGCTACGTAATCTTCGTCGCGGAAGTGGCGTCTACGGTCAATGAAGTTTTACTTCTTAAAAACTTGCTAAAAACCGCCGTCGGAGAAGAGAGAAAAGCTCTCCTGTCGTATTATCTGGATATGTTCCGTACCACGATGTTCCGTCAGGCGCAGTTTGCGGAATTCGAAGCTTTCGCGCACGACGAAGTCAACAAGGGCAATCCCCTCACCGTCGACAGCCTGTCCGATTTTTATCGCGAGCTCAACGCCCGTTATTACGGAGACGCCGTTGTCAACGACGAGGATATCCGCTACGAGTGGGCGAGGATACCGCACTTCTACAATTCTTTTTACGTCTATAAATACGCCACGGGATTCATCAGCGCGGTTTCTATCGCGAGCGCGATAGAGAAGGGCGACGTCAAGAGACGCGACGACTATATCCGTATGCTGTCCTTGGGCGGCAGTATGCCCCCTCTCGACCTGTTGAGAATAGCGGGAGTGGATCTGGAGACGGAAGAGCCTTACGAGCAGGCGCTGAAAGAATTCTCCGATACGTTAAAACTTCTGGAGGCGGAGCTTTGAAACGGGTTTTCGTCGCGATAATCGCGATACTTACGATTGTTGCCGCGATAACGTCTCCTGCGGCGGCGTGCGCGGAGAGTTCCGCTCCCGACACGGACGTTACCTTGACGATAGAGCGTACTATCGACACCGCGGGCGGAATAGGTACGTACTTCTACGTAACCTTTAAAGAAAACTTTTTCGCGCCCAAGGATCCCACGACGGTGCTCGGTCTCGATTTGACCGCGTCGTCATCCGATACGGAGATAGACGCAAGATTGTCGAATTTTTACGAAACGATGCTTAACGGACTCAGAACCAAATACGGTTCTTACGCGGGCGGAAGTCTGTCCGAAAACTCCGTTGTCTTATATATCTACTTCGAGGATTACACCGAGTATTACAGAGCTCACGGAATAGACGGCTTTACTTACGACGAAGACGACGGATCCACGACGAGAGAAAAGGGATTCTTTTACGATACCTACGTCACGGTGACCAAGACGATGTTTTCGGAAGAATATCGGGAAAGTTATCTTTATACGGACTTTTTGAAGCCGATGGAAGAATTCGCGGAGTCTTTCGGCAAGACTGTCGGTAAAGTGTACGTTTACGGGACAAAATATACTCGCGCCATAACGTCCGACGCGGATTATACCGAGACGGACAACGGCATACGTTATCATTATTATTATATAGACGACCCCGAGAGGGATATTACGCTTAAACAGAGCTCGCCCAATACCGGCGTAACTTACGGATTGATCATCGCCGTAGGCGCGGCGGTGGCGGCGGCGACGGTTGCCGTCATAATCGTTAAGCGTAAAAAGGAGAAAAAAGATGCCCGATGATAAACAAAAGAAAATAGAAGCCGCTCTAAAACGCGTCAAACCTCATTCCGACGAAGCGGAACAGGCTCTGCTTGCCTGTATGCTTAACAGCGCGTCGTGCGCGTCCGACGTAGTCGGCGTACTTAAGAGCCCGGAAGCTTTTTACAACAGAGTCAATGCGACTATCTTTTCCGCAATAAGAGAGATTATATTCGACAACGGTACCCCCGATATCATTACCGTCAACGATCGTATGGAAAAGGACGGCACCGCCGATACGGGGACCCTTCCGTATCTCGCGGACCTCGTCGGAGGATTGTTCTCGGTAGAGCATTACGGTAACTATCTGGATATAGTCAAGAGGGACTACGACTCTCGTCTCCTTATAGATAAATGCAACGCGATAGTGGAGGACGTCTACGCCGGGGTCGACTTCAAGACGGTTCTCAACAAGGCGGAAAAAAGCATATTCGAAATCAGCGAGGAAGAACGTAAAGGTGACCTCCGTCGCGTTTCCGACGCGTCTAAAGCCGTTATGTCCAGATTGGACGAGATGCTTAAAGTCGGTAGCGATTCCTTCGTCACCAAGACGGGATATAAGCTCTTTGACCAGAAGGTAGGCGGCCTTGCCAATTCCGACCTCATTATTCTCGCAGCCCGTCCCGCGGTAGGTAAAACTTCCTTCGCGCTTAACCTCCTTCTCAATATCGCCACTCGCGACGAGGATAAGCGTATAGCCTTTTTCTCACTGGAAATGAGCGACTTGCAGCTGGCACAGAGACTCCTTGCCAATATTTCGCAGGTCGATCTGAAAGATATCCAGAGAGGCACACTCACGGACGACGGCTTCAACAGAGTCTGGCAAGCTCACCTGACTCTGGGCAGAACGGAAATATTCATAGACGACACTTCCGCGCTCACGCCTCAGAGTATGATTTCCAAGTGTAGAAAACTGGTCGTCGGAGACAACGATAAAATCAAGCCGAAAAAACTCGATCTCATAGTTATCGACTACCTCCAGTTGATGGAAGCGGGCGGCAGAATGGGTAGCGGCGAAGGTCGTACGCAAGAGGTTTCGAAAATCTCTCGTATGTTAAAAGTTTTGGCGAAAGAAATGGATTGTCCCGTCCTCGCGTTGTCCCAGATGAACCGTAGCGTCGAGATGCGTGACAATAAGAGACCCCAGCTGTCGGACTTGAGAGAATCGGGATCCATCGAGCAGGACGCCGATATAGTTATGTTCTTATATAAAGACGAGCAAAACGACAGTTGTATCATCGTCGATATAGCCAAGCACCGTCACGGAGAACTCTCCCAGATACGTTACGACTTCCTTAAAGATATCAACAGATTCCAGGAGGCGGAAGACCAGACGATTATAGAATTGCCCGCAGCCGCCGCACCCAGAAGAAAAAGAGCCTCGGAAGAAGAATAAAATATCTTCGGATAAAAAAGCCGCTTCGAATTTCTCGAAACGGCTTTTATTTCTTTTTAGCAGGAAGAACGCATCTCTATGAAGTTTCGCACCCAAAACTTCGTATAATCGCAGATGTTGTCGAGATTCTTTTTAGAATAACCTCTACAATATAAGGTATATTCACAAAATATTCCTTCGAGAAAAACGGTGATGTCCGTCTCTAAATATTCCCGATTTTTAATTTTATCGTCGTTGAGACACAGCTCCAACAGCTTTGCGGAAGCGATAGAGGTAAGCTTCTTGGCGGCGAAGAGAAACTCGTTGGATTTGCACAGCAATCGATAATTTTCGTCGTTTTGACGTACGTATTCTATTATGGAATCGACGAATTGCATTATGTTTTGAGAGTTGACCATCCTCGCCTTGTCGAAGAATGCGTCTATCAGCTCGTTTTCATACTCTTCCGCGACGCTGTAGATATCGTCGTAGTGAGAATAAAACGTCCCTCGGCTCAGCTCCGACCGATTGCACAGCTCGCTTACGGAGATACTCGACAACGTCTTCTTTTCCGATAACATCTCCGCGAAGGTCTTTTTTATCAGACGACGAGTCTTTTTTGAAGAATTATTAAGATTTTTTGCTTTCATTTTCGACCTTTTTTTAACACATTTATAGACACTGTCTATATTTTGACAATGTCGTAATATTTGTGCTTTCGTTTTGTATA
The DNA here is from genome assembly GCA_964613035.1 of uncultured Christensenellaceae bacterium. Classification (GTDB taxonomy): domain Bacteria; phylum Bacillota; class Clostridia; order Christensenellales; family DTU072; genus CAVIQK01. Next base: position 57,507 of record CAZTFQ010000009.1, on the reverse strand, counting down.
CGACCATATTATAATTCAACACAGTTAAAATGTCAACAGTGTTAAGAAAAGGAGTTGAGAAAAATGAAAAAAAGCTTAAAAAGCCCCTCCGAAGCACGTTACGTCATAGAGACGGAAGGTCTCACTAAGGATTACGGTTTCGGGCGCGGCGTATTCGACGTCGACATACACGTGGATGAAGGAGAAGTTTTCGGCTTTTTGGGACCCAACGGTGCCGGTAAGTCAACGACCATTCGGCATCTGATGGGGTTTTCCAAGCCGGACAAGGGCAGTACGAAGATATTCGGACTGGAGACCTTCGACAACTACGACAAGATATTGAACAACGTCGGCTATATCCCGGGAGAAATAGCTCTTCCGCAAGGTCTCACCGGATGGGAATTCATCAGGATGATGCAGGATATGCAGAAGATCAAAAACGATGACCGACTCGACGATATGCTGGAGTTGTTCGAACTGCGAGACAACGTCTTGTCCGGAGAGACCAAGCGTATGAGCCTCGGCGTGAAGAGAAAACTGGCAGTGGTGACGGCTTTTATGTCCGATCCCGACGTGCTGATTATGGACGAGCCCACTTCGGGACTGGATCCCGTTATGCAAGAGAATTTTATCCGATTGGTGCACGAAGAAAAAAAGCGAGGAAAAACGATTCTTTTGTCCAGCCATATTTTCTCCGAGATAGATTCCACCTGCGACCGTATAGCCATCATCAAGGACGGAAAAATCGTCTCTGAATTTGTTGCAGATACTCTCAAGCACGCCACGCGCAAGTATTACGGAATAGACTTTAAGGACGAATCGGCTAAAAAGGAGTTTTTAGTCAGGAGTAAGTTCCTGACTTCCCTCGATTTGATTAAAGACGATCCGTCGTCGGTTTATATCTCGGTAGAAGACGCCGATCTCAATGCGCTGATAACGATACTCTCGGACGTCGAGACGGTATCCTTCAGCAACAGACTGGAGACACTGGAAGATTATTTTATGAAGTTTTATAAAGAAGATAAGGACTTCGGAGGAGCGCTGTCATGAACGTTATCGAAACGAAAAAACTAACTAAAGATTACGGCAACGACCGCGGCATATTCGACCTCGACTTGTCTGTCGAAGAGGGCGAAATGGTCGGTTTCGTCGGCACCAACGGTAGCGGAAAAACCACCACCATACGTCATATCATGGGGTTTATAAAACCGACCTCGGGAGAAGTGACCGTCACGGGGCTGTCGTCCTGGGAGCATTCCAGCGAAATCGCAAAAAAAGTCGGTTACGTCCCCGGGGAAATAGCTTTTCCCGACCTAAAAACGGGCATCGAGTTTTTGAAATGTCAGGCGGATTTTTTAGGCGTCAGGGATATGACGCGCGTCAACGATACGATTGCTCGACTTCAGCTTGACCCGAGAGCCAATCTCCGACGTATGAGCAAGGGAATGAAACAAAAAACCGCTCTCGTCGCCGCGTTAATGAACGACGCCCCGATTATTATCCTCGACGAGCCTACAACGGGTCTAGATCCGTTGATGAGAGCAACTTTTTTAGAGATAATCAAGGAAGAACATAAAAAAGGCAAGACGATTTTTATGAGTAGTCACAGCTTCGACGAGCTGGAAAAGACTTGCGATAAAGTGGCGCTTATAAATAACGGCAGAATCATCGACGTGTGCGATATGAACAGCGTTAAGAATCGCCCGATAAAAGACTTCAAGATAGAATTCCGTTCCGCGGAAGATTATAGTCGCTTTTTAAAAGAGGGGTACGAAATAATCCGCGTCCAGGAGCAATACGATCAGGTCACCGTCCGCATCCCGAGAGGAGACACGGGGGCGCTCTTAAGAACGTTGAACGGCTACGACGTTAAGTTTATCTCCGAGCTGCCGTATACGCTGGAGATGCACTTCAAAAACATTTTGTTTTCCGAGAGATAACAGATAAGGAGTAATATAATTATGTTCAGTAAAGCATTATTCAAACAGTCCTGTAAGGCAAACGGAACGATGTGGGCAATTATAACCTTCGCGACTTGCTTTATGCTCGCGTGCGTTATGTTGATTTCCGGTAACGGAAACATCGGAGCGGTAAAAAACTCCATTCAGGATACGATTATCACCAAGGAAGTCGATTCTCAGATGCAGAATCGCGCGCTCAATTATTATAACAACGCGGAAGACGGTTTGACGACCTTCGATAAAAAATTCGCCGCGGACGTCACCGATACGCTGTCGTATCTGACCTGGCTGGGTAATATGCCGTCGGAAAAAGACTTCTCCGACCCCGCGATTTACGGAGCGGCAATGACTGCATGGCAAAACGCCTCCCCGCCCCTTACGACGGATGCGGGTACGGCTTACGCCGCGAGTATATCGGAATGGAAAAACAATTGCCCTAGCGCGGAATCTTTTTCCGATACGTCCGAATATATCGCCGCTCTCGACGAGTGGAACAATCAATCTCCCGCTACGCAAATTAAAGCGATAGAGACCGCGTATGCCGCGGCGTGCGCGGAATTGCAGACTTACGTGCTGAATAAGGCTGCGGCATTAGGCTACGAAGAATCTTCATCTGAGGCTCAAGAGATGCTCGGCAGCGTTATGTACGCGCTCAACCCTAACGGGATGTTCGACGATTTCTATACGGAGTGCGGAGAAGCCGCTCCGAAAACGTACGACGTAGAATCGATTATCGCCCATATCGTATCCGGTACGGTAGAAGAATATATCGTTTCTCCCGACCGTGCGGAATACAGAAGCGACCGCGCGGAGGATTGCGAGTCGGTGTTCATCGCGGGTAATATGGTCAAGCCCGACAACGTCTCGGCTCTTATAGAAGCCCTCTCTTCATACGGCGTAAGTAAAGAAAAATACGATTCTTTCGGTTACGACTACGCGTCCATTAAGCATATGGCTAAGACTGCCGTCGTCACGTACAGAGGCAGAATAGAATACGAAACGGAAGAACTGAAAAGTAAGTTTTTAAGCGGCGATATGACCGAAGAAGAATATTTGACCGCGGTCGCCGCTAAGAAAGCAGCCGTTGCAGAAGACGTCTCGTTGAGCTTTTTGGACACTCTGCCCGATACGGTGGCGGACGCCTTGGAAGAAATAGGTCAGGCTGATTTGTATACGTTGGTGGTAGGGTCGATTTTCTATAAACTGGCAGGTCTGTTGTTGCCCATCATATATATGATTATGGCGTCCAACAACCTCATAGCGGGTCAGGTCGACAGCGGCTCCATGGCGTACGTGCTTTCCACTTCCACCAAGAGAAACACCGTGGTTTTCACTCAGGCGGTCTATTTGATAGGTTCTTTGGCGGCGATGTTCTGCTTGACAACCGTTACGGGGTGCGTATGCCTTGCCGTTGTTACGGAAGACGTAGCGTTGACTTACGGTAATCTGATACTTCTTAACTTAGGGGCTTTCTTGGTGTTGTTCGCCTTGTCGGGGCTGTGCTTCCTGACTTCGTGCGTTTTCGATAGGAGTAAACGGTCGATGTCCGTAGGCGGCGGATTGAGTATTTTTGCCCTCGTCGCGGCTATGCTCGGATTGTTCGGCAGTCCCGTTATTCCGTCCGTCGTACGACTCGATGCATTGAATTATTTCAATTACACGACGATTATTTCCCTCTTCGACGTCATCTCCATCATAGAAGGCTCTACGACTTTTATATGGAAGTTCGTCATCCTCGCGGTGCTGGGTGTTGTCGGTTACGTCCTCGGGTCTGTGAGATTCGTTAAAAAAGACTTACCGCTCTAACTAACCTCGCTCGGTAAGTCCGCCTCGCGCGAGCTCGGCATTCCGCCGAGCTCGTTTTTATAAAAATTATCGCGCGCAGAATAGCACACGACTGGATACGTTTTATTTACGATACGCTAGACTATCGTCGAGCGAGATAATAGGGAATAGGGGGGAGTAGACTTTTAGCCTTTTTCGTGGGAAGAAAAGTATTCTTTTACGATTTTTAAGGTTTCTTCTCGCAGTACGCCTTCGGTAACATCGGGACGATGAAAAGAATTTTCGAATACGAGCTTGGTAGAACTGCACCCCTCGTTGCCGAGAATGTTCTCGAGATCCGTGTTGCTACCGCCGTATACGAGTCGACCGAGTTTTAGCCACACCATCGCGCCCGCACACATAAAGCACGGCTCCAGATTGGAGTACAGCGTGTAATCGGACAGATCGGTTATTCCCGTCTCTGAGCAGAAGTTGCGCAACAGTCCCGTTTCTCCGTGATACGTGGGGTCATTTTTCGTGTATATCTGATTTTCGTTTTCGTATACTATTTCGCCGTCTTTAACCAGCACCGCCCCGAAAGGCTCGTTGCCGTGGACCACGGCGCTCTCCGCCAGCTCGATTGTCCTTTTGATGAATTTTTCGTCTTGTTGCATAATAACCTCGATAGTTTTGTTCTTTTTCGGACTTTTCAGACCGACAATATTCGAATGTTAAAGGTTTTCTTCTCCTTTGTCAAGGCTAAGCCTTCGACAACGATACTCTTTAGGAGATATCCCGAATTGTCTTTTAAAAGCTTTACTGAACGCGAATGGAGACGAGTATCGGAGCATTTCGGCGATTTCTCCTATTTTTTTGTTGCCGGCTAGAAGCGTTTTTGCCGTTTCGCCTCGCCGCATTCTGTAGTAGTCGGACAGATTGTTGCCGGTCGTTTTCGAAAACAGCGTCGACAGATAATTGTAATTGTATCCGAAGGGCTCCGAAACGGATTCCAGCGCGGTCAGAGAATATACGTGAGTGTCGATATAATTCATCAATTGCAGACACAGTATCTTAGCGTCGGAAATATCCGACGTCTCCTGCGGGATGCGATTAAAATCGCGTATGATATAGGATACTATCAGATTGAAGAGACTCGTCAACACTTCCTTGGATTCGCCTTTGTCGGTGGAAAATTCCCCGAGAGCATATCCTATCAGAGCCGTTATTTTATCGTCGCGGAAGGTTCTCTTTTTCGGCGAGCGATAGTTGCGGGTGATCTCTTCGAGAGAAGATTGCGTTTTTTCGTCGTCTGCAAAAAAAGAAAAGAAGTCGTACTCGAATTTTTCCGTTTCGGACGCCTGTATTTCGTGGATATCGCAAGGGAAAGAAAGATAAATTTCGCCCGCGGAGAGCTCGTGGGACTGACCGTTGGTGACTATTACGCATTTGCCGGCGGTCACGACGGTTATCTCGAACCAATTAAGATGAGGATGCGCCGCGATTATCTCTGACGGAGCACAATATCGCCGACCGATTTGTATTACGCTCACGTCGCCGAATCTTAGCGGAGCATCGAAATAAGTATTGTTAAAATGATATCGAGTCTTTTCTTCCACGGAAAGCACCTTGTGTGTTTTTAATAGTATTATATACGATTCCGCGCGATTGTCAATCTTAACGGGTGAAAATGAAATTTTTGCAAATATTAACTAGCAGAAAAGCAGTAGGACTTCGTAAAATCTGAAGAAATGATATGTATTTAGTGAAGTTCGGATATGTACATCGCGGACGGAGAATGATATTATTGATAATAGATACGACCTAATCGTCGGTCTGAAAAACGAAAAGGAGATTTTTAATATGAAAACGTTGGCAGTAATAGGATGCGGAAGAATTTCCGATATAGCGCATTTTCCCGCATTGAGTAATATGGATAACGTAAGAATTAAATATGCTTGCGACTTAATCGAGGAAAAAGCCCTCCGCGCTAAGGAAAAATACCCCAAGATAGAACAGGTTATCACCGATTATCACGTGGCTCTCGACGACCCGGAAGTCGACGCCGTATGGGTTTTGACCCCCAATTACGCTCATTATACGATTACCATGGACTCTTTGAAGGCAGGTAAACACGTCTTGTGCGAAAAGCCCGTAACAGTCAATTATGAGCTATCCGTCGAGATGGCTAAAGAAGCCGAGAAACAAGGCAAAATTCTCGATATAGGCGTGTGCAATCGTTATAACAAGTCCGTAGAAATGCTTCGCGAATGGGCAGACGAAGGCAGATTCGGCGATATTTATCACGTATATTGTTCTTTCCGCAACTTCAGATGTATCCCCGGACTCGGCGGACCTTTCACGACCAAGTCTCAATCGGGCGGCGGCGTGCTTATCGACTGGGGCATTCACTTCTTGGATCTCATTCTTTACGTGCTCGGCGGTGCCAAAATCAAGACCGTAACTTGCGACGCGTATAACGAGCTGGCTAAAAATATGAAAGAATATAACTATAAAAATTGGGGAATGTGGGCGGAAGACACTTCCGATATAGAGAACGGAACCAACGACGTCGAAGAGTATATATCCGGTTATATTCGTACCGATAAAGCCGGCATTGACTTCAACGGAGCCTGGGCACAGAACGTTAAGAGGGACGAGATGTTCATAGACTTTATGGGCAATAAAGGCGGCGCAAGACTTACTTACGGCGGCAAATTCGAATTCTACGACGGTAAGACCTTAGAGACCATAACCCCGGAATACGATATCCCCAATATGTATTTAAGAGAGGACGAGGCGTTCATAGAGTCGATTACTACCGGCGTCAAAGACAGGAACAATATCGACAACATCCTCGAAAGCATGAAGTTGCTCGATACGCTGTATCTTTCTGCGGAGAAGCAAGAGGAGATTAGATTCTGATGAAGACTATAGGTTTTATCGATTATTATCTTAGCGAATGGCACGCAAACAATTATCCCGCTTGGATAAAAAAAGCCAACGAGGCTCTCGGAGAAGACTTCGTCGTGAAATATGCCTGGGCGGAAAAGGACGTGTCCCCCGTGGACGGCAAGACTACCGACGCATGGTGCGCTGAAAACGGCGTCGAAAAATGCTCCACGATAGAAGAACTCTGCGAGAAGAGCGATTATCTCTTGATACTGGCTCCCTCCGACCCCGAAACCCACCTCGGATATGCCGAAAAGGCACTTAAATACGGCAAGAATACTTATATCGACAAGACGTTCGCCCCGGATTACGATACGGCGAAGAAGATATTCGATATCGGCAAGAAGTACGGCACGCGTTTCTTTTCCACTTCGGCTCTGCGTTATGCGGAAGAATTGAAGAATTATGAAGGTAAGTGCGACGCGGCAACGGTGATCGGTGGCGGCGCCAGTATAGAAGAATACGTCATCCATCAAGTGGAGATGCTTGTTAAATTGATGGGAGTAGGGGCGCGTCGAGTCCGACTGGAGCGTATAAAAGACCAATATACGTTAAAGTTCGTTTACGAAGACGGCAGACAAGCAAATATGCTCTTTTTGGAGACGTACGGTCTGCCTACCGGGTTCATTCCTCACACCCCCGACCAAGAGTCGGTCTATGTCCCGATATCGTCGGATTTCTTCGCGGGACTTATAACCGATATATTAAAATTCTATCAATCGGGAGAAGTACCCTTCGATTCCGAAGAAACTCTCGAAGTAATGAAAATACGTCAGGCAATCGTTAGAGCAAAAGCCCGCGAAGGAGAATGGTGCGAGATATGAAAAAATTGCGTGTCGGAATCGTCGGATGCGGCAGAATCAGCGTGCGTCATATCGCCTCGGTGAAGTCTTTTTCGGACGCGGAATTGGTCGCGTGTTGCGATATTGACAGAGCCAGAGCGGAAGCAACCGCCGAGAAGTATTCTCTTACCCCGTACGTATCGTATGAAGAGATGCTGGAGAAAGAAAATCTCGATTGTCTGCATATCTGCCTGCCTCATTATCTCCATTCGTCGGTCGCCATGCGCGCATTCGAATACGGTGTCAACGTCTTGACGGAAAAACCTATGGACGTAGACCTTCTCAGCGCGGAGAGTGCAGTAAGAGCGGCTAAGGAAAAAGGAGTGTTGTACGGAGTGATTTTTCAATGCCGCTATAACGATTCCGCCCGTCTCGTAAAAGAAGCCGTAACCAGCGGTCGTCTCGGTAAGATATATTCCGCACGATCCGTTTTGACCTGGACACGTCCCGACGACTATTATAAAGAGAGCGATTGGAAAGGTGCCTGGGACAAAGAAGGCGGCGGCGTGATTATAGATCAGGCAATTCATTCCATTGACCTCGTCGACTGGATAATCGATTCGGAAGTAGAATCCGTATCCGTCACGATGGCTAATCACGGACACTCATCCATTTCGGTAGAAGACTCCGCCGAAGGTCTGATTACGTACAAGAACGGCGTCAGATACGGCTTTTACGCGATGAATAATTACGGCTGCAACGAGCCTATCGAGATACGCCTGTATTGCGAGAAGGGTAAGGTCGTTTTCGGCTACGACGACGCGTGCATAGAATATTTCGACGGCACCAAGGAAGAAGTTCATCAGAGAGAAACCCCCGACGACGTCGCCGGAGGCAAAGACTACTGGGGCTTCCACCACGTAAGACAGATACGGCAGTTTTATGACGCGTGTCTCGGGAAAGAACCTCTCGAAATCAGCGGAGAAGCTGCATTAAAGACGCATCGACTCATTATGAAGATATATGAAAAAGGAGGAATGAGACCTTGAAAATAGGCGTTATTACCGATTGTTTTAAAAAAAGTCACTTCGAGGGCATCGAAACGGCATCCGCCCTCGGACTCGACGGAGTACAGATATACGCGACGACGGGAGAGTTTTCGCCCGATACGTTGACTAGCGAAGATAAAGAAAAGTATCGCGCGCTTTTACGCGAAAAAGGTCTCGTAGTATCCGCATTGTGTGCGGATATGGGCGGATACGGATTCGAAAGAGAAGAAGACAACGCCGAGAGAATAGAAAAAACCAAGCGTATCATCGATTTGGCGGTGGAGTTTTCTTGTAAGGCGGTGACTACCCATATAGGCGTCATTCCCGCGGATAAAAGCGAACCTCGTTACCGCGTAATGCTCGACGCTCTGACGGAATGCGGATTGTATGCCGAGAAAAAGGGCGTAACCATGGCTATAGAAACAGGTCCCGAAAAGGCGACCACTCTGCTTGCTTTTTTGAAGGATACTCGCGGCGGCGTGGGCGTCAACCTAGACCCCGCCAACTTCACCATGGTCACGGGGCAAGACGCCGTCGAAGCGGTCTATATCCTTAAAGATTATATCGTGCATACTCACGCCAAGGACGGCATAATGCTGGACGCGACGCAGGACCCTACGGACGTATATCACGCTTTCGCTATAGGCGGCGTAGACGCGCTCAACGCTTGCAAGGGCTTCAAGGAAGTCCCCCTCGGACAGGGACAGGTCGATTGGAAAAATTATATCGCAGCCTTACAAGATATCGGCTACGACGGATTTTTAACGATAGAACGCGAGTGCGGAGACCGACCGGAAGACGACATCGCAATGGCTTCCGAATTTTTGAAAAACATTATTTAACAGGATATAAAAATCCCGAAAGAACGAGACGCTCTTTCGGGATTTTTTATTAACCTAATTTTTGATTAAGTATTGCAAAAGTACGGATATCGTGTTATAAGTGTTAGAGACAGACTCCGACGTTTCGGAAAGGTTGAAAATCAAAGAGGAAGGTTTGCCGTAATATTGAACGGTTGAGAGATATTCGTTATGTTACAATTGTTTTGACAAGCCGACCGCTCGGAGCGGACGAGGATTAATCGATCGATAAAAAGGAGTAGACTATGCAACAAATAGTTTTCGACAATCTCAGAATACAGATTTTAAGCGACGATATAGTGAGGGTAGAACGCGCTAAAAACGGCGCTTTTTGCGACGATAACACGTTTTTCGTCCCCGATAGAGAACAATATTCGGATAATAAGCCCGAGTATTCTTTTTCGGACGGCGTTTTGCGCTTACACGGATACGAGCTGTACATGCCGACGAGCAGCACGTCTCTTTCGGGATTAACCGTCAAAAAGGACGATAAGAAAGTCTATTTTTACAAAAAACTTCGCAACAGCGGTGAATTGCCTCCCCTCGACAAGACTCCGGAAGTGTTCGCGCTTGCGGATACGCCCAGAATTATTATCCCCGAGGGCGGTTATTCCAAAAACAGAGACGGACAATACAAGGTCACGGAAAACGTTTCGGACGTATATCTTCTGTTCTGCAACAAGGACGCGAGGAAGTTAAGAAAGCTGTACGTGGAGCTGACCGGACGTCCCGAGATGGTGCGCCTTGCGACCCTCGGCGGCTGGAACAGTAAGTATTACGCCTATTCTGAAGAGACGGCTAAGCAGCTCATCCTCGATTACGAAGCGCACGACGTGCCTCTCGACAATATGGTCATAGACACCGATTGGCGCAGTTGCGAAAACGGCTGGGGTTACGACGTCAATAAGCAACTCTTCCCGGACATGAAGAGGTTCATCGACTTCGCGCACTCGCACGGCGTGGATATAATGTTCAACGATCACCCCGAGCCGGTCGACGGCGCCTGCGTGTTCAGAGGCAAGGAAATAGCGTATAGAGAGAAGAATTTGCAAGCTCTTATGAAAATCGGTCTCGATACCTGGTGGTACGATCGCAATTGGAACACTCACCTCGTTTCGCCGAGTAAAAACGTAATGTGGGAAACTTTCGGCTTATATCTCTTCCATGATATAACCAAGCACTTTTATCAAAACAAAGCGAATAACAAAGACATCTATCGTCGTCCCGACGTTATGGGCAACGTCGTCAACGTGGAAAACGGCGTCTATCGCGGGATAGCCGACAGCGCGAGCCACAGATACGGTTTTCAGTGGACGGGCGATATCGATTGTACGCTAGAGTCCATGGGACAAGAAGTGAAAAACTTATTGTTTGCCGGCAACAATTCCGACGTCTACGTCAATGCCGACTGCGGCGGACACTTCGGAGACCCCGACAAGCACGATTTCGTCCGCTGGATGCAGTTCGGGACGCTTTCTCCGATATTCCGTCCGCATTGCTGCAACGTCGTCGCCAGGACGAGAGAACCTTGGACGTACGACGAAGAAACCGTCGATATCGTAAGAGAATATAACAATCTCCGTTACAGACTTTTGCCCGTTATTTATAAAAACGCCCGCCACGCATACGAGACAGGCGAGCCGATATTTAAGGCGCTCGGATGGGAATATCCGCAAGACAAGCGAGCTCTCGGATGTACGGACGAATATATGCTCGGCAACGATATTTTGATTAAACCGATGTCGAGACAATTACCCTTCGGCATTGTGGAAAAGGAGCGTTTTACAAAGCCCGTCCGAGCAACCTATTACGACGGCATAGAGTTACGGGGAGAACCGCTGGCTCACGCGGAATACGACGATTTGAGCATTTGTCTGGACGGAGAATCTCCCGAGGACGGCGTACCCGTATATAATTTCTCGGCGAGGTTCGAGACGGAAGTCCTGTTCGATACCGACGTCGAGCTGGTTTTCAGAGGAGACGACGGCGCGACGATATGGATCGACGGCGAAAAAGTGCTGGAAGACAAGACCTGTCATCGTCCTAAACATTTCCCGTTGCAGATTATAGAGGGCGGAAAAACTCACGAGATAATTATCGAATATTTCCAGGCGGCGGGCGGTGCCGTTGCGGAACTGCTCTATAACAAGGTGACTAAATCGTCCTACGGCAAGACCTCTGTTTATCTGCCCGAGGGCAAGTGGTTGAATCCCTTCAACGGGAAAATTTACGTCGGCGGAAAAACCGTCTATGCGGATTATGCCCTCAGGGAAACGCCTCTGTTCGTCCGAGTCGGCGCGATAATTCCGCTGGCTCATAATGCGAAAAACACTAAAGAGCAAAAGTGGAATAGCCTGGTTTTGGATTATTATCCCGATAAGACCGCGCGAGACTGCGGCTACTTATACGAGGACGACGGAGAAACAACCGCTTATAAGCGGGGCGAGTTTTCCAAGACTCCTTACGAGGCGTTTTATGACGAGGGCGACAATGCCTACGTCGTCGGATTACATTCGTCAGAGGGACGCTTCGACGGCGAAAAATGCTATAAAAAACGCAACGTCTTTCTTAAAGTGCATCTGATTAACGGATTGAATAACGTCGATAAGGTATTGCTTAACGGATCGGAGGTCGACTTCCGTATCCGCTCTAGAGCCCAGGACGCCTTCCCGCTTAACGCCTCGGAATTTGCCGCCGACGGCAGAGTCGTCACGGTCGAATTCGTCGCGGATGCCGACCAAGAATACGAAATCAAACTTTACTAATAATCGGGCACGACAGCAGTATGAGTCTCTCGTACTGCTGTCATACTCGACGTGTCGAGTGTGATTAATAACGCCGCAATCGATTAAATCTTGTTTTTGAAAAATTTTTTATCGGCTCTTTCCGAAAACTCTTTGATTATTTTGACTTCTTTCGCTCTGTACGGTAAACCGTTGAATCGGTACAGGTCGTGTTGCAGTTTAGTATAATCGTCCGGACCGTTGTAAGATGGGTCTGCGATATTTTTAAGATAGTATCCCCACGGTTCGTAGGTCTGCGAAAACCCTTGAATTAATCCCCAGTGATATGAACCTATATTTTCGAGATAGAACAAAGGAAACAATTCGTCGACGTTGTTATGTTCGATTCTGTTGAGCCATTCGCTGTTGATAAGAGGACGCCCGTATTTTTCTTTTAGGTTCTCTATTATTTTTATCATATTTTGATAACTTCCGTAATAATGGAAAGTAATAATGTCGGATAGCTCCAGCGCGATAAGCTCTGCTTCTCCGTAGACGTTACCTTCGGAATCGTATTTGTAACAGTCTGCGGTCAGAGGTTGAATCGGTTCGTGCGAACGTATTATTTCAAATGACCTTTTTAACATTTCGACGGACATCGTATTGCGATTACATATGCCGATTTCATTCCAGACGTTCCATATCTGAATACGGCTGTCTTTTGCATATTTAGCCGAGATTTCATCGATCATTTCATAGAATTTGACCCTGAATTCGGGCTCGTCGTTTAATTGATATCCCGCATCGGAATGAGAACCGGAATGTTGACCGCGTTTGATGCCGCTGTGATATCCCCAATCGATTGATTGTTCCCCTAGTGAAAATTTATAAAATTCTCGCGGAACGTTACAATCGTTGCCGAGTACCAGCATTACTTTCAACCCGTATTTGTCCGCAAGGGCGAGATATTCTTCGAGATTAGCCATAAAACTATCGTGTTCATAAAGCCATACCTCAAACATAATAACGGCACGGACTGCATTAAACCCCGTGTTTTTAGCCAGATCGAATTCGTATTCTATTTGATCGAAAACTTCTTTGTGCTTATATTTTTGCCACATAGCGACTCGGTTGACGCAATTGGACGGATATCCGTTAAAACCTCTTATCCACGGGAAAGAATTATACCATTCCCAAGCTTTCCGTTCCGACCATTTTTCCATAATACGAGACCTCCTAATAAGATGTGTATATTATAACGTTGAAACGTAACAAAATTGAAAATTTTGTTGCAACTGTCGTTGCCTTGCGTTTTGCTGTCGCAATCCGCCGTTTCCGTTGAAATACGGCGCTCACAAACCCTTGCAAACAAGTTTGTTCGCTTGTATTATAACATATGTTGCTTTGAATGTGAACCACTCATAATAATTATTTTCGGAGACGTCGATGATTGAACCGTTATATCTAGTCACTATTTAGCCGCGCTCCGCAGCTCCGTAATGTAAGGCGTAAGCTAAGCACCGTTGTAAAAAAATAAAACGAACTTCAATTTCTTAAAGTTCGTTTTATTCTCGTCTGGTGCCGAAGGCGGGACTTGAACCCGCACGGTATCGCTACCAACGGATTTTGAGTCCGTCGCGTCTGCCATTCCACCACTTCGGCGTCTTCTTGATATTACCATATTTATTCGGAATTTGCAACGATATTGATTTATTTTGTTTCTATTTTGTCCGACCGAAAAATTGACTATTGAAATGTCCCGAGATTTTTGGTATCATTTAGTTGACAATATATCGGGAGGAGCATTATGTTTTATACGCAAGGGAAAATCTTTGTCGACGAAAAGGGACGTCAGCGTATCTTCCACGGTGTCAATTTCATCGATAAGGGTGAGTGCGATATCAACTGGACCGACAGAGGAGTATTGACCGATATGTCGGTCAGGCGCAAGTACGGTCTACCTACCGACGATACGTTTTTCTTCAAGCTGGCGTCTAAGGGATTCAACATCATCCGTCTGGGCGTGACATGGGACGCGCTTGAACCCGAGCCCGGCGTCTATAACGAGGAATATTTACAGAACGTCTCCGACTTTTTCGACGCCGCGGGTAAATACGGCTTGTTCGTCTTCATCGACTTGCATCAGGATATATATTCGGGCTTCGGCAACGGCTGGGGCGACGGTGCTCCCGCATGGGCGTGCCTCACAAAAAAAGGCCGCCGCTATCGGACGCCCAAGTTCGGCATTTGGGCGGAGCCGTATTTCTTCGGAAAAGTGACCGCGGAATGCTTCGACGCATTCTGGCACAACGAGCCCGTCGACGGCATAGGACTGCAGGACCGCTATGCGATGCTGGTCAAAAAACTTGCGGAAACGGTTAAAGACAAGCCCAATTTTTTCGGCTTCGACTTTATGAACGAACCTTTCCCGGGTTCTCTCGGAACCAAAGTATTCAGAAAGATTCTTCTGGGAGTCGTCCGCGAGGGACTCTTCGATATGAAGTTCCGTACGCTCAAGCTTATAATTTCTTTCATAAAAGGAGAGAATAAGAAGGCGTTCGATTGTATCACCCCGGAGGCTCTTTCCAAGGCGACCAAGGGTGCTAATCGATTGATGAAGAAGTTTGACAGAGAATATCATACGCCTTTTATGAACAAGATGACCGCGGCACTAAGAGAGGTTACGTCGGATGGAATAGTCGTCACCTCGAGTAGCTATTGGAATAATATAGGCATACCGTTCTACGGCGGACCCGTTACGGACAATGACGGCAATCCCGTCCCGAATCAGTGCTTAGGACCGCATGCGTACGACTTCATGGTGGATACCGACGATTATAATTACGCATCGGACGCGCGTATCGATTATATGATCTCTAGACACGCCGAGTCGCAGAAGAGACTTAATCAACCGGTCATACTGGGAGAGTGGGGCTGTACATGCTTCCACGGCGACGACTGGCTTAACCACATAGAGCATATTACGGAAGAGCTGGACAAGAGACTCTGGAGCAGTTGTTACTTCACGTCAAAAGAAATAGTCTACAGTATACCGGATATGTTTGAGATAATCGACCGTCCGTACCCGAGGGCGACGGCAGGCAAAATTCATTATTACCGTTACGATAAAGCCAATAAAACTTTTGAGATGGAATATGAATGCGACTCCGACGCCGGGACCGTTATCACTTTCAAAAAACTTCCTCAGAGCATTCAGGCGGACGGAAGGGTAGAAGTAGAAGAAAAACACACTCGCTGTAATCTCCGCATTATAGCAGAACCGGGCATAAGAAAAATCTTCGTCCGACTATAAAGGAACTATAACGTTGACTTACAATACTCGCAGACCGTTTTTCAGATCGGTCAAGAAAATCTTAAAACTCTTCATTAAGGCTCCCGAAACGACGTTTTACGGAGACGAAATGCCTACTAAGGCAATCTTTATATCCAATCACGTAGGTAGCACGGGACCGCTTAAGCACGAGCTGTATTTAGACTACCCCGTCTACTTCTGGGGGACGTACGAGATGTGCCTCGACGTCAAAGGAAGATGGGATTATCTCAAGAATATCTATTACGGCAAGAAGCACGGCTACGGTAAATTGCACGCGTTCTTTGCCGCATTGGCGGCGCTGCCCGTTACGAGCGCGTTTTATAAAGGAATACAGGTCATTCCCACGTATAGAGACGTCCGTCTTATGGGTACGATGAAGACCAGTCTCAATTACCTCAAGTCGGATTATTCCGTGTTGGTCTTCCCGGAAGACTCTTCTACGGGATATCACGACGAGTTGATTAAATATTTCAGCGGCTTCGTCGTGCTTGCCAAGCTCTATCTACGCACGATAAAAGAAGACGTCCCGATAATCAATATGTATTATTCTAAGCATAACAACCGTCTCGCCATAGACAGACCGAGATATCTGTCGGAATTCGAAGGGAAAACGGACGACGAAATCGCAGAGATTTTTAAGGATCGCGCCAATGAAATGGGACGGGCTTTAAGAGAAATCGCCGAATAAGAAAAACGGCAGGTCGAGAGGACTTGCCGTTTTTTAGTACGATAGGTATTATCTCACGCTTCTTCTTTCTTAGGCATAACCGGACGTCCTCTTTTTTTCGTTTTATATTTATTTTCCATCACCGACCGATAATGCTGTAAACAGTTGATTGCGTTTTCGTTCGATTGATCGCTATATAAAATATTCTGAGGTTCCGTATCGGATTTTTCTTGATTTTATCCTAAAAAAGCATTATAGTAATGCTAACTCGAATCTGGAGGTTGATATGAATATATCGTCTACAATAAAATACGTCGGAGTCAACGACTACGAAACGGATCTTTTTGAGGGTATGTACGCCGTCCCCGACGGAATGGCATACAACTCTTACGTCATAATCGGAGAAAAAATCGCCGTCACGGATACCGTGGACGCACGGTTTGCCGAGCAATGGTTGTCCAATCTGGACGCGGTTCTCGAGGGACGCTTGCCCGACTATCTCATAGTCCAGCACGTGGAACCCGACCACTCGGGCAGTATAGCCGCTTTTGTCAAAAAGTACCCCTCCGCGGTCATCGTCGCTTCCAAGAATGCCTTTTCTATGTTAGAGGCGTATTTCGGGGCGGATTTTGCCGACGGAAGAATAATCGTCGGAGAGGGTGGTACGCTCGATCTGGGCGACAGAACTCTCAGATTTTTCACCGCCCCCATGGTCCATTGGCCGGAAGTCGTCGTGACCTATGACGAAAAGGAACGTATCCTATTCTCTGCGGACGCTTTCGGAAAATTCGGCGCAGTGGAAGGAGATGAAACGGACTGGGCTTGCGAAGCCAGAAGATATTATTTCGGCATAGTCGGCAGATTCGGCGTGCAGGTCAAAGCTCTGCTTAAGAAATTGTCCGCTCTGTCCGTCGATATCATATGCCCTCTGCACGGACCCGTTTTGAAAGACAACCTGTCTTACTACCTCGGGTTATACGAAACGTGGTCTTCTTACGAAGCCGAATCGCACGGGGTGGCGATAGCCTATACGTCGGTCTACGGACACACTTTGGACGCCGTCTCGGAGCTGAAAGAAAAACTGGAAGAGGAAGGCGTGAAGGTCGCCCTTTCCGAGCTACAGCGTTGCGATTGGGCTGAAGCCGTCGAGGACGCTTTCAGATACGATACTCTGGTCCTAGCCACCACTACCTACAACGGCGGCATCTTCCCGACGATGAAAGAATTCATCGATCACCTCGTGGAACGTAATTATAAAAATCGCCGCATCGCTTTCATAGAAAACGGCACATGGGCACCCGTCGCGGCTAAACTGATGAAAGAAGCTTTCGGAGGATCTTCCGATATAAGATTCGCGGAGCATTCCGTTAAAATAAAAGGCTCCGTTACCGAAGCCAATCTTGAAGAAATCGCCGCACTGGCAAAAGAATTGTCCGACTAATAATCACGTTTGGGTTGCCAATCTCTACAATAATGTATCCCCGAAGCATCGTTTCGGGGGATTTTTATATGTAGGTCAATAGAGAAGAAATCAGCGGAATCGTAACTATCGACAGTATCGCCGACGTTACTACGTACACCGACGCCAGCTCGGAATTTTTTCCGTAAGACTCGGACATGGCTATGGTCATCGTGGCGGTGGGCATAGCCGACATTACCGTCATCGTGACGATAACGACCGAGTCGGTATCGGTAACGAGCCTTAGTATCAATCCCAGCATAACCGTGATGACGGGAGCCGCGACCAGCTTAAGCACGGATACGGCGTAGACGGAAGAGTTGGCGAGATATTTTTTAGGTTTGAGCTCGGCGAGTTTTATACCCATCACTATCATCGACAACGGCGTGGATATCTCCGCAAGCGATTCCACGGCGGACCATATGCTCGGCGTGTGTTCTTTAAGAGAAACGTTACAGAAAAACAGCGGCAGAGAAATTGCAAGAGAAACCGTTACGGGAGAGACGAGAGCCTTGAGCGGACTGACGGTTTTTTTGTCGCCTGTCAGGTCGTATAACCCCAGAGTGTACGACAGGATGTTGAAGACCGCGTTGTACACGACCGCATATACGATAGCCTCGGGGGAAGAAGGATAGAGCAATCTTATTACGGGATATCCGAAAAAGCCGCAATTGGAAAAGGTCGACGCGAATCGGGCAACTCTGTTGTCGTCGAGATTGCTTCTGAACGCCACCTTGCCGACGAGCAGCATCGCCAATTGAGAGATCAGCGCGATTATGGCGCTGTATAATATTCCTTCCAGTAGCTCGGGCGTGTAAGAACTGTTCTGAAACCCTTCCACTACAAGGAACGGTATCGCTATGTAGATCAGGATGTTGCACAATCCCTTGGCACTGCCGTCCGGCATAAGACGAGCTTTTTTTAATACAAACCCGGGTATAGCCAGCGCCATAAGTACGGCGACTTTAAGTAACATTTGTAAAAAATAACTATCCATATGTCGATATTTTATCAGAAGCTTCATACTATTGCAAATATTTACTCGCTTATGATATAATATTTAAAAAATCGGGTACGCTTCGGAGGACCTTATCAATGGATATCATAGGTGCGGCTTTCACGGCTATAGATGTCGTTTATCATCCTTTACAAAATTATAAAAAATATCCTCGCGTAACTTACGTGAAGGACGCTATCTCGGGAGAAGACGTCTATCGCTCTCACGATATAGCCTACGAAACGGAACGTATCGGGAAAGAAAAGCTTCCCGTTTTGGTCAATATTCACGGAGGAGGCTTCGTTAAAGGCGACAAAAAACATCGTCGCGCGCTGTCTTGCTGGTTTGCCGATAAAGGATATTTCGTGCTTAACGTCAATTACAGACTGGCGCCGTCTAATCCTTTCCCTTCCGCGCTACAGGATATCTTCGCGGCTATAGCGGAGCTGGAGAAGCGTGCCGAGGAATACAACATCGATACGGATACGCTCGTATTCTCGGGCGATTCCGCAGGCGCGTATTACGCCGCCGCGTGTTACGCCGCTCTTAAAGACGAGAATCTCTATCGCGGACTGGAACTTCCCGAGACGCACGTCGGAGCGAAAGGTCTGGTGGCTTTTTCCGGACTGTACGACGCGAGAGCCGCTTTCGACGGAAATTATCCCTTCGGATTGGGACTGAAACTCGGCTCGCAATTCTTAGGATATCGACTTACTCGCGGGCTGAAGGAGTTGTCGGAGAATAAGTACGGAGAATATATTTCCCCCTCGGACTTCGTCAACGAGAAGTGGAATAAAGTTTTCGTCTCCTGCGCCGCGCACGACGTTTTTTTGAAGGGGCAGGGCGAATCGATGATGAAAAAGCTGGAAGAGTCCTCCGTGCCGTACGATGCGGATAGGGCGGAAGAACTCACCTGCAATCATTGTTATAATCTGTTGTTTTATAAAAAGGCGTCCTCAAGATGTATGAACAAGGTCGCCGAGTATTTAGAGGAAGTCAAAAAGTGAGAGTCCTCGTTATTAGCGATATCAGTCTTGTCGGCAACGCTTCCGCTCAGGTAGCTTGCTCGGTCCTCAATCATGCCGGGATATCAACGGGAGTGCTTCCCGTCGCCGTGCTGTCCTCTCAGACCGGAGGCGTGGAAGATTTTTCTTACTACGATATGCATGACCGCTTCGACGAAATTCTTCTTAAGTGGGATAATCTCGGAGTGGAATTCGACGCAGTCTATACGGGATATACAGGCTCCAGACAGGTCATTGAACAGACCGTCGGAATAGTGAAAAATTTCAAGGAAAAAGGCGCTCGAATTTTCGTGGACCCGGTGTTGGGTGACTTCGGAAGATTGTATGAAGGCTTCACTTCCGATATGCCCGCCGCCATGTCGGAGCTGGTATCTTTTGCCGACGTTATTTTTCCCAATGCCACCGAGTGGAGCTTGCTCGCGGGAGACGCAGAACCTTTCCCTTTGGCTCCCGTTACGATCGTCACGGGTATCGAACGCGAAGGAAAACTCGCCAACGTCGTCTCGGACGAGAGCGGCGATACGGTCTTTTTTACCGCGGAGAGAAAGGGCGACTTCCATTGCGCGGGAGACTTGTTCGCTTCTGTCGCGATAGCAGAGTCTCTTAACGGCTCGGACATAAAAAATTCCGTGGAAAAAGCCACTCGATTCGTCGAGAAATGTATCGATTGCTCCGTAAGAGAATCTCTCGACAGGCGCCTGGGATTACCGTTTGAAAGGTTTTTGAAAGAGCTCTAAAACGAATTTTTTGTTAAATTTTAATAAAATTTCCGCTTAAGTTATTGCGCCTAGGCATATTTTACTCTATAATATGCTTATATTCTTTCGCACGTATCGCGCGTAACACGCGCCACGCACGCACGCGAATAATATGATATGCTCCGACGAGCCATAAGGATCGATATGAAAAAAGACGACCGCAGATGGGCAAACAAATCTAAATTTTCTTCCCCTCGTTCGAGAGCGGCGATAGCCGTCGTGCTTATCGTCTCTATTCTTCTCATAGGTCTGGGAGCTTTTTGCGCATACGACACTACGGTCGGGAGCAATATCATCGGTTCTATTTTTAACGGAGAGAAACTTAATTCGGAAAAGACCGTCACGGGAATAGAATTCCCTTCGGACGCCCTTGGAATGACCGCCGACCTCAACGAGGTCTATGTCAGATTGTCGTACTCGGACGGTTCTTCCGGAGAAGTGCCTCTGTCCAAGCTGAATCCGCAAGGGCTGGATCAGACGGTGGAAGGCAGGCAAAAATTCACCGTTAAATACGGCGGTCAGGAATGGAAACTGGAAGTGGAAGTCGTATCCGCCGACGTCACGGTCACTTATCTCTACACCGACGGCGGGCGGTTAGAAGGTACTCTCGTACAGACTCTCCCTGCGGGAGAGAATTGTTCTACCGTAAGAGCGGTGCCGGACGAAGGATATGAATTCGTCGGTTGGGACGACGGTTATGCCGACGCGTCCAGAAGAGACTCTCACGTCTCTAAGGACGTCTCGTACAGAGCGATTTTCGAAAAGAAAACTTACACGGTCCGCTTCAGAAGATCCGACGGGACCTATCAGGTCAGCAGGGTAAAATACGGAGACCCCGTTGAAGTGCCCTCCGGGACGGGACCTTATTACAAAAAATACGGAAAAACTTTCATAGGCTGGGACGTGGAAGACTATTCCGTCTTCGAGAGTATCGAGTCCGATATGGACTTCGAGGGGCTCTACGCCGACAATAAGGCGGACTTCGAGGTCTTCGTCACCGCGGAGAGCACGCTTAGGACGGATTCCGACGGAGAATACGTCGGTGCGCTCGGGTTTAAGGATACCTTTACCACGCAGGCTTCTCACGAAAACGGTTCTTCTTCTCAGACTTCGGAGATATCTTCGGTCCCCGCCGCGACGGGACTTAACAGAACGGCTCTCAAGTATTCCGGATACTACGAGTACGGCTACGAGTTGTCCAAGATTAAAGTGGAAGCCGGCAGCAGGGCGGTTTTGTCCAAGTGGCTCATAGAGACTTCCGACGGCAACTACGTCGAATTGGCTCCCTCAGGAGCGTCGGCGTCTGTGTCGGTGCTGTCTTCCGATATCGCTCCGGTGTCGTTTTATTCGTCCTCGGACGGCTCGTCTTATTCTCTGAGCTTCACTTTGAACAAGTCAGACGGCTCGTCGGTCCTCAGAGTCGTCGCCGTTATGGAATACGAGACCAATACGATAACTCTGGAAGAAATGTCCGCGGTGCTGGGCAGAATAGAGCTTGCCTACAACGCGGGACTGTCTTCGGAAAAAGTCCTCGGGGCAATTTCCTCTTCCGCCACTCTCCTTACGGATTCATACGGTGAAATAGTCTTAAAAGACGGTCTCCCCGTTCTTGTGAAATACGGTTACGAATTCGACGGCTGGTATATTAAGAACAGTCTCACTCGAGTGACGTCTTCCACGCGTTTTTCCGAAAGCACTTCCGTAGAAGCGCGCTATTTTACAAAAGATTTCTCGGTCAGCTTTATGGCGGGAGATTCCGAGCTGGACAGAGACTCTGACGGACTTCACGAGCAGGCGGACGTCGCTTACGCGTCTACCATAGGAACGGCTTTTTGCGTACATACGCCGGTGAAGGCGCTCCATACCTTCGTAGGCTGGTTCGAAGAAGGCAAAACAACCCCCGTCACCGCCAATACCGTCGTAACGGGCGATATGGTCGTATATCCTCGATTCACTCCAACCCCTCACGCACTGAATATTTCGGTAGTCAACGGCAGACTCGACATATCCACTCGCGACGTTATGACGTCGGGCTCCGTCTATGTCCTCGAAACCGCTTCCGACGTGCGTATAGATGCGGATTCTATGGCGATAGGCGGGAATAACTATAAGATTTATCCGTCGGGCACGATAGGCAAGTATTGCGGTTCTTATATCGGCGGAACTCTCTCCCTCGGAGAAGAAAAGACCTATTTCGTCTACGGCGACGAGGCGTATATTCTTGCCGACGCGGATTACGAAGAAGAATATCGCGCGGGACGACTCTACGCTTTCACTGCGGGCGCTACGACGTATTATCTCTTCCCCGACGAGTCTACCGTTGCGGTCAAGACGGGTTCTTATTATCCGTCGTCGGGAGTTTTGACGACTTCCGCGGGTAGATTCTATCTCGGCAATACGCTTAATTATAAAATGACCGAGCAGAGCGGAGTCGTCGTCAATTACGTCGACGGAGCTCTTTCGTCCTTCCGTCTCGGCGATATGCCTTATTATCATCGCGACGGCATCGTCTGTTACGACGCGGCGTGCACTTCTAGAGCCGGAGAATTCGATCCGTCTACGGGTATTCTGTCCCTCGACGCGGCGACAAGTAAATATTTCGTCGATAAAGACGAAAAAAAGATATATTCGCTGTCTTCGGTCGCTTCGACCGTTTCGGCGATATCTTATTACGGAGAATCCGTTTCGGTGTTCTCTACCGGCGGTAAAAAATATTACGTCGATTCTTCTTACGACGTTTTCGAGCCCGCGGGAATCAGAGACGGCGCATTCATAACGACGGAATCGGCTACGTACTATTTCGACGCCTCTCTCAACGTGATTTATACCGCCGCTCGTACGACTCTGGTGAAAACCGACTCCTATCTCTCGATAGGCGGAATCAAATATCTCGTCGACGGAGAATCCGTGCTGACGGAAGTCGGCAACTACGACGGTAGACTCTATTCCGTGGAAGACTTCAGATATCTGAAAGAAGGAGAAGTCGTATATCGTCTGGGCAACGTGTCCGACGCCGTCGTTACGGTTTCTCTCGACGGTACGGTTTCGCTGAAAAAGGACGGCTCCTCATATCCCGTAGACGGTTCTATCGTCGAGGCAGGCGGAGAATATCTCTATCCCGATATAGAGGACTACGTCGACGGCGATACTTCTTCGAGACAACTCTTGGAAACTTACGCTTATCTCTATCGTATAGACTTCTCGTCCGACTATTCGATAGATTATGTGAAAATCAACGGCGTCGACGTGTCCGACGACGCGGTAAGGACGTCTTCCGGCATAATAATAGCGCTTGCGGAATATCTGGACGCTCCTTATACGCTGACCGACGACGTCTCCGTGGAAATATGCCTTAAGCTCCGCACCGTGAACCTTGAAATCAATCAGGTCGGTGGAGTCGGGACTGTTTCGATTAACGGCAAGGAAACTTCTGCCGAAGATATCAACGTCGGCGGTAGTGCGGAAATTAAAATCGTCGCTCCCGAAAATATGGCTGTCGCTTCCGTTACGGCGGGAGATAATTCTCTGTCCGTCAACAGAGGCGCGACGGAGTTCTATCTCCGTTTTACAGACCTGTACGCCGACGTATCCGTAACGGTTACTTACGAAACTCTGTCTTATTACGTCACCGTAGACGGCACCGTGAGAGACAGAGTCGATTACAATACTCCGTTCTCGGAAACTTTTTCCGCAACGGAGGGCAAATACGTTTCCGCGCTCTACTACAACGGAGTGGCGCTTAATTTCCATTCGGCGACGTCGACGTATTTTAAGACGACCGTTAACGAGATCAACTACGTCCGTCCGTCCTCGGACTCTACGGACCCCAGAGTGACCTCCGTAACCTTCTCCGTAGACGGAGTTACCGAGAATATAGAGCTAAAAGCCGTCTATTCAGATATTTATTACACCGCGTCCGTTACCGTGGAAGGTAAGGGCGAGCTAAAAACGGCTCCTACTCAGTCCTACGGATACGGCGGAAAAGTAGGCGTGTTGATAGAAGTCGGTACGGGCTACAGAATATCTCGATGCGTAATAGTCCGCGCGGACGGCACCGAGACGTATACCTCTGATATCCCGTATTTGTTCGACAATCTCAAGGAAGACGTCTCTTTGATATACACCGTCTCCCCCGTGACCTACAGCGTGCGAGTATCTTCCGACTACGATGCGGCAATCGATCGCGACGGAGAAGTCAAAAACGGCAGACTATTCTCCTACGACGTCGAGTATAACGAAGAACTGACTCTTGAAATCGCCCTAGAAAAAGGCAGATACGTCTCTTCCGTCACGGTAGACGGAGAGGAAAAGATCATTCCGTACAAGAATAACGTCGTAACGCTGTTTTTAGGGAAGATAACTTCTTCAAAAGACGTGGTCGTCTCCACGAAAGAATTCTCTTCCGAATCGGGCGACGGAACGATAACGACAGAGACCTGCGACAACGGCTCCGTATCGGTCGTTACCGCGTCGGGACAGACGACTTCTTTCGTCTACGGAGAAAAGGCGACGATAAGGATTATCCCCGACGAAGGTTTCGTCCTCTCGTCGGTGTCCGTCGTGTCGTCGGAAGGCTCGGAAACCGTATTTTTATCTTCCTTTGACGATAAAGGCGGATATTACGAATATACTTTCACCGCGCCGCAATCGGGTAATATCGTCATAAAAGACGCCGTCTTCGACAAAAAAGAATACTCGATAACCGTTACGGACAACGGATACGGCACCGCATACAGAGGAATAATAGGTCAGAACGGACTTGCGGAATTGTCTTCCGCCTATGCGCCTTTCGATACGCTCCTCGATATTACCTTGAAAGCCGACGACGGTTATTACGTTAGAGACGTACTGATAGACGGTATATCCGCGGACGAATACGTCGCGCGCACCGTCAATTCCGCCAACGGCAAATATTCCGCCGTCACGATTGCCGTTAAAGTAAGAGACGACGTGAAAGTGGAAGCAGTGTATTCCAAGGACGTTTTCTCGGTCGTTACGGCGTCGGGTCCTTACGGTACCGTCGTTACGGACAGAGAAGAATACGGCTCGGGAGACGACGTGGAGATAACGATATCTGCCGCGGTCGGTTATCATATCACGGGACTGTTCGTCAATTCCGTCGAGATAAAAGACTTTCTACCCAATACGGAAGAAGATTTGCTTAAATACAACACTACGGTGCGTTACGTCTACAGAGGAATCAAACAAAATCTCTCCGTGGTGGCGGAATTCGAAATCAATTCCTACGTGCTCAATTATTACGCCTACAATAATTCCGACAATTTCGCTTCGGCGGACTATGAATACGATTCTTACGGTTCTGTCCGAGTGAAGCCGATCTATTCCGACTCGGAAATTGTTCCGGAAGACGTCGAGGACGGCATATCCGGCAACGGCGAAACTCTCTATCGCGCAACCTTCAGAGGAATCAACCACGGCGACAGCCTTGTGCTCGATATCGCCGGACTGGCTCGCAGCGGTTATATTGTAAAAGCCGTAAGACTTTCTCTCAATTCCGGATCCGAAATCGTTTTGACCGCGTCGGCTTCTACGGATGCCTATGACGTCGTATTCTCTTCGGCTGGCGTCGAGATAACTTTAAAGTCCGTCAAAGAAGACGTCAGAGCGATAGTAGCGGAATACGAAAGACGCTCGGTGACCCTCTCGGCGGCGTTCGTAGACGATCCCGTATTCGCCGCGGGGCCCGTTGTCTCCGGCGACGCCGCGGTCGGTTGGTCTTTCTATAACGACCGCTCCGACAAGACGCCCTCGGTAACGAATAACGCCGACGGTTCCTATACCGTCGAATACGGTATCAGATATCGTATAGTTCTTAATCCCGATACGGGATATAAGCTGGATTCTTTCAAGGCGGACGGTACCGAAACGGGATACGTAACTTCTTTCGGCTCCGGCACGTATTACGAATCGACCGCGACGTCGGACAGACGTTTCGTCGCGCAATATAAGAGACTCAGATATACGCTTACACTGGAAGTGGAAGGAGAAGACCTCGGCACGGCGTCCTTCGGCGGTACGTCGGCTATGACCAAGACTCTCTATTACGGCGAGTCCGTCTCGGTTATTCTCGCTCCCGACTACGCGGATAAAGGCGGATACGTATATAGTTTCACCGTCAACGGAGCGGAACAATCGGTGGACGGCACCGTCGACGGCGTCTACGAAATATCCGACGTAAGACAGGATACGACCATAATCGTCGTCTTCGAAAAAATCCGCTTCGACGTAACCTACACCTCGGGCGTCGGAGGAACGGTCGGTATAGAAAATCTCTCCGGAGAGCATTTCGTCGGGACCGTCAAATGGGGCGATTCCGTACAGGTTACCGTAGACCTCGATTCGAGCTACGACTTGTCGGAATATTCCGTCGGAGGCAGAACGATTCCCGTGACGGACGATCTCGTCTCCGAGACCGCGTCGGGAAAACGCATCGTGTTCACTGTGGACAATATTAAATCCGACGTTACGATTTCTCTGCCGTACAGACTTAAGAAATTCAATCTTTCCGTTACGACCAACGGTTCTTCTTACGGTTCCGTTTCGGTCTCTTCCCGAGACGACGACGTAACCGTTACCGACGTCGTGGAGTGCACCAAGAGCTACGTCTTCGACGTTATTCCGTCTAAGGGATTCGTTATAGACTCGATATCTTTCCGTATGAAAAACGCTTACGGAATCACAGAGAGCGTATCGGTCGACGGACGCGTCCTGAGCGATACTCGTACCGACGCTTATCGTTATACGCTGATAGGCGTGAGCGGCGACGTAACTGTGGATATCAAATTCGCCCCCAAGAGCTACGTTTTGACCGTCGGAGTGAGCGGAGAAAGCCCCTCTGCGGCAATAGAATCGCTTACTCTGAAGGCAGGCGGTCTTACGAAATCTCTCGATAATTTCGTCGGAGAGATTAAAGGTATATCTTACGGATCTAAGATAACTCTGGAGATTACTTTCAATTCCGGTTACGATATCTCGGGATATTTCATCGTCAACAATCGCAACTATTACGGCGACAAAATAGTCCCGACGAGAGTCGGCAGATCTTTCGTCTATGAAGCGATCTTCACCGTGGACGACGAATTGATCAACGTCCGTACCGCGGAAGGCGATCTGGTAATAGGCAGCGGAGACGATTTTAATATCGATTTGTCCTTCAACGTCAACGCCGAGCTGTATAAAGAAAATCTCGAAGTGCTCGAGTCCGACGAAGAGCTCCTCTCGGTAGTCGACGACGTCGACGATATTTTATCCGTTACGGAAAAGGCAACTTTCACTTACGGCAGAGGTTTGACTTTCTCCGCCAAAATTAAGGACTCCTTCCTCGACGGTTATTATATATCTGCGCTCTATATAGACCGCTCCGCCTACGGCTACGACACCGTAGATATTCCTCTGTCGGACTTGGGCGGTCTCGATTACGTCTATAGAGACGGATATCTCGTTTCGGTCTCGGGTACGCTCTTAATCAACGATACGTCTCTCGTTACTTATACCGAGAACTTGACCAATTCCAAGCTCTTCGACAAAAACGTTATTATTAAATTAAAACTCACCAGAAGAGTCTATCGTCAACAGACGACGGAGTTCGTATTCGATTCGACTTCTTCTTATACGGACGCGGGAGAAACTTCCGCCGTATCCGTTACCGACGCGGTATATTCCTATCTGACGGAATCGGGTTCGGTCAGAAAGAGCGGTCAACTGCTCCACGACGGCAAGAGCGTTTTGTCCGTCCCCGACGCTTCGTCTGCCGTACCCGCGGAAAGGAAGTCCACCGAGCTACCCTTCGGCGCGATAGTTACCGTAGAGACCGGACTCAATGCCGACGGTTATTACTTCTACGGATTCGAAGAATACGTCGACGGCGCTTGGCAGAAGCTGAATACGGGGTCCGTCAAAATGCTGACCGCGACCAAGTTCGAATATACCGTTGACTCGGACAGAGTATTCAGAGCGGTGTTCGTTAAGTATTACCAAGTGTCCTTTACGATGCTTCCGTTCCATAAATCCAACGGCGGCATCGCCCCCGATATCAATTACGTCTCTTACGCGTCCCTTGTAGTCGATACTATCGACGCGATAGAAGGCAACGTCGAGAAAAACGTCCTCCCCGTAACCAATTTGTCCGCCTACGATAAAAAAACTTATCGAGTGGGATACGGTTCGACTATTATCGTCGAGGGTAAAGATTCCGTTACGTCCGGGCGTAACGCCAACGCTTCCTCGGGAGTAGCTTTCTACGACGGGATCTCGCCTATACACGGAGCGACCGCGCCCGACGCGTTTTCTTGCAGCTTCGAAGTAACGAGAGACAACGATTATTACGCGGTCTTTAACAACAATGTGGAGACCGTGCTTACGTACGAGACGGTCGGCGGCTCGGATAATACCGAGGGCGGCGTGGTAACAGTCATCGGCGACAACGACAAGGCGATAAGCGCGACTAAGGGCAACGGAGCGTTCTCCTATAAGACCTCGGCTTATAAAACGATAAAAATCAGAATTAAAATCAACGATTTTTATCGCATAGAAGGCTTTTACGAGTTGGAAGCCACCAATAGGACTTCTACCGACAACCTTGTTTTCAAAGATATTTCCGACGACGATTCTTTCGTACGCATATTCGGATATTCCGACCTCTATACGGATTCCGACAGCGACGGCACGGTCGATTCCGATACGGCAGGTCTCGATAAAGACAACTATTCCGTTACCAGAGTAGGCGACGAAATAGTCGTGAAAATTTTCGTACTCGACAATTCTATTTATAAAATCAAGTACGTCAAAACGTTCGAGATAGATACGGAGTACGTCATAGGATACGCGGACGGCTCGTCGATTAACGGTAACTCCGACATAACTCTCTACGCTCCCGACAATATGGCATTGAGAGCTTCGTCCGGCAAGTATCGCTTCGACTACGGCTCGTCTATAACGATGAGTATCCCGGAAGACGAAGTTTCCTCATCTTCCGATTATCAGTTCATAGGCTGGTATCTCGAGAGCAACGGAAAAGAATCCAATCTGCTCGAGCTGGCGGGTAAATATTTCAATGAATTCAAGCGCGAGTACTACGTGACTTTGGATGCCGACAGACTCTCGGACAAAGTCGATTTGTATTCGGTGGATTCCGTAAAAATCGTTTTGGAATACCTCCCAGTATATACGCTGTATATCAATCACGCTTACGATTACCTCGGAGACAGCGCCGATTTCAGATACGCTACCGAAAAAACTTCTCTATCCACGGTGGTTTATTCGTCGGCATCGGGACTCTCCGACGAGATACGTACTTCCGTATACGTTGAGAGTAAACCGGAAAGAAGCTCCGCGTCCGATATAAGAATGTTGAGCAGAATAGTAGACGTCGACGGCGGTTATTCCGACGCAATCAATTACGTGACGCTGGATGCGGACGTCTTGACGTCTTATACATTCAATTATTGGGAATATTCTTTCGACGGATTGGATTACTACAAGCTGGACGGTACGGAAAATCTCTCGACTTACACCTTCGATATAGTCGATCTGGCTAAGAAACTCTCCATGAGCGGCAGAACGCTGTTCTTACGTCCCGATTTGTCTAAAATAAACAACGTGACCGTGTCGAGAGTCGTTTATTACGACGCTTTCGGCACGCCTTCTTCCAATGCTTCCGCATTGAGAGACACTAGCGTATACATCGGTACTCAGTCCGCTACGTCCGTATCGGGAATATACGGCGGAACGATAACCGTCACGGCGTCTCACGCGGATAATTACCGCTTCTTAGGGTGGTACGACAAGACAGGTAAAAAAGTCAACGACTTGACGATAGAATCGTGTTCGTCCGATTTGACGACGAGTGTGAAACTCGACAAGTGCAGAGGAGACAATTACGGCACGTCGTCCTATTACACCGACTATACGTACGAGCTGGAGGCACGGTTTATAAGAGAAGTTACCGTGAGCTTTGCGGTAATCAACGCGTCCGCCAGAGGCGACGCCAATTACTCGGTGGCGGCTCCTTATATTTACGGCGCGGAAGAGTCTTCCGACTACTACGGCGCGGACAATCAGGGCGTCGTCATCAAGCGTAGCACTTCCGACACGTCGTACATCGGTAAGGGCGATAAACTTCAAAAAGTTTCTTTGACTATGGACGCAGGCAGTTACGCGGTCCTGAAACTCACCTCCGAGAGCAACGAAAAAGGCTTCGACCCCTCTTGTATGTTCAGATCGGGATTCGCGGCGGGCGGCAGTTGTTATTATAATGAGGAAGACGGTTATTATACTCTTCCCTTTAACTACGACCGCTCCGTAACCGTACAATACGTGACTTACGGCAATATCGTACTGGAAAATCTCCTCCCCGATATCACGCTGACTTTGCCGTCTACTCTGGCGGATACGTATAAAGAAGGCGTCGACGTGGCTGTGCGCAACGGAATAGACGTCTCGGCTCTCTACGGCATAGATTCGTCTTATTATCTCAGTAAAAAAGACCTCGACTATACTCTCCGTATAGACGGCAACGGCGATCTGGTCATAGAGACCGGTGGAGATTCTTCCTGCTCTGTCGTTATTCCTTATATAAAGAAAGCCGATTACGACTCCGTTACGCAGAAGGTAAAACTTTCTCAGATGAAGTCCGGCTACGTCGTTGAAACGTATAACATAGGATTCAGCTATAAGAAGCATTCCGGTACGGAAATAGTCATCGATCTCGCCGCCAAGGGATATATGCCTTTCGCGTCGGGTAAAGGAAGCTCTTCCGATCCGTATATAATATCTACCCCCAAGCACCTCGCCGCCATAGAAGCCGTCTACAGGACTACTTCCAACAGCCCCGATACTTCCGGAGACGAACCGATCTCTTTCAACGGATTAGACTTCGTTACTTATATTTCCAATCCGTCCAAGTATTCCGTCGGAGGAGTTTATTTCAAATTGGACGATTCAGTCCCCGCTAGCGAAAGATATATGTCGCTGGGCAATTGGCAACCGCTCACGAGAGACGGACAAGGCTTCAATTCCACGCTGGACGGATCGGAATGGGAGATAGGCAACGTAACCGTGACCGACGCGGACAGTTATTACGGCATCTTCGGCAAGGCATATAAAGCCGTCTTCAAAGAACTGGATTTCATGGGCGGCAACAATATCGTAGCCGAGGGCGATTACATAGGTCTTCTTACCGGTTACGCCAAAGAAGTCCGCTTCGTCGACGTCAACGTCAAGGGCAACAACGAGAGCTTCTTGGGCGGAATGACGACTCTCGGAGTCATCTCTTCCAAGGGCAATTATATTGGCACGCTGGCAGGGTATGCGGACAGCTGCGTACTGGAAAACGTCTATCTCCGTCTGATAACGGTTACGGGTATAACCACTCCCACGCCGTCGAGAGACGAGGGCGGAGAGATTATTAAAGACGACTACGGCAACGTCGTGTACGAGACGGTCGGAGGGAAATACGTCGGAGGCGTCTTCGGTTACGCGGTGGATACTAATATAGGCTCGGATTCCACGTCGACCACTCTCAATAACGTCACCGTACAGGGAGGCTCTTATATAGGCGGCGTAGCAGGCGAATTCTTGAGCAGAGACAAGGCTGTCGGCATAACCAATATCACTTTCGTCGGCAATTCGCTGTCGTTCGGCATTAAAGACCAGTCCTTCGTCGTAGGCGGCGCGGTAGGTCATATGGGCGTCAACACTTCTATGGAAAAAGTCTACGTCTCCGCCTCTTCCGTCAAGATAACCGTCTCGGGATATTACAGAAACATGAGCCGCAATTCCGTGCTGGACAATACGGAAGAATTCAGCGAAAACTCCGCCATAGGCGGTCTCGTCGGCATCAACGAAGGTTCCGTCAACGACCTTAGACTCACTCAAGGCTCCATCGGTCTCAACGGCTCGGTGGCAGGCGGATTCATCGGATACAACAAGGGTACCGCGGTCAATCTCTATATAGCCATAGCGGGCAGAGTGAGTTTCAATACTCAGCACAGCGGCTATTACGGCGGTATGATAGGTCACAACGTCGGATTGGTCGACAATTGCCGTATCGGCAGTTACGGAACGTTCTCCGGGCTCTCCAGCGACGCGTCGCAGTTGATTAACAGCGGCAATATCGAGGGCAACGTCAACGTGTCCTTCATCTCGGACGGAGCGATTGCGTTGTCGGGAGAGACCTTCACCGATAAAAAAGGTATAATTCACAATTCCTGGGGCTTCAACGCGATGGGCGGTATGGTAGGAGCCAACGGCGGTAAGATTTACAATTCCGTCACTTACGGAAAAGTCATCGCTTACTCCAGACTGGGTAGCGGAGCGGAAGCGTTCCTCGCTCTAGGCGGCATAGTAGGCGCCAATCTCAACAGTAAGGTCTCCGTGGACGACGCCGACGGCACGGTAAGAATAATCAACTGCGGTTCTTCCTATTCCGTTACGGTCAATTATACGGTTATGGCATTGACCTCTACTACGGAGCTATCTCTCAACGTAGCCGTCGGCTCCGTCATAGGACATCACGGCACGGGGTTTGCCTCGGGATTGTACGCGTATCACCCGGCGGCGGCTTCCTATTACAATATAGGCTCGCCATCGGGAGAGAATTCCTATTCCGCGGCGACTCTTACCGGTCACGTCACGGGTATCGCCTCGTCTCTGGCGGGAATGGGATTCGGTACCTTCCAGTCCTCGTGGGCGTATTATAACGAAGCCAGCTCCACCACGGCAAGAGACTCCGGCATAACCGGCAATCACAAGATATCCGACGTCGCTATAACGAGCGAAAAGCTCTCGGCGCCTTTCGTCGCGTACGACTCGGTCAACGGTTACGGTCCGGAACCCGAAGGCGGCTGGAACCGCTTCAACGTCTTCCCGACCAATGCCAATTACAATACAATGATAGGCTCCACCACAGCCAGCGTATACAACGTCAAGGGCGCAGATTTATCGAGCTTCTTCAAGGCGTATATAGAATGCTCCGAGGGTTATGAAATGAAGACCCCCAACAACAGCAGCCTCTATGCCTACGACGGCGCGCCTTACAGAATAGACCCCGATACGGGAATGCCTACGTCCGAAAAACTCGGCAACACCTACGCTTACTCATCGTCAAAACCATCCGCCTGGATGATATGAAATAAAGACTAGAAGGAAAACCGCCAATGAAAAAGAAAAAGGATGAGTTCATTATAGAGCTCAAAAACATCGTCAAGGCTTACGACGGAAAACCTGTCCTTAAGAACGTCTCGCTCAATATTAAGAAGGGTGAGTTCGTCACGCTTTTAGGACCCTCCGGATGTGGAAAAACCACCACTTTGAGAATTATATCCGGATTTGAAATGCCCGACGAGGGCAGACTGTATCTCAACGGCGAAGATATCACCGATCTTCCGCCGTACGAGCGACCTTTTAATACGGTTTTTCAGCGATACGCACTGTTTCCTCACCTCAACGTCTATAAGAACATCGCTTTCGGACTAAAACTAAAAAGAGTTTCGGAAGGCATCTTCACCGATAAAAAGGGTCGTAGCTACGAGAAGTTCCGTAAGCTGACCAAGCAGGAAATCGACGAAAAAATCAAGTACGTCCTGAAGCTCGTCGACCTCGAGGACTACGGTCACAGACACGTGGCGTCGCTTTCCGGCGGTCAACAACAGAGAGTGGCTATCGCCAGAGCCATCGTCAACGAGCCCGAAGTGCTTCTTTTGGACGAGCCGCTCGGTGCTCTCGACCTCAAAATGCGTAAGGATATGCAGATAGAGCTCAAGAATATGCATAAAAAACTCGGCATAACCTTTATATACGTCACCCACGATCAGGAAGAAGCCCTCACCATGTCGGATACGATCGTCGTTATGCGCGACGGCGTCATTCAGCAGATAGGCACGCCCCAGAAAGTCTACGACGAGCCTGCCAACGAGTTTGTGGCGGACTTCGTCGGCGAGTCCAATATTCTGACGGGTATAATGAAACGCGACTTCTGCGTCGAGTTCATCGACAGAGAGTTCGAATGCGTCGATAAAGGCTTCAAACGCAACGAGCCTATCGACGTCATCATTAGACCCGAAGACATTAAAATCGTGGACGACGACAAGGCGTTGTTTAAGGCGCGCGTCATAGAATGCGTCTTCAAAGGCGACCACTTCCAGACCATAGTCAACGTGTCCGGTAACGATCCCGAAGAGATCTTCGAATTGATGGTCCACGACAACGTGGAAGTCAAGGTCGGCTCCGAGATAGGTCTCTATATTAAGCCTTTCGACCTCCACATTATGAGAAAAGCTCGTATAATCAACGAGTACGAAACGGAAATTTCCAAGGACGGTATGATAACCGTCGGCGACGAGTACGTGGAAGTGGATTCGGATCTTCCCGTCGGGACCAAGGTCAAAGCTATCATCGACTTCGACGATATCGAGATTATGGACGACGAAGAAGACGGACAATTCGGCGGCGAAATTATTTCCACTATATATAAAGGAAGCTATTATCAGGCTATAGTCAGGACGGACGATTACTTCAATTTCTTCATCGACACCGACGACGAGTGGATGAAAGGCGACCGCGTAGGTCTCGTGGTGCCCAAAGACAAGATAAAACTCGAGGTTATCGAGACGGAGGAGGTAGTCGAAAAAGATGAAAGCCAAACTTAAGTCGCTTTTTAAGTTTAAGCGGCAGACGTTCGCTTACCCCTACGTCTTGTTTATGATGATTTTTATAGTCGTCCCTCTCGTATTGGTTCTGGTCAATGCGTTTATCGACGATTATACGGGTAAGATAACTTTTGACAACGTAGTCGCTTTTTTCAGCGAGGGCAATAGTCTAAAAACTCTCGGAATATCCATTCTGATAGGTATATTGACTACGCTGGCGTGCTTGTTTATGGGGTATCCGGTGGCTTATTTTCTCGTTAAGTATAAAATGGGAAAAATCATGGTGCTCCTGTTCGTCCTGCCGATGTGGGTCAACTTCCTCTTGCGCACGATGTCCATGGCGGCTATTTTCAATAAGCTGGGCTGGGCGCTCGCCAACAATTACGTGGCGGTGTTCATCGGTATGGTGTACAACTACCTGCCCTTCATGATTATGCCGCTGTATACTTCGATAGAGAGCGTCGACAAAAGCTTCAAAGAAGCCTCCTTCGACCTCGGCGCGGATAGAGTGACGACCTTCGTCAAGGTTACTCTCCCTCTGACCGTCCCCGGGATACTCAGCGGTATAACGATGGTCTTCATCCCCACGATATCGACCTTCGCCATATCCGAAATTCTTTCGGAAAAAACCATCCTTCTCTTCGGAGACTCCATCAACACCAAGTTCCAAAACGGTCTCTACGGCGTAGGTTCCGTCATGAGTCTCGTGATGCTGCTGTTCGTTATCGTCAGCAACGTCGTCATGAGCCGCTTCAACAGCAATCAACAGGGGGCTAGATCGATATGGTAAAGAAATTATTGTCAAAAGGATATCTTTTCCTCGTTTTGTGCTTCCTGTATCTCCCGATACTGCTCATTATAGTGTTTTCTTTCTCGGGAGTGTCGACTTTCGAGTTTCCTAAAGGTCTCAGTTTCCAATCGTATATAGATATGGTGACGGGCGATAAAGCTCCGCAACTTCTTGAGGCTCTTAAAAACACCGTCGTCATAGCCGTGATATCTTCGGTCATCTCTACGGTTTTAGGCTCGGTGGCGTCTATAGGCATATTCTCGATGAAGAGAAAAACTCGCGAGATAGTAGAGGATATCAACCAGCTCCCGATTATCAATTCCGAGATAGTTATGGCGATATCTTTCCTTATCTTTTTCGCGACGTTCGCCATTCCGCAGAGCTACGTCACGCTCGTAATAGCTCACGTGGCGTTTTGTACGCCTTACGTCGTGTTGGCGGTTATGCCGCGTCTAGTCGCAATGGACCCCAACGTCTACGAAGCGGCTCTCGACCTCGGCGCCCGCCCGACCAAGGCTCTCGTAAAAGTTATGCTCCCCATAGTCTCCCCCGGGATAGTGTCGGGCTTCGTGATGGCTCTGACCATATCTCTGGACGACTTCATCATCACCGAGATCAATAAGCCCAGTACCGTCGAAACGTTGTCGACTTTCATCTATCACGATATGAGAATTAAGGGTATGGAACCGTTCTGGTTCGCAGTGTTCTCAATTATTTTCGTGTTCGTTCTGACGGCATTGTTGCTTATCAATCTGTATAACGTCAGACAGGAGAAAAAACTAAAGGAAGGAGGTATCGAAAAATGACGACGAAAAAGTCCCTCTTCCTTATTATAGTCACCGTGCTGATAATTATCGTCACCGCGATGACCGTTATGGCTTGCGACGGTTACGACGAAACCCTCATCCTCTACAACTGGGAAGATTACATCGACGAGGACGTATTGGACGAGTTTGCCGCGGAATACGAAGAAAAATACGGCGCGAGTCTGGATATCCAGTACGTCAAGTTCGACGTCAACGAAACACTCCTCACCAAGGTGATGAAGGGTAAGTACGTCCCCGATCTGATGTGTCCGTCCGAGTACGCCATCGAGCAGCTCTATACCCAAGGTTATCTTCAACCTATAGAGAAGGGAGACAACGCGATTAACAACGTCGACTCGCTCTTTGCAGAGAAGCTAGATTCCACTTTCGATTATCTCGTGGACGAAGACGGCAATTCCGTCCGACTCTACGATTATATGGTCCCTTATATGTACGGAACGCTCGGCATAATGTACAACACAGACGTTATTTCGAGAGAAGACGTGGAGAAATACGGCTGGAAGATTCTCTTCGGCGATATCGACGACGAAGAACTCCTTGCAAAAATCCGCGGAAAAGTCTTTATGAAAAACAGCGAGAGAGACGCCTACGCCGCAGCCGCAATGTATCTGAAAGAATCGGGCGACCCGATTACGGACGGCAGAAGCGCGCAGGAGCTTATCAACGACGTCTCCGACGCAATGAGAGATGCCGTGTACGAAGTCTTGGCAAAACAAGCCTCGTCCGGTCTCCTTATAGGTTACGAAACGGACGACGGTAAGGAAAAAATGCTCTCGGGAAAAGGCGCCGTTATGGACTTGTGCTGGTCGGGCGACGCAATGTACGCGATAACGGAAGCGGAAGAATACGGCACGTCCCTCGATTATTATGCACCGACGACCGGCGGCAATATTTGGTTCGACGGCTGGATTATGCATAAGGACGCAGGCAACGTCCGCGCGGCGAAAGAATTTTTGGAATTCGTCTGCCGTCCCGAGATAGCCATGCGTAATATGATGTATATAGGGTACTCGTCCGCAATCGATCCTGAAGTCCTCCAAAACAGCGCGGAAGCAATGGAAGTACTCTACGACAACGATTACGACGACGAGTATTTTCTCGACGAAAGAGTTTATCCTCAAGTCAACGCCGACAACCTCTCCCGTATGGGTGTTATGAGAGACTTCGGAGAGAAGCGTGCCGACGTGTCCACCATGTGGGAGTCCGTCAAGTCCTCTACGGGACTCGGGAATCTGTGGGTAGTGATAGTAGTCGTCCTCGCCGTAGCGGTCGGACTGTTGCTGTTCGTCGTTGTCAGTTTTATGATAACGGATATAAAAAAATCCAGGAGATATATTAAAAACGATGAGACTGGACAAATTTCTTAAAGTTTCCAGAATAATTAAACGCCGCACGGTCGCCAACGAGGCTTGCTCGGGCGAGCGTATCCTTGTCAACGGCAAGGAAGCCAAGCCGTCTAAAGAAGTAAAGCCGGGCGACGTGCTGACCGTTAAGTTCGGCGATAAGGCGTACAGCGTAGAAGTTTTGGCTGTGCCGGAAGGCAACGTTTCTAAAGAGAAAGCTGATTCTCTCTACAGACCGCTATGAAAATTTCCGCAGTTGTTTTGGCGGGCGGCGAAAGCACGCGTATGGGTAGGGACAAGCTCCTTATGGACTTGTTCGGGGAGACTGTTCTCAACAGGACTCTTTCGGCATTCAAGGCGGTAGAAGAGGTCGACGAAATAGTACTGGTCGGCAAGAGTTCCCCCTTAGCCGATATAGAAGTAGAAGGCGGCGCGGACAGAAGAGAGTCTTCCCTAAAAGGCGTCGAGGCGGCAACGGGCGATATCGTGCTTATCCATGACGGCGCGAGACCTTTCGTGTCGTCCGCGCTTATTAAAAGAGTCATCGCCTGTACAGTGCGTAATCGTTCCGCAGTACCGTGCGTTAAGCTCAAGGACAGCATAAAAAAAGTCGTCGACGGCAGAATAGTTTCGTCTCCGTCCAGAGAGGAGCATCGCGCCGTCCAGACACCTCAAGGCTTCTTCCGAGAAGATATTTTGAGTGCGCTTAAAGCGTGCGACTCTTCCGTAACCGACGACAGTCAGCCGTATGCGGAACTTTTTTCGGAACCGTACGCGGTGGAAGGGGAGGAAACCAATTTGAAGTTAACCACCCCCGCGGATATATCTTCTACGTCCAGATATGCTATAGGCTATGACCTGCATCGACTCGCGGAAAACAGAAAATTCATTCTCGGCGGAGTGGAAATCCCCTCCGAAAAGGGTATGATTGCTCATTCCGACGGCGACGTGCTTTTGCACGCGTTGACCGACGCCGTGCTGGCTCTAGGCGGGCTTAAGGACATCGGATGCTACTTCCCCGATACGGATCCTCAATATAAAGACGCGTCGAGCGTATCCATATTAAAGCACGCGTATGCGCTCGCGCGCGAGCGCGGGGTCGTGCTTAAGGACGTCAGCGCCGTGGTCGTAGCGGACAGTCCCAAGCTCAATCCGTACAGAAACGAGATCGTCTCGTCCGTGGCGGAAGCGTTGAGCCTGAGAGAGCGAGACGTAAGTCTGTCCTTCAAAACGACCGAGCGCACGGCTCCCGATTCGGTAGAAGTATTCGCCATAGCGTCTAAAAAATAATCGTTGCGAAATTTGTCGAAACCTTTCCCCCGTCGACCGTCCGACGACCTCGGCGGGCATAACTTTTGGGAAAATTATAGTAAAATTTTCAAAAAAACGATTGACTTTATTTGACCGTTTTGTTAAAATCTTATGATGTATAAGTATTATTGTGGATAGTGTCGGCACTAATGAGTTGAAAAACCTCGTTTTTTAGGTTTTTCAAGAGCGTTTTTTGCTCGTTTTTCTCAAAAAATCGACGATTTGCAATAAATACCGCGCGCAATAATTTCGCGCGAAAAAAATTATTTTATACTTAGATTATATTAAAGGAGCGTAATGCCGAATGTCACTGAAAACTCACAAGATGCAATGTGGTAACACGGAAAGAGTTTCTTTTTCAAAAATTCACAACACAATCGATATGCCTTACCTTATCGAGGTGCAGAAGGGCTCTTACGACACGTTCGTCGAAAAAGGTATCAAAGAGGTCTTTGAAGACTTTTCGCCTATCACCGACTATAGCGGTAAGCTGGAACTGGAGTTTCTCGAACATACTCTGGAGGGAGAATGCAAATATTCCGTCAAAGAGTGTAAAGAGAGAGACGCGACTTATACCTCTCCTCTGAGAGTAAAAGCTCGTGTGACCAACAAGGAGACCGGCGAGATGAACGAGTCCTGGGTCTTCATGGGAGATTTCCCCAAAATGACCGACAACGGTACCTTCATTATCAACGGCGCCGAGAGAGTCATCGTATCTCAGCTCGTCCGTAGCCCCGGTATCTACACCAACGGTGAAATGGATAAGCACGGCATACGTCGTTATATGACTCAGGTCATCCCCAACAGAGGCGCATGGCTGGAGTTTGAACAAGAAGCCCAAGGCACCCTCGCGGTCAGAGTGGACAGACAGAGAAAAATCTCCGCCACCATACTCTTGAGAGCATTGGGATACGGCTCCGATAAAGAGATAGAAGACCTCTTCGCAGGAGATCCGATGATTGTCGAGACTCTTAATAAAGACGGTGAGGTCCGTTCTACGGAAGACGCCAAGTACGAGATGTACCGTCGTCTAAAACCCGGCGAGGTTCCTACCCCCACCGGCGTGGAAGCTCTCCTCCACAACTATTTCTTCGACCCTCGTCGTTACGACCTCTCCAGAGTCGGCAGATATAAGTTTAACAAAAAACTAAACCTCGCTACCCGTATCGAGGGAAAAGTCCTTGCAAAAGACATCGTCTTAGACGGTGAGATTCTTGCGGAAAAAGGTTCTTCTCTTTCTCACGAGCAGGCTGTGGAGATCCAAAACCTCGGCGTCAACGAAGTCTTCGTCGAGGCTTCTAACGGCGACGTCGCCAAAGTTATCGGTAACGCTTCCGTTGACCTCGATTACTATCTCAAGGGACTCAACGTTACCGCCAAGGACCTCGGAGTGTTGGAACTGGCTTATTACCCCGTAGTCCGCGACATCCTCGACAGAGTCGGCAGCGATCCCGAAGCCCTCGTCGTCGCGATTAAAGAAAACCTCGACTACGTGGTTGCCAAGCACATCACCGTAGAAGATATCGTCGCTACGATCAACTACAACGTCAACATGAAGTACGGCTTCGAGTACGAAGACAATATCGACCACCTCTCCAACCGTAGAGTGAGAAGCGTAGGCGAATTGCTCCAGAATCAATTCCGTATCGGTATCTCCAGACTCGAGAGAGTTATAAAAGAGAGAATGGCTATCGTTCAGGATCCTTCCGAAGTCACGCCTCAGTCTCTCATCAATATCCGTCCCGTAGCTTCCGCCATAAGAGAGTTCTTCGGTTCTTCTCAGCTGTCTCAGTTTATGGATCAACCCAACCCCATCGCGGAGCTCACTCACAAGCGTAAGCTCTCCGCATTGGGCCCCGGCGGTCTTAACAGAGAAAGAGCCGGCATGGAAGTCCGTGACGTCCACCACTCTCATTACGGCAGAATGTGTCCTATCGAGACCCCTGAAGGACAGAACATCGGTCTTATCACCTCGCTGTCCTCTTATGCCAAAGTCAACGAGTACGGCTTCATCGAGGCTCCTTATCGCAGAGTCGACAAAACTACCGGTATCGTCACCGACGAGGTGTTCTACCTCCAGGCGGACGAAGAAGATAAATACACCATCGCTCAGGCCAACGAGCCCCTCACCGAAGACGGCCGTTTCGTCAACGAAAGAGTCACTTGCCGTTTCCGTGACGATATTAAAGAGTACCCCAGAGAAATGGTCGACTATATGGACGTTTCTCCTCAGCAGCTGGTCTCCGTCGCGGCAGCTCTTATCCCCTTCTTAGAGAACGACGACGCCAACCGTGCTTTGATGGGCTCCAACATGCAACGTCAGGCAGTGCCGCTTTTGAAACCCGAAGCGCCTATCATCGGTACGGGTATGGAATGGAAAGTGGCTCACGACTCCGGCGTGTGCGTTTTGGCTAAAAACGACGGTGTCGTAACTTACGTCGACGCCAGAAAGATAGAGATCAAATCCGCCGACGGCATAGATACTTACGAGCTGCATAAGTTCGAGAGAAGCAACCAGGGCACCTGCGTCAATCAACGCCCCATCGTCAAAAACGGTCAGTACGTAACGGCTGGTTCCGTTATAGCGGACGGTCCTTCTTGCGAAAACGGCGAGTTGGCTCTCGGTCGTAACATCCTCATCGGTTTTATGACCTGGGAAGGTTACAACTACGAAGACGCAGTCCTCATCAGTGAAGAATTGGTCAAGAACGACGTCTTCACCTCTATCCATATAGAAGAATACGAGATAGAGTCTCGTAAGATTAAGTTCGGTGAAGAACAGATCACCAGAGATATCCCCAACGTCTCAGAAGATCTGCTTAAGTACCTCGACGAAGACGGTATCGTTATGGTAGGCGCGGAAGTCAGAAGCGGCGATTACCTCGTAGGTAAAGTCACTCCTAAGGGAGAGACCGAGCTTACCCCCGAAGAGAGACTCTTAAAAGCGGTCTTCGGCGAAAAAGCTCGCGACGTCAGAGACGTTTCGCTTAAAGTTCCTCACGGCGAGGCTGGTACCGTCGTCGCGGTCAAAGTCTTCACTCGTGAAAACAAAGACGAGCTCCCTCCCGGAGTCAATAAGTTGGTCAGAGTGTATATCGCGCAGAAGAGAAAGATTCAAGTCGGCGACAAGATGTCCGGTAGACACGGTAACAAGGGCGTTATCTCCAGAGTTCTTCCCAAGGAAGATATGCCTTTCCTTCCCGACGGCACTCCGCTCCAGATAGTCCTCAATCCTCTGGGCGTCCCGTCTCGTATGAATATCGGTCAGGTCTTAGAAGTTCACCTCGGTCTCGTCGCAAATATGCTCGGCGTAAAAGTAGCCACCCCCGTATTCGACGGCGCTACCGAGAACGATATCAAAGAACTCTTCGAGAACAACAATCTCCCCGAAAACGGCAAGATTCAGCTCTATGACGGCAGAACGGGCGAGCCTTTCGAAAACAAAGTCACCGTCGGTTATATGTATATGCTCAAGCTCAATCACTTGGTCGACGACAAGATTCACGCACGTTCCGTAGGTCCGTACTCCCTCATCACTCAACAGCCTCTGGGCGGTAAAGCTCAGTTCGGCGGACAGAGATTCGGTGAAATGGAAGTCTGGGCACTCGAGGCATACGGCGCAGCCAATACCTTGCAAGAAATTCTGACCGTCAAGTCGGACGATATTCAGGGACGTAACAAGATGTTCGATTCCATCGTTAAGTCCAATACGACTTCCGACCCCGGCATCCCCGAGTCCTTCAAGGTCCTCCGTATGGAAATGCAGGCTTTGGGTCTGGACGTCAAACTGCTTACCGAGGGCGCGGAAGAAATTGTCATAGACGAGAGTTTCGAGGACGAGCAAGAATTCAAGACCGGTCTGTCTCAAGCCACCGGCAAGGAAATCGAGCTTTCCGCACAACCCGACGAGAGTCTGTTTACTAAAGCCAACGATATCGAAGAGAGCCTCTTCGACAGCGACACTTCGGACGTCTTCGGCGAGCTCACTTCTCCCGATGCGGTTTCCGCGGTCGACAGAGTGCAAGAGGGCGGTCTCATCGACGACGACGAGGATATACTCGGCGACGACGATGAAGACGACGATGACGATTTGTTCGCAATAACGGAAGACTTCCTTCAAAACGAGGTCAACGTCGATTTATTCGACAACGATGAGGAATAGGAGATAAAAC
Source organism: uncultured Christensenellaceae bacterium (assembly GCA_964613035.1). Taxonomy (GTDB): domain Bacteria; phylum Bacillota; class Clostridia; order Christensenellales; family DTU072; genus CAVIQK01. The sequence continues at coordinate 14,091 of CAZTFQ010000009.1, read as the reverse complement.
AATGGCAGAAATCAATAATTTCGATTCTATTCAAATAGGTCTTGCCTCCCCCGAGAAGATCAGAGAATGGTCTCACGGCGAGGTTACCAAATCCGAGACGATGAACTACAGGACGCAGAAACCCGAGAGAGACGGTCTCTTCTGCGAGAGAATTTTCGGACCTGTCAGAGATTACGAGTGCCACTGCGGTAAGTATAAGAGAGTCCGCTATAAGGGACTCATCTGCGACAAGTGCGGCGTAGAAGTCACCAAGTCTAAAGTCCGTAGAGAGAGAATGGGTCACATCGAATTGGCAGCCCCCGTATCTCATATATGGTTCTTCAAGGGTTCTCCTTCCAGAATCTCCACCGTCCTCGATATGAACCAGAAGTCCGTCGAGCAGGTCATCTACTTCGTCGCGTACGTCGTTCTCGACCCCGGTACGACCCACTTTACGAAAAAGCAAGTCATCCGTGACGACGAATACAGACAGGCTATAGAAGAATTCGGTCCCAAGTCCTTCAGAGCGGGAATGGGTGCGGAAGCTCTTCAAGAATTGCTCAGAGAAATTGATCTCGACGCCGAGGCAGAGGCTCTCAAGACTATAGTCGATACCGTCCAGCCCGGCAGTAAGCAAAACCCTAAACAGATAAAAGCCGCCAAGCGTCTCGAAGTCATTGAGGCATTCCGTAAGAGCGGTAATAAGCCTGAATGGATGATACTCAACGTCCTTCCCGTCCTTCCTCCGGACCTCCGTCCTATGGTACCGCTGGACGGCGGTAGATACGCGGTATCCGACCTCAACGAGCTCTACAGAAGAGTAGTCAACCGTAACAATCGTCTCAAGAAGATGATTGAGAGCTCCTCTCCCGATATCATCATCCGTAACGAGAAGCGTATGCTTCAAGAAGCGGTAGACGCCCTCATCGACAACGGCAGACACGGCAAGCCCGTCACCGGACCTTCCAACAGAGCCCTCAAGTCCCTTACCTCTATGCTTAAAGGTAAACAAGGTCGTTTCCGTATGAACCTCCTCGGTAAGCGTGTCGACTACTCGGGTCGTTCCGTTATCGTCGTCGGACCTGAACTTAAAATGTACCAGTGCGGTCTTCCTAAGGAGATGGCTCTCGAGCTGTTCAAACCTTTCGTTTTCCGTAAACTGGTAGAACTCGAATATTGCAACAACATCAAGAGCGCCAAGCGTACCGTAGAAAGAGTTAAGCCCTACGTATGGGATATCCTCGAGGACGTCATTAAAGATCACCCCGTGCTCCTCAACCGTGCTCCTACACTCCATAGACTCGGTATCCAGGCGTTTGAACCCGTCTTGGTAGAAGGCAGAGCCATTAAGCTCCATCCTCTCGTATGTCCCGCATTCAACGCGGACTTCGACGGCGACCAGATGGCAGTTCACGTACCTCTCTCCATAGAGGCGCAGGTAGAAGCTCGCTTCCTTATGCTTTCTACCAACAACATCCTTAAGCTCTCCGACGGTCAACCTATCGTCTCGCCTAACCAGGATATGGTTCTCGGTTCTTATTACCTCACCAGCGATATCCCCGGAGCCAAAGGCGAAGGCAGACTCTTCAAGGATACCAATGAAGCCAAGATGGCTTATCAGGTCAAGGATATCGACCTGCAGGCAGCCATTAAGGTCAGATTCGAAAAAGTTATCGACGGAGTAACCGTACGTAAACTCATCCCCACTACCATCGGTAGAATCATCTTCAACGAAGCCATTCCTCAGGACCTCGGTTTCGTCCCCAGAGAGACCAACGACCAAAAGATGGATCTCGAAATAGATTTCACCGTCGGTAAAAAGCAACTCTCCCAGATCGTCGACAGATGCTTTAAGCGTCACGGCGCGACTGAAGTCGCTCAGATGCTCGACCGCATTAAGTCTCTCGGTTTCAAATATTCTACCGTAGGCGCGATTACCGCCAACGTGTTCGATATGAAGATCTCCGAAAACAAAAAGAACATCATCGCGGAAGCGGAGAAAAAGGTTGCCGAGCTGGAAGAGAAGTACGAACTCGGTATCATCGAAAACGACGAGCAGAGATATCGTGAAGTCATATCCATTTGGGACCAAGCGACCAAGGACGTTGCTAAGGACCTCGAAGACAACTTCAAGAACTACGACAGAATGAATCCTATCTGGATGATGGCTCACTCCGGCGCTCGTGGTAGCATGGACCAGATTAAGCAGCTCTCCGGTATGCGTGGACTGATGAACGATCCTACCGGTAAAGCTATCGAAATCCCCGTTAAGTCAAGTTTCCGTGAAGGCTTGTCCGTTCTCGAATACTTCATTTCTTCCCACGGTGCTCGTAAGGGCGGCGCGGATACCGCACTTAAGACCGCAGACTCCGGTTACCTTACCAGACGTCTCGTCGACGTAGCCCACGAGGTCATCGTCAACGAGAGCGATTGCGGCGACAGAAAGGGTACCCTCGTCAGTGCCATCTACGATATGAACGGTCGTCAGATAGAACCCCTCTGGGAGCGTATCAACGGCAGATATACCGTCGAAGACGTCCTCGACCCCAAGACCGGCGAGGTTATAGCCAAGCAGGATACGCTCATCAGCGAACAACAAGCCAAGCTTATCGAAGAAGTCGGCGTCACTTCCGTCAGAATCCGCTCCATCCTCTCCTGTAAATGCAAGCAGGGCATCTGCGCCAAGTGCTACGGTGCCAATATGTCTTCTTGGAGAGACGTCAAGATCGGTGAAGCGGTCGGTATCATCGCGGCTCAGTCGATCGGTGAACCCGGTACTCAGCTTACAATGCGTACCTTCCATACCGGCGGCGTCGCGTCTACTGCGGATATCACGCAAGGTCTCCCCCGCGTCGTGGAAATTTTCGAAGCCCGTCGCCCCAAGGGAGAAGCTATTCTGTCCCTTACTAAGGGTACCGTCTCTATCCAGGACGACAACGGTCAACGTACCGTTCTCATTACCGAGGACGGCGGCGACGTCAAAGAATATAAGCTGCCTTTCGGCGTCCACGTTTTGGTAAAGAACGGCGACGTTCTCCAAGCAGGCGATCCTATTACGGCAGGTTCCGTCAACCTTCAGGACATTCTCCACACCAAGGGCGTCGTAGGCGTACAGGATACTATTATAAAAGACGTCCAGTCCGCTTATAGAAACAACGGTGTCCATATCAACGATAAGCACATCGAAGTTATCGTCCGCCAGATGCTCCGTAAGGTCAGAGTCAATTCTACCAACGACAGCGACCTCCTCCTCAACGAGCTCGTCGATCTGACTAGATTCGAAGAAGAAAACGAGCGCGTCCTCGAAGAAGGCGGCAGACCCGCTTCCGCAACGAGAGTGCTCCTCGGTATATCCAAAGCGGCTCTTGCCACGGAATCCTTCCTCTCCGCAGCGTCCTTCCAGGAAACCTCCAAGGTCCTTACCGACGCCGCTATGAAGCGTAAGGTCGATCACTTCGTCGGACTTAAAGAGAACGTCATTATAGGTAAGCTCATCCCCGCAGGTACCGGTATGAAGCTCTATCGCAGCGTCAACCTCGTGCCTCAAGACAAGAAAAACGACTAATGAAAAAATATTTCACTTCAGAAAGCGTAACTTCAGGACATCCCGACAAGGTCTGCGACCTTGTCGCGGATGCCATTCTGGACGACGTTTTGGCTAACGACAAAACCGCTCATACGGCAATCGAAGTCGGTGCCACTACCGACTTTTTAGTTGTAATGGGAGAAATTTCTTCTTCTCACACCCCCGACGTGGAAAAAATCGCCCGCAACGTCATAGCCGGTATAGGCTATACTCGCTCCGACGAAGGTTTCTCGGCGGATACCGTCACGATAATCAATCGTCTTCATACTCAGTCCCCCGACATCGCTCAGGGCGTCAACAACAGTATAGAAAATACCGAGCGCGGCGAGGAGTACGACCTCTTGGGCGCAGGCGATCAGGGAATGATGTTCGGTTACGCGACTAATGAGACGGAAGAGTATTTACCCTTAGGCTTTGTGCTGTCTCACCGTCTTACCAAGAGACTCCAAGAAGTCAGAGAAAAGGGAATCCTTCCTTACGTCAGGCCCGACGGGAAAGCTCAAGTGACCGTAGAATACGACGGCAATATCGTTAAAAGAATAGAATGCGTCGTAGTCTCTACTCAACACCTCGACTCGGTCTCTACGGCTCAGCTCAGAGACGACGTGAAAAGAGAAGTCATCGATAAAGTCATTCCAGCAGAGTACGTCGATTCCGATACCAAATTTTTCATCAACCCTACCGGTCGTTTCGTTACCGGCGGTCCTCACGGCGACAGCGGCGTGACCGGAAGAAAAATCATCGTCGACAGCTACGGCGGATATTGCCCCCACGGCGGCGGCGCCACTTCCGGAAAAGACCCCACCAAGGTCGACCGTAGTGCCGCTTATTACGCCAGATACGTTGCTAAAAACATCGTCGCGGCAGGTCTTGCGGACGTAGCCGAAATACAGGTAGCATACGCTATCGGTAAGGCAGAACCCGTTTCCGTTATGGTTTCTACCTCCGGTACTGGTAAATACGACGAGTCGCTTATTGCGGAAGCCGTCCTGAAAGTGTTCGATTTCCGCCCCAAAGCGATTATCGATAAACTGGGGCTCTTGTCCCCCATCTATAAGACCGTTGCCAATTACGGCAACTACGGTAAGCCCTACCTCCCGTGGGAGCGTACCGATAAGGTCGAGGAGCTCAAGCGTATCTTTAATGCAGATTGACGTTATCGTAGAAAACGTAATATTCCGTAACGAGCAGAACGGTTATTCCGTCCTCGTTGTAAGTGCCGATAGAGAAGAAATTACCGCTGTCGGCATTTTTCCTACTATAGCGATAGGAGAACGTCTCCGTCTTAACGGCGAGCTCGTTTTTCATAAAAAATACGGCGAGCAATTCAAGGTCGAGACGGTGGAGTTCATTCAGCCCGAGACGGATAAAGAACTGGCTCTCTATCTCGGCGCGGGACTTTTTACGGGCGTGGGGGAGGTCCTGTCGAAAAGAATTGTAGAAAAATTCGGCAAAAGAACTTTTGAAATTATAGAAAAAGAACCCGAGCGTCTCGCGGAGATACCTAAGATCAGCGTGAAGCTCGCCGCAAGTATTCATAAAGAATATCTGGAAAAACTCGCCATGCGAGACGCAGTGATGTATCTTCAGAAATACGATATCTCGATATCGACCGCCATACGTATCTTCAACGTCTACGGTGCGGAAACCGTCGATATCGTTAAAGACAACCCCTATCGACTGGTAGAAGACGTAGACGGAATAGGCTTCATTAAGGCGGACGCCATCGCCGCCAAACTCGGCGTGGAAAAGGAGTCCGAATTCAGAGTGAGAGCAGGCGTCATTCACGTCCTCAACGAGGCGGAGAAGTCGGGCGGACATACGTGCCTTCCCCTCGATTATCTTGTTGCGAGCGCGGCGGATCTTCTTGACGTAGACCCGGAATTGGTCGAAAGCACTTTGACCATCTTGCTGTATAACAGGAAGATTATTAAAGAAGTTAAGTCGGACGACGGCGAAGAAAAGCTCTTCATCGCGTTGACTAAAAATTACGCTCTGGAAAACGGCATCGCCTCGGCTCTTTTAAAAATGATTAAGTATGCCGAGCGCCTTCCTATAGACGCGGACAAGGATATCGCCCTGTACGAAAAGCAGCACGGCATAACTTTCCACGAGAGTCAAAAAGCCGCCATCAAGAGTGCCGTCAATAACGGCGTCGCGGTAATCTCCGGCGGTCCGGGTACAGGAAAAACAACCATTATCAATTGTATCGTCAGCATACTCGGTGACAACGGTTGTCGCGTAGCGCTCGCCGCTCCTACGGGAAGAGCTGCAAAACGTATGTCGGACGCAGGAGAAAAAGAAGCCAAGACTCTTCATAGACTCCTAGGAGTACATTACGAAAACGGTCACCTGTCTTTTTGCTACAACGAGCATACCCCTCTCGAGACCGATTGTCTTATCATTGACGAAATATCCATGGCAGACGTTTATATCTTTAATTCGGTTCTCAAAGCGTTGCCTTTGGGAGCCCGAATCGTGCTTGTCGGAGACTCTGATCAGCTCCCAAGTGTGTCTGCCGGCAATATTTTATCGGATGTGATTGCATCGGGAATAGTTCCGATCAGCTTCCTTACCTACGTGTACAGACAGTCGGAAAGAAGCCTCATCGTGACCAATGCGCATCGCATCAACGAGGGCGAAATGCCCCTATTCGACAACGACTCGGAAGACTTCTTTTTCTTCGAGACGGAAGACAGAGAGCTGGAGCTTAAGACCATCGTAGAGATGGTAAAAGACCGACTGCCGCGTTTTAAGAAAATATCTTCGTCCGATATACAGGTCCTCGCTCCTCAAAAAAAAGGAATCGTCGGCGTCAACAATCTCAACGTCTGTCTCCAAAACGCTCTCAACCCCGACGGTAAAGGAATGAAAGTGGGCGAGACGGAATACAGAGTGGGCGACAGAGTTATGCACGTCCGTAATAATTACGAGCTGGCATGGGAACGTAACGGCAATCTTTCGGAAAAGGGACAGGGCGTATTCAACGGCGACTCAGGCGTGGTTATGTGCCTTACTCTCGACGGTCTAAAAGTCTTGATGGACGACGACAGAATCGTTACTTATGACCGCGAAACTCTCGGCGAGCTGATGCTTGCCTACGCCATTTCCGTCCATAAGTCGCAGGGATCGGAATTTCCCGCGGTTATCGTCGCACTTTCGTCCGGCAGTTATCTGCTCAATACGAAAAATCTCCTCTATACCGCCGTCACTAGAGCAAAAAATACCGTCGTCCTGGTAGGCGACAGGAAGACCGTCTATAAAATGGTTAAGACGGATTATATAGAAAAGCGCTATACCCTGTTAGTTGAGCTCATCGAAAAAAATCGTCGTAAGCAGGAGGCTCTCGGTGACTAAGTCTCGTTTTAGAAAAATTTTAGATTACCTCATCGGTATCTTTTACCCTAGAGGCGTATCTTGCGTGTCCTGCGGCAGAGAACTGACCGACGACGATAATAGGGAAGCGGAACTCTGCAGAGATTGTTTTTCTCATATAACTTTTCGCACCGACGAGTTGTGCCCGATATGCGCCGATAAACTCGTAGACGGAGTCTGCGTCAATTGCAGTCGACGTAAGTTTTCTTTCGACCGCACGTATTCGGTCATACGTTACGACGATCTGGCACGCTCGATGGTTATCGATTTTAAGGATTCCGACAAAAGTTATCTCTATCGCAATATGCTTTACTTTATGCCCGACGTGGGAGAAGAAGTCGATCTCGTCACCTACGTGCCCTCGGGTAAGAAAGCCGTCCGCAGAAGAGGCTACGACCATGCGAAAATTCTTGCACAAGCCTATGCCGAGAAATGCGGCGTCGAGTTTTTGAAAACGCTCGACCGAGTCGGAGAAAGCGTCGACTCTGCGCGTCTGACGAAAAAGGAAAGAGAATTAAACCTTAAGAACGCCTTTTCGGTTACCGAAAAACTCCCGTCGGGAGCCTTAAACGGAAAAACGATTGTAATTGTCGATGACGTAATGACCACGGGTTATACTATAGACGAATGCGCTCGTATACTTAAGAAGGAGGGCGCGAAACAAGTTTTCGCCGTAGTATTCGCAAGATGAAATTGGTCGTGCATAGCGGTTTCGGCATAGAGACCGCAACCAAATTGGAATTAAAACGTCTCGGGATAGAGGCAGGCGCGTTTAACGGTCGCTTCGTCTTCGACGGCACCGCGGAAGACGTGGTCGAGCTTAACGTGAAGTTGCGTACCGCGGACAGAGTTTCGATACTCGTTTCGGAATTCCCCGCAACCACTTTCGACGACCTCTTCGACGGAATAAAAGCAATCGACTGGCGAGCATTCGTACATAAGAATGCCCGTATCGTGGTCAACGCCCGTTCTACCGACAGTACGCTGTTCGCGTTGTCGGCAATACAGAGCGTTTCAAAAAAAGCGATTCTCTCGGTTATCGCAAAAGGCTATTGGAACGAGGACGGCGCGCCTCTTCTTATAGACGTCGAGATAGTCCGCGACGTCGTGTCGGTCTTAATCAATACTTCGGGAGCGGGACTGCATAAGCGCGGATATAGAGACTACGTGGCGGAAGCCCCGATTAAAGAAACCATCGCCGCAGCTCTTCTCGAGCTCTCCGTTTGGAATCCCGACCGTATCCTCGTAGACCCGTTTTGCGGTAGCGGAACCATCCCCATAGAAGCCGCCATGATAGCTCACGATATCGCTCCGGGACTTAACAGAACGTTTGCGTTCGAGAATTATTCCTTCATAGACCCGAGTATCCTCGCTTCCGTTAAGAAAGACGCCTCCGACGCAATCGTCAGAGATAAAAAATTCAGAATATACGGATACGATATCAATAGAGACGCCGTTAAGTTGTCTCGGAGACATCTCGAGCGTGCCGGATTAAAAGATAAAGTTCACTTTGAAGTAATGGACGCTAGACGTCTAGTCTCATCTCACCCTTACGGCGTGATCGTGACCAATCCCCCCTACGGAGAGCGCTTGATGACCGAAAAATCCGTCCGAGAATTGTACGCCGATTTTTCCCGCACCTTCTTCGCACTCCCCGATTGGAGCCTGTATTTGGTAACCTCCCTCGACGGCTTTGAAAAAACTTTCGGTCGCCGCGCTGACAAAAACCGCAAGCTCTTCAATGCCAATATTCAGATAAGAGAGTATTGCTACCTCGGCAAAAAACCTCCCAAAAAACTATCTTGACAGTTTAGACGATTGTGTTGAAATTTTCATCGTCGCTAAAAATATATATTGACAAAGTCTTTCGAGTATTATAAAATCACAATATAAACTCAAAATAAAAACAAGGAGATTTATTATGAAAAAGTTTTTATCGATAACAGCAGTAGTAGCATTGATCGCCGTTATGGCAGTAGCCATGGTCGGTTGTGTCAACGTGCCTCAAGACCCCGCGGAAGCGGAAGCCAATCTTAAAGAAAACGGATATACCGCAATCCACGCCAGGACCGCGTTGATTATGGATTCTGCCATAGCGCTGGTAAACAAATGCTTCCCTACGGAAGATTTGCAATTCGAAAGCGGTGACCTCGACTCCATAGTAGCCGGCATTAAGATTACCTCCGGAGAAGACGAAGCTCAGGCAGACTTCATCCTTGCTCTCTATTTTAAGGAAGAAGAAAAGGCAAAAGCCATCGAGACCGAAGTCAAGAACGTTATTTCCGAGATGAAAGAAGAACTAAAATCTTTCTATGAAGAAGCCCTTGAAGAGAATCTTACCGACGAAGAAAAGGAAGATCTCCAAAAGAGTTATGACGAGGCTATGGATCATCTTAAACAATATGCCGTCGGCAGAAGCGGAGTAGCGCTCGTAGTAGGTACTAAGAACGCCGTTAAAGCTGCCAACTAATTTTCGATTATCTCGGCGCGTCTAGTGCGTTAAGGTGCGTTACTCACCGCTCGAGTACGTTATAGTACACGTCGCGGCTGTGTTACTCCCTTGCCTTCTATACGCACCAATCTAATCGAAAATAACCCATAATCAAAACCAAAAATAAATCAAAAATGGCGTCCCGACGGACGTCATTTTTAGCGCATTTTAATTTGTTTAGGTGAGTTATTAATTCTTATATTATTATACCGCCGCCGTAACATATACCGTCGTCCGTTAAATCGGGGTCGTCGTACAGGACACAATATTGCCCCGGGGCGACGGCGCGTTGTCTGGTATCGAATACGACTTCCAGAGTAGTATCGTCGATATAGTGCACGGTGCAGGGTTGCAAGGGTTGACGATGACGTATTCTGGCTCTGTATCGTCCGCCGTCTTTGACTTTGTCCGTTATGAAGTTGAAGTTTTCGGCTATCAGTCTGTCGGAGAAGAGCTCGTCACACTCCCCTTGATTGACGTACAGAATATTGTTCTTGACGTCTCGCTTGATTATGTACCACGGTTCTCCGTTGCCGCCTCCGCCTATGCCGAAGCCTTTCCGTTGTCCGATGGTATAATAAAAAACTCCGTCGTGTTCTCCGACTTTATTGCCCGACATATCTAGTATGTCGCCTCTTTTCATCGGAATGTATTCTTTTAAGAATTTTCTGAAGTCTCTTTCGCCGATGAAACACACCCCCGTGGAATCTTTCTTGGCTTTGGTGGCGAGATTGTATTTTTCCGCAATCCTTCTTACTTCGGGTTTCTCGATGTTTTCTAGAGGAAAAACAACGTTTTTTAATTGCTTTTCGGATACGGCGGATAAGAAATACGTCTGGTCTTTGTTGTCGTCCAGAGCGCGTCTTAAATACGTCTTGCCGTCTCTATGCAGTATCCCGCAGTAGTGCCCCGTGGCGACGAGATCTCCCCCCAGCTTTTCCGCGAAGTCTTTGAACGGACCGAATTTGATTTCTCTGTTGCACAGCACGTCCGGATTGGGCGTTCTGCCTGCCTTGTATTCGTCGACGAATAGTTTGAATACTCTCTCGTAGTATTCCTTGGAGAAGTCGATCGAATAGTAGGGTATATCCAGAGCGTTGCACACTCTCCTGACGTCCGCGTAGTCCGCTTCCGCAGTGCACGCACCGCCTTCTTCCTCGCGCCAGTTGCGCATGAAGAGTCCGACTACTTCGTAGCCTTGTTCTTTGAGTATAGCGGCGGCGACCGACGAGTCCACTCCGCCCGACATTCCGACGACGACTTTTGTCATAATAATTAAGTATATCACCCCGTCCCGATATAAGTCAACGGAATGAAAACCTCGCCTTTTTATTCTCCGATCCGTTCGATTGAAATATATATTGCGGTGCCCGTAATATTTAAGATTGACTAAAGTAACTATTTGTATTATAATATCTATGTGTGTGTAATTATCGTATCGTCGTTGCAGGCATAATCCCTAAAAAAAGGTAGTCGGAATGGAATATTCAAAATCTATCAAAAGACTCCGTGAAGATAATGGCTTGTCGGTAGAAGAATTCGCCCGTATGTTTTCTATATCTGAAGACAGCGTCGTCAGAGCGGAAGAGGGAGAGGACATTTTTGACGAAAAACTTCTGGAAACCATCTCTCGGCACTTCGGCGTCCAGTACGACGCGATGATAGCGGGCACCGCCGAGAAAAAGGTTGACATACCCCGCTTCGACCCGACGGAATGGTATAAGCTGGACAACGCCGCCAAGGTGTATCCGTCCTCGTCTACCGACGATTATAGTACGCTGTTCCGATTCGCCGCGGTTATGAAAGAGCGCGTCGACGGTAAGATACTCCAGCAGGCTCTCGACGATCTGGTTCAACGCTTCCCGTCATTGATGGTTACCATTAAGAGAGGCTTCTTCTGGTATTATTTCGAACGATTGCCTTTCAAACCTAAGACGGAGAAGGAGACGTTATATTCCTTCCAGCCCATTCCTTTGGACGGGAAAAGATATCTCTTCAGAGTGGTGTACAGCGACTACAGAATAGGATGCGAGTTTTTCCACAGCATCACCGACGGTACGGGCGGATCCATATTCCTGATGAGCCTTCTCGCCAGATATTACGAGCTGAAGAGCGGCAAAGTAATATCCGATTATCGCTCCGCAAAAAGCGCCCGAGACCTTCCCACTCCCGCAGAGATAGAGGACAGCTTCCAGGTCTTCGCGGAGAAGAAGAATTACGCTAAGAGAAAAATCAACTTCATCTATATCCCCAAGGGAACCAAAGCCCGCCACGCGGTCCTTACGCACGTCGTCACTTCCGCGTCCGCGCTTAATCGTAAGGCAAAAGAATACGGCGCGACCATCACCGAGTACGTCCTCGCCGTACTCTTCAAGATACTTTTCGAGATGAGAGACCGCGACGGGTCTGAAAAGGATATCAACATCAGAGTGCCGGTCAATCTCCGTAAATATTTTTCTTCGGAGACGATACGTAATTTCTCGTACTTCTTAGACGTTACGCTAAAAGATAAGCAAGCCGAAGTCTCCGACTACGTCGCCGCCGTCAAAGAATGCTTCCGCGACCAGCTCAACGAGAAGTATCTGCAAGAAAACATCAACGCCAATATGAGAGAAGAGCGTAACAAAATCATTTCGCTCGCGCCTCTTCCCTTAAAAGACGTGGGGTTGTTTATGACTAAGCTCATTCTGGATAACAAGGCTGTCTCTATGGACTTCTCCAACTACGGCAGACTGGATCCTCCGGAAGAACTCTTCGAGATAGTCGACAGAGTGGAGTTTTCTCTTAAGGAACCTAAAGGCAACGGACATAAGCTCGCGGGAGTCAGCTTCGGAGACCGTTGTGTACTGACTTTCGCACGTACTTACGTCAGTGCCAAGCTCGAGAGAGAATTCGTCCGCACGTTGACGGAAGAAGGACTTGAAGTGTACGTGGAAGCCAACGGAGGCGTCAAATGAAATATTGTAAGGCTTGTAAAACCTACAACCCCGATTACGAGGATAATTGTCCGCTCTGCGGCGCGGGACTTTCCAATGCAGATACGGAAAAAGAATTTTCCTTCGCTCCGTATAATTCCAAATTGAAAATCAAGTCCGCAAAAAAGATAGTAAAAGACATCTTTATCGTCTTGTCCATCTTCATTCTGACGGCGTTGTTCGTATCGTCCGTGCTCTCTAAGGTCTGGGGAATATTCTACATAGGAGTCGCTTCCGTAGGATTTTTCTGGCTCCTTATAGGTCAACATCTGTTTTTCCGCGCGGATCTCAGATCTATATACTTCAGAGTGGCGTTTTGGTTGGTAGTGCTGGCATTTCTCGTGTCTCTCCATTACGGAGCCCTCTACGCGGCAGTCTCTTACGCCGTCCCCGCAATTCTCTTCGTCCTCGACGTGGTCGTGATGATGACGGTCTTCATCTCGCATAAGTGGTACAGATACGCTTTCCACGTGTTCTGTCTGGCTATCTTGATGATCGGTATGCTCCCTCTCAATTACTTGCTCTCTAAAGGGTACGACGGTTATAATTGGATAGCGTCCACAGCGACTTTCGGCCTCGGTCTCATTACGGTTCTCTTTTCTTTCATCTTCGGAAAGGATGTCCTGTACAGCGAGGTAAAAAAGAGATTTTTCTTCTAACAATCTACGCCTTGACGGCGTAAGCCATATACTATAGGAGGATATATGAACAAAAAATATGTTTTAAGCTGCTGCTCTACCGCGGATCTTACCGTAGAGCGTATGCACGAGCGCGATATAGAATTCGTCTGCTTCCATTATATGCTGGACGGAAAACAGTACGAGGACGACCTCTTCACTTCGATGGCGCCCGAGGACTTCTACGGCGCTTTGATAAAAGGCGCCGACGGCAAAACGTCCCAGGTCAACGTGGATGAGTTCACCGCATACTTTTCTAAGTTTTTGGAAGAAGGCAGAGATATAATTCACGTCAGCCTCTCTTCGGGGATCTCCGGAGTCTACAACGCCGCGAAAATCGCCGCCACTCAGCTCCTTAAAAAGTACCCCGAGCGGAAAATCTTCGTCGTGGACAGCCTCGGAGCCTCTTCCGGTTACGGTATGTTTATGGAGACCCTCGCAGACCTCAGAGACGCAGGTATGTCTGTTGCGGAACTTTATGAATGGGCAGAAGATAACAAGCTCAGACTTCATCACTGGTTCTTCTCGACAGACCTCAGCTTCTATGTAAAAGGCGGCAGAATCAGCCGCGCGTCGGGGTGGTTCGGTACCGCTCTCCGCATTTGTCCTCTCCTTAATATGGATAATGAAGGTCGCCTCATCCCGCGTTTTAAAATTATGGGCAAGAACAACGTCATAAAAGAGATTGTTAAGAAGATGGAAGAAAACGTCGACGACGGTCTCGACTACGACGGCAGATGCTACATCTCCCACTCTATGTGCGGAAAAGACGCCCGTGCCGTGGCTCAGCTAATAGAAGCTCGCTTCCCCAATCTGAAAAATAAAGTAGAAATATACTACGTCGGTCCCACTATCGGAAGCCATACCGGTCCCGGAACCGTAGCCTTGTATTTTTTCGGCAAGCCCCGTCAAAACTGATTTTCGATTATCCGTTCTTTTCGATTATCCGAGCACACCTACCACGCAAGACTGCGATGCTCGAGGTTCGAGTAGGTCTACTACACTTCA
>CAZTFQ010000008.1:2970-67724 GCA_964613035.1 uncultured Christensenellaceae bacterium | reverse complement strand
ATTAATTTCTTGTATATTTGACGTAGCCGTCCTTATCAGAGCTTTCCGCTAGAGTGAAGCTACCCGAGATATAACTCCCCACTTCAAGCCCCTCTTTAACGTACACGGTGGTAGCGAATTGCAATAAAAAAATATCATCGCTCATTTCGGAATAGTTTAATTTTGCAATATTAGAGGAATCTATAATTACTGTTCGGAGTTGATAACAATCCGAAAAAGCGCCTTCTGCAATATTTATGACACTGGCGGGTACAATTACACTTGTAAGCATTGGACCGTCTTCGAAAATATATCCCCCGATGCATACGGTATCATCTCTAGGAGTAAGGGATATGTTATTGGTCATATCTCCTTTATAGTCGTATAAGACTTTTCCTATATAGATGAGTCCGTCAGGTTGATTATCAAAGTAGTTGTCGTACCAAGGTGTCCCGTAAAAAGCTTCTCCGCCTATATAATCGATACTCTTCGGAATGACGATATTTGAGAGATCGCTACATTCGCCGAAGGCAAACTCTCCTATATGCGTAACGCTGTCAGGGATGATTATACTACGGAGTTCACAACATTCGCAGAAAGCTTCGTCGCCGATATTCGTAACACTGCCGTCTGTAGGAATAACGCTGTTATTGCATCCTAATATTATGGTTTTAGAAGAAGTTTCTATGAGGCAATTGCCTTGGCTTCGATATATTTTATTATTCTTTTTTACGGTTATTTTTTTTAATCCCGTACAACCGCCGAATGCACCATGACCTATATTGATAACATTGTTCGGAATGGTAATATCGGAGAGCCCGTTGCAACAATAAAAAGCACCTTGGCCTATACATTTCAGACTATCGGGAATGGTTATACTTGTGAGTCCGCTACATTCAGAGAATGCCAAATCTGCAATGCCTAGAGTATCGTCTTTAAGAGTAATAGAAGTGTTATAGGGCATTTCTCCTTTATATTGATAAGCAACTTTACCTGCATATACTAGTCCGTCGGGTTGATTATCGTACCAAGGAGTATCTTCAAATACAGCATATCCCATATTTGCTACACCGTTGCCTATAGTCACGTTACTCAATTCATAACAATCGTCGAATGCATTGTAGCCTATACTCGTAACGCTGTCGGGAATGGTTATATCGGTTAGGCCGCTACAATAACAGAAAGCTTCGTTTGCGATACCGAGAGTGCCGTCTTTAAGCGTAATAGAAGTGTTATCGGGCATCTCTCCTTTATATCTATATGCGACTTTACCTGCATATACAAGTCCATCGGGTTGGTTTTCATACCAGATCGTATCGTAAAATGCACCGTAACCTATATTTGTAACGCTGTCGGGGATTATAATATCCGAGAGTGCGGTACAACCTTCAAAAGCTCTTTCTCCTATACTCTTAACGCTATTCGGGATAGTTATACTATTTAGTTTACTACACCTAAGAAAAGCAATCCTTTCGATTTTCGTGACGAAATCGGGTATGGTAACTTCAGTGAAATCTTGTGTTTGTACACCGATTATCACGTAGTCCGAGAGTTGCCGTTCGATAATTAAGACGTCGTGAGCGAGGTCGGGCGGTTCAGAATCGTCTGTTTGAGAACCTGGACTAAAAAGTCCGTCGCAGGCGGTGAGTAGTCCTACGATAAGGACAAGTGCAATAATGGCGATGAGGAGTTTCTTTTTCATCGTCGAGTCTCCTTCTTGGGCGGAGATAAGATTTACACTACGAAAACAAGGCGGGCAAAAAAATATAACAAGTGCATTTCCGCTCAAATTTCGCCAAAAATCTTATGCAGTATACAAAAAGCAACTACTATGCGAAAAAACACTTGTTACCGAATAGTAAAAAGCTGCTCTTCGTATATTAAGATTTTTGGCAAAGTTATTGTAGCGCTATTCTTCCGCGTTGTCAAGAAATAAACTTTTCGTCGAGAGTGAGTATATTATAGAATGCTAAATCGATTAAATCCGAATTTGGGGGCTGGTAATTTTCATAAGGAGATGATATACTTATATAGATTAAGGATTACGGAGAGGTAAATATGTTTTTTTCACGTTACGAATATCAGCCGATTTATATTATTTTATATAACTTTTTAAGATGTCGTAAGGGGTTGACGGACGCCGGGTTCCAGGACATATTGACGGAGGAAGAATACGACGGGCTGAAAGCCGTTCTGGACGTAGAAGAGGTCTCTAAGCTAGCCGTGCAGGCGATAGAGTCGTACTTGATGAAGACCGCCTCTATCGACTTCGACCGTTTAATCAACGATTATATGGACGACAATCTGGATTACTATATGGATCTGGGACTGATTGTCGGTAGCAACTATATCGAGATGAGCGAGTTAAATAGTGCCGAGCTGGATCTTATGTGCTATTTCCATAACAATTATATCTATAAAAACACCGATTTACGCTTCCCGTACGTCAACAAAAACGTCTTGTACGAGGCGTTGAGCCGAGAAGAGCGCGACAACGAGCTCTTTATTCTCAATCCGATTCTGTGCGCGCTGGGCGATATGTATTCTCTGGGTACCGTAGATTACGACTCTAATCGATTCAACCTCATCGAGAGACTGGAAGAAGGGCTGGAAACGCATATCCAATCGTTGTCGACGGAGGATATATCCGATATTTGTTACGATAACGATTACGATTACAGCGAGGAGATAGATTCCGACGAGGCGACCGTACAGGGAATCATATACAGCGTACAAGGAAACGAAATCACCGTCACCGATTACGTAGGCGATGCGGACGTCTTGTCTATCCCCAAGTATATAGATTCCGTCCCCGTCAGATACATAGACGGGCTTTCGTTTTTGAATATAAAGAAACTGATCGTCGTAGCGGAATTGAAAGAAATTAAGCTCGGCTCTCTATCCGATTGCACCTTTTTGGACGAGATAATGGTGTTCGGCTCGTTGGGACTGGTCGGGCAGGGTGTATTCGCCAATTGCAAAGTGCCCTCGCTCACCTTCGCGGGAGCGACGTATCTGACTATTAACAACAATCCGGCGTATCTGCTGATGAGATATCAAGACTGTCTGCGCACTTATAACGTCGAGAGAGGATGTAAGTCGATAAGGGCGGCGGCGTTTTTCGGGACCAAAGTCGAAGCGGTGTCGGCGCCTAGCGTCGAATATATCGGAGAGAAGGCTTTCGGTCAGTGCAAAAAACTGAGGTCCGTCCGGCTCAACAGCTGGCTGAAGGGTATCGGCGAGTATGCGTTTTATTTGTGCGAGTCGCTGATGAGCATTAAGATAGACGCTAAGGTTTTGCCGCAGTATTTGTTCTATGAATGCAAGTCTCTCAGAAATATAGCCATAGGCAAGGGCGTGGAAGAGCTCGGACTGTATTCGCTGTCCTATTGCAGCGCGTTGAAGAGAGTTTCGATTCCCGGGTCGGTCCATAAAATCGGTCAGCTCGTGTTCGAATACACGCCTCTAGAGGAGCTGGAGTTTGAAAAGGATTATTATTGGATAGGAACCAACGACCGCGGCGATCGGATCGTTTATAAGCCGGAAGACTTAAAAGACGCGAAGAAAAACGTCCAATTGTTCAAGAAAAAGGACGACTACGACTTCGAGGTGGACTCGACGACGTCTATTATCGAGAATATGAGTATGGCTGAAGCCCTCGAATACGGCTTCGAGTTGGACGAGAGCGTATGCGGCGGTTATTGCATTCTGGACTGGACTAAGGACGAGAAAGTCTGCGTTATTCCTAAGTCGATCGACAATATCGACGTTACGGAGCTGGGAGGATATTTCTCGAATAATTTCGGCAATAAGACCAAGCTGGAAAAACTGCTTATTTTACCGACTTTGTCGTCGATTGAGTACGGTTCTTTTAAGGGATGTAAAAACTTAAAAGAAGTCACCATGCCGGACGGGATAACCAATATTACGGAAGCGTTCACCGAGTGTCCTAAGATCAATACGAAAGAGGGAGGAATCACGTACGTCAAAATAAACAACAATCCGCATTATTACGCCGTGCTGGTGGACGAGTCCGAGACGAGGATCAGTTTTAATACCGATACGGTGATACTCGGTCAATGTCTCTTAAGAGATCATCCCAATATCGTCAATTGCTTTTTACCGGACGTCAAGATTATTCCTCGCCTCTGTTTTTCGGGAGCGAAAAAGTTGGAAGTGATTATGATCCCCGATACTGTCGAGAAGATCGAAAGTGCCGCTTTCGAAAACTGTCCGTCTCTAAGAGACGTGGTTTTCCTCGGCGACGCGACCAGAGAGATAGAAGACTCTTGTTTCAGAGGTTGTACTGCGCTCATATTCATGGAGTTGCCGATATTTTTAAGGAGCATCGGTCCGTTTTTACTGGAGAACTGTTCTAGTCTCACCGAACTGAAAATCCCTTATTACGTCACCAAGATAGGCAAGGGAGCTTTCCGTGATTGTCCTTTGTTGAACAAGATAGACGTTTATTATAATTGTTGGATAGCGGAAAACGATGACGATCGTATTCATCTTTACGACAACTACTGCGCGGACGGGGGTAAGACGGCAAAGGACTTCGTCTGCTTAACAAGCGAGTCTTATTCCCTTACCAGACAGGACGGAGACGAAGAGGAGTTTCAGGCTAAGGCGGAACTTGACCGTCAGAGAAAAGATTCCATAGTCAGGAGAACCGAGATGTTGCGCGAGTTCAAAAGGAAACGTATTCAGGGGAATTAATAATTAAAACATAATATTCGGACTTGTCGATTTTGATTTATATGCGTTGACAACTCCGCGTTATGTGATAAAATAGTAATCGTTGAAAATCTTCACGACCTACAGGAGAAGTTGTTATGAATTATTATGAGGTAGACCTTAAGGGATACAAAGCGCAATTGCCTATTCTTCCGCTTCCCAGCGGAATCAATATAGCATTCTTCAATCTTCACGGCAACGCCGAGATGACCGAGTATTGCGGCAAGGAGCTTGCCAAGCTGATAGGAGACGTGGACGTGCTTATTACCGCCGAGTCCAAGGGGCTCCAGCTGACGCACGTTATGGCAAGAGAGCTGGGACATCACTATTACGCGGTGGCGCGTAAGTCGAAGAAACTCTATATGCAGGACGGCATAGAAGTCGCCATTAAGTCCAGCATAACCACCGGTCAGGTGCAAAAACTCTATCTGTCCAAGTTTGACGCGGATCTGCTAAAAGGCAAACGCGTGGGAATAGTAGACGACGTCGTGTCCACGGGCAACAGCCTCGAGGGGCTCGAGGAGCTGGTCACCATGGCGGGCGGAATAATAGCGAAAAAAGCTTTCGTACTGGCGGAAGGCGCGGCGGCGGACAGAGAAGATATCGTCTATCTGGGCGTTATACCCCTTCTGTAATCGTAGAATAAAAATCGAGCGGAGCGTCGAGGTGCGCTCCGTTTTCTTATATAGACGCGTGCGTGTGAAATCTTTAGGGAGAGTTTTTGAAAAACGGTTGACAATAGGGCGTAGGCGTGTTATATTACATTAGCTATACCTCACGAGAGGTCAATTTTTTTATGGAGGTAAACCATCATGCGCGTCAAAATTACCCTTGCTTGTACCGAATGTAAGCAAAGAAATTACGACACCACCAAGAATAAAAAGAATACTCCTGATAGAATAGAAATCAAGAAGTATTGCAAGTTCTGCAAAAAGACCACGGTCCATAAAGAGACCAAATAAGGAGTTCGATATGCCCAACGATAAGGATATGCTCAATCTCGAGGCACTTCCCGAGCAGCCTACCGATCAGGAGGTCAAGGAAGAACGCGCCAAGAGCAAAGCGAAAGCAAAAAAGAACGAGAAAAAAGGTCCCAACAGGATTGTCCGTTTCTTTAAGGAAGTTTGGTCGGAGCTCAAGAAGGTCGAGTGGCCCTCTCTCTTGTCCAAGAAGTCCGAAAACGGCGTTTTCAAACAGACCTGGATGGTATTACTGTTCGTGTTCGTGTTCGTCGTGATCGTTACTTGCATCGACCTGGGACTCACCGCACTCCTCAACTTCGCTATGGTGTAGGAGTCTGATATGGATAACAACGGTCTGAAATGGTACGTTCTGCATACCTATGCGACGTATGAAAACGTAGTTAAAAACAATCTCGAAAAGATGATCGAGAACAACAATCTCCAGGATACCATTACGGAGATTGCCATTCCCGTGGAAGAAGACATCGTCGAGCGTAACGGCAAGCGTAAGGTCATCGAGAGAAAGAAGTACCCCAGTTACGTTTTCGTCAAGATGATCTACAACAACGACCTCTGGTATATGATTACCAATACCAAGGGCGTAACGGGTTTCGTCGGTCCTCAGGGTAAAGCTCTCCCTCTCACCAATGACGAGATCAAGCGTATGGGACTGGAAAAAGTCACCATAGACGACTTCAACGTCAACGTGGGCGATTCCGTCAAGGTCGTCGCGGGTGCTCTCGAAACCTTCATCGGCGTAGTAGACGAGATAGACGTCGAAAAACAAAAGGTCCGCGTCGTAGTACAGATGTTCGGCAGACAGACGCCGGTGGAGCTGGAATTTAATCAAATCGAAAAAATCTGATTTTGGTAGAATTGCGCGTGATGCTTCGCAACGTTTACGATGCTCGCGCCTAGAGTAGGTTTACTACACGTCGGCGCTGCGCTTCGCACGTTTGCTCGCCTGACACGCAATTCTCCGCAAAATCGCTCATAGAGAAGAGTGAATGCGTGTGATACGGCGTTAAAGTGCGTTACTCACCGCTCGAGTAGGTCTACTACACGTCGCGGTTGCGTTACTCCCTTGCCTTGTCTGACACGGCAATTCTTCTCAAAATCAATATAGAGAATAGCGCGGATATTGTCCGGTGATAATTCTCTTCTTAATCGCCGTTTAGGAATAATCGTGCATTCTAATTTAACCATTGCTTGCTCCGTCGTCACGATTATCCTGCGGGACGCCCCTATAAAGGGCTTCGACAAGTTAATATGGGAGAGTATGTAAAATCTCTATACAATGCATACTCGTTATTACCAGATAGTTGGAGGAAACCACTATGGCAAAAAAAGTAACGGCAGTAGTCAAACTGCAACTTCCCGCGGGTAAAGCAACCCCCGGTCCCCCTGTAGGTTCCACGTTAGGACCTCACGGTATCAATATTCCTTCTTTTACTAAGGAATTCAACGAGAAGACCGCGTCTCAGACCGGTATGATCATACCTGTCGTAATGACCATCTACGCGGATCGTTCTTTCACCTTCATTATGAAGACCCCTCCGGCAGCCGTCCTTATCAAGAAGGCAGTCGGTATCGATACCGCTTCCGACAGACCCAATACCAACAAAGTCGCCAAGCTCACTAAGGCTCAACTGGAAGAGATCGCCAAGACTAAGATGGCAGACCTCAACGCCGCCAGCGTAGAGTCCGCTATGAGCATGATCGCAGGCACCGCTCGCTCCATGGGCATCACGGTAGAAGAATAAGGAGGAACTAGATATGCAACGCGGAAAAAAATACGTAGATTCAAAAAAGGCAATCGAGTCCCGCACTTATGAAGCGGAAGAAGCAATCAAGCTCGCAATCGAGACCTCTAAGGCTAAGTTCGACGAGACTATCGAACTTCACATCAAGCTGGGCGTAGACAGCCGTCACGCAGATCAGCAGGTCCGTGGAGTCGTCGTACTTCCTCACGGTACCGGTAAAACTCTCAGAGTTCTCGCTCTCTGTAAGGGCGAAAAAGCCGACCTCGCACAGGCTGCGGGCGCGGACTTCGTCGGAGCGGAAGAACTCGTCGCCAAGATTCAGAACGAGGCTTGGTTTGATTACGACGTCATCGTCACCACCCCCGACATGATGGGTGTCGTAGGCAGACTCGGTAAAATCCTCGGACCTAAAGGACTTATGCCTAACCCCAAGTCCGGCACCGTCTCTATGGATATCGCCAAGGCAATCAAGGATATCAAAGCAGGTAAAGTCGAGTACAGAGTAGACAAGACCAACATCTGTCACGTTATCATCGGTAAGAAGTCCTTCGGCGTAGAGAAGCTGAAAGAGAACTTCGACGTCCTCATGGAAGCTATCGTTAAGGCGAAACCTGCGGCGTCCAAGGGTACCTACCTTAAAGGTATCACCATGGCGTCCACCATGGGTCCCGGAATTAAGGTTTATTACAAACAAATCTAGTTCTTTTCGATTATCCGCGGCGTGATACTGCGCAACGCTTGCGATGCGCGCGCCTAGAGTACGTCTGAGTACACGTCGGCGCTGTGCTTCGCGCGTTTGCTTGTCTGACACCACGTCTAATCGAAAATAACCATTTATTTAGAAACAAAAAAGACATCCTCGCGATGTCTTTTTTAGCGCAGGCGGACGTCGCAAACTAAGACCGCGTAGGCGGTAGTAAACAGCGCCGTCCTAGCCGAGCAGGAGCGTTCCGCGCCTGCCTCGTCTGACACCCAATCTAATCGAAAATGAACATTATTCTAAAAAACAAAAATGGCGTCTTTCGAGACGTCATTTTTAGCGCAGGCGGATGCCTTAAACTATCGTGAGGAACGCCGGCATTGCCGAAATTAACGTAGATATGATAGTGCGCGCGAGTATCGTCTTTATCGTGTAGGATATATGCCCAATGCTTGATTGTTTTATGTTCCATGCAGACTTTTTGAATATCGACTTTCAATTTGTCCACGTCGGTAACAATTTCATAGTGTTTCAATTGCATTTATATTAATCCCCTCTGCAATTTCCTAGATTTTCACCTTTTTCCCGAACCCCTTAGACAAGCCCAAGGGGTTCGGGCTAAATACTTTAGTATTTATTAAGGATTTTTAACCTAGTTTTTTACCGTTTTCACCTTTTTCCGAACTTTGAATTTTTCTCTGACTTT
This sequence comes from uncultured Christensenellaceae bacterium, assembly GCA_964613035.1. Taxonomy (GTDB): domain Bacteria; phylum Bacillota; class Clostridia; order Christensenellales; family DTU072; genus CAVIQK01. The sequence continues at coordinate 58,877 of CAZTFQ010000008.1, read as the reverse complement.
TATCGTCGTCAAGAAGTTCTTCGGCAAAAGAAGACATGACCATTTTGCGACCGCGATAATTAGGATCTACACCGTCCAGGCCTTGAAAATATCGGACTTCGATAGGGATCATCGAATCACCGCATTTAACATAAAAGTTGGTAGCGGTTTTTTCTTCACCGTTTTTGTCTACGTAATCGTTGAGTTTTTTAAAAAGTTGTACTTGCATTTTGTTTCTCCTTCGGCTTAAATGCCATTTAATGTATTTACAAGGCTATACGCCACTGTATCAAGGGGAGATAGACTATATAGCCGTCTATCAGGGCAAATGATGAAGGATATACGCTCTTAATAAAAAAGAAGACGCAGCTCCAACCACGTCTAAAATTGTAAAACTATACGTTAGGAGAAGATTTTTTAATTTTTTGTGGATAAGTATTGACAATTTTTCGGGGGGGGGGGGGTACTATTATAATAATAAATAAAAAGAAGGAGACAAATATGAAAAAAGCAATTAAGACTATAGCCGTTTTAGCGTTGACTTGCGTTATGGTAGCGGCGCTGGCGGTCGTATTCACGGCTTGCGGCGAGCCTGCCCCCGAAGAGGAGCCGATCAATCTGGATCACGATACTCTGAAAATAAAGCAACTGGACTCGGATTATGTAATATGGGGAGTGAAAGATAATACTATTACAGAGTTGGACATTCCCGATTTCGTGACGCGCATCGATTCCCACGTCTTCGATAACACCGCGTGGTATGAGAATCAGCCCTACAAAGTACCGATCTATGCGGGGAAGTTCGTTTATGCCGTAAAGAGTCTTCATCTTGAGGACACGGTCGTTACTCTTAAGGACGATACCGTCGGCATTACGAGTTATGCCTTCCAATATAGCGGACTTACCGAGATAGTCCTGCCCGAGAGCCTGGTTAATATCGGAGTGGAAGCATTCAAAAGTTGCGGCGCTCTCGAGAGCATAATTATTCCTAAAGGCGTTAAGAAAATAGATACGGACGCTTTTCTCAACTGCAAAAAACTCGCAACCGTAACCATAGATTCCTACAACGTGGCGAAATTTAGTTCTTCCGACAGCAAATTGTTGGAATATGCCGAAACGGTGTACGTTAAAGAAGGGCTGGAAGTCAGCAATTATATCGCGACCGCCTTCCCGAATAGTCCCTCTTCCGATAAAGACGGTTACGTCAAATACGTAAGGTAACTCCGATTGATTCAATTGGTGATATTATATCGAAAAGCCCGAACGAAAGCCGGGCTTTTCGATTATTAGACAGACGCAATTTTTTAATCGTCGTAAATAAAACGCGCCGTCGACGGTCTTTCCGTCGCGCGGGCATTCCCGTCAAGGGATCGATAAAACAAAAAGGGCCGGCGAAAACGTTTCGCTAGCCTTTCCTTTGTCCGATATTAGAGGCGCGACGGACAGAGAGACTAGGGAGAGATTTGGCTATTGACTACGAGAGGGAATGCGATTATAATTATACTGTTAGGGTGTGTATAGACACGCTCGGACACGGAGTTTTATGGAAAAGAAGAACGTTTTGTATATAGCTCTCGCGGTTATATTGATAATAGTGGTCGTCGCCAACGTCGTCATCGCGCTGGTCGTTAACAATGCCGACGACGGCGCCGTTACCGATGCGGACAGGCTGGAGAAGTATCTTTCTCGCCAAGGTTTCGGCGATATGCCGCTCACGTCCGTAGCGGACGCGGAGAGTTATCTCAGAAGGGGAGATTTTTCCAAGAAGTCGACCGACGAAGAGGACGTTACGGAATATTTCAGGAAGACGCTCTCGGGAGACAAGGCGTCCGTTATTGTCATCAAAAACTTCGATTCCGACGAAGCCGCCGATTCTTATTATGGCGAATGCGTGGAAAGCGCTCCGGGGAGTCTTTTTAGGACAAACGGAGCATTTGTCTACGAGGAACAATCCGCCGGAGTGAAAACGTCGGGGAGCTTCCTTTTGAGGGGCAACACCGTATATTCCACGATGTATTACGTTAAGGATTCCGCCATATCCACCATAAGGAATCTCAGCGCCGCGTCATACGACAGAGCGGGGATAGCGGAATATCTTATCAAGCACGGATACGAGGTAGTCGAGTCTACGGACGATTACGACGTATATAATAAGGATTACGGCGAGTATCTCTCGGCGCGTTCCCGCGTGACGGTATATAAAAACAAGGGAGAGGACTTCTACAACGAGCTTAAGTACGCTTCGGCGAGTTATAAACTGAGCGATTATCCCGATTTTTCCGTAGTGGGGAATATAGCGAGAGACAGACTCTTCCTCAATCTGGGCGGCAACGGTTGCGCGTTGATTAGTTCCGCTTCCGAGAACGTCGTCATCAAAGAGGAGACTGAATCGGACAAGACCGCGTCGGAGTATCTGACTCGACTCGGAACGGGAGATTTTCTGTCCGACGGCGCCTACGAGAGTGTGGAAAAGGTCAAGGAATACGCTCTGAAAAAGGGATGTATTCTCGATAGTACTTACACGGATTCCGACGGGAAGACCGTGAGTCTCTATTCTGACAGCTTCGCAGGACTGTACACGTTCCCGTCCGACGACGATATGAGTGAATTTCTTGCCGGATACGCAGGAGAAAACGTCCTGTCTTCCAGAGAAGCGGAGATCATCGAATACGACTCCGAAGAAGCAGCAGCCGCGGCGATATCGGGAATGACGGTCGGAGCCGACGAAACTCTTTTAGAGACGAGCGTTAACGGAAAAGTCGCTCTGTACATAGAATATATGGACGCCAACGACGACTACGTCAACGGCGAGCTGGTTTTTGCGATAGGTAACGCCACGATATCTTTGAGATACAAGACGGCGAGCGCCGAGAGGGCGGAACTGATGCGCTCCGTCAGCGGCGTCGAAAATCTTGATTATACCAGAGACGGTTTTGTAGCGAGTCTGGGGAATGGGTTTTCGGCGTCAGAGAGAAGGGCGGAATACGTTAAAGATTCTCTCGACGCGTGCTCGGTCGAGGTTATAGAGGCGTCCGCTACGGTCGGCGCCACCTTGAAGTTGACGGCTTTTTATACGGAAGACTCGGATGTCGCGGAAGAATTGTTCGGCGACGTCAGAGCGGCGTATGAGGAATACCTCGAGACGTCCGCGTCGTACGACGTCAGACTTGCAGAAAAGTCTCGCAACAGCTATTATTATGTCAAGGGCAGCGACGGCGACGGAGTAGAACCGGAACTGTTCGTTATGCACGTCAAGGACGGATCGAAGCACGTAATACTTCTGATAGGCTACGTTACCGATATATCGGACGTGGCGTCGGCGGTTCTTTAGTCCGCTGTATATATAATAAGGATAAAAAATAACCCCGACGTCTTGTCGGGGAAACGCAACTCGCGTCTTTTGATGCGAGTTTTTATTTAATCGATATTATTATCGTGGGAGCGACGCCGGTGCCCGAATCGTCGGCGCGTCTTGCATTGGAAATTTTTCCGTCTACATACGAGCAATACAGATAATTGTCGTGCGTGACGAACGCGTTGCGCACCCAATAGCAGCAATATCCGTTGTCGTCTCGGCGGATACCCATACACGCGGCGTAATCGGAACAGGTTTTAATTCTCAGCGCGTCCTCGTCCGCGAGAGAATCTTTATAACCGTAATTGAGAGAAGTTAAGTATTTTTTACTCAATATAGACACGTAACTCGTGCCGACGCCGCTGTAGTCGCCGTTCAATGCTATTCGTCGTTGCATAATTCGGCGTTCGGCATCCGAGAAAGCGGTCTTGAAGAAAGTATCGTTGAGCCACTCGTTTATATCGCTGTACCGATAATTGGAGGGTTTGATAACGGAATGTCTCGGACCTATTATAAAGAGCATGTTTTTACAATAAAACTCGTTGTTTATTATACCGTCCGTGTAATGAGAACCATTGTAATTAGTCGCTTTAAGCGCGGAAGTAACGTCGTTAATCCAGACGGAAACGAGCCCGTTGTCGTCTATTATTACATATGTAAGGACGGGAGACGATTCGTTTTTGATTGCGATAGGGAATATGAAGGAACTGTATTCTTTGACGTTCTTTTCCTCGTTGTCGTTTTTTGAATAGAAGCATCCGTTTATTAGTGCAAGATACTTTTTATTATCCTCACTATTGTCGGCGGGGTTATAATCGGCGTAAATGTCGGCGAGACTTTGAGCGTAGTCCATAAATTCGGTTTTAGAATTAAATCCGAATAACTTGGCTATGACCGTTTGGAAATCGACGAGGTCGGGAGTTACGTCGGAGCCGAAGAGCAGCGTGTACGGATAATTCGCGCCTATCACCGCGCTGTCGGAGAGATTGTTGTTTAAGTTTTGAGTGAACGAAACAAGAGAGAAGTCGTTATAAAGCCTTATCGCTTCATTATAAAATTCGGTGTATTTATCCGAAGAGGCGCCGTCGACAGTAGGGGCGTATTCCGTACCGTCTCGAGGTATATCGAAGTCGTCCGTAAAGTCGTCGAATAATTTACCGAGGGAATTAAAGCCTTCGGTTATGGATTCAGACGCAGTATACGAGTGTTGAGGAATTTCCGTGATCTCTCCGAAGTGCCCCGCAATCATACCGAAAGGATTGCAATCGTCGTAGCTTATATTAACTTCGGTGCCGTTATATCCGTCAATCGTCGTTACGTATAGTTTTGAACACCATTCGTCGGTTTCGTACGGCGTAAGACTGTCGGCGAATTGCATACAATCGAGGGCTATGGAACAAAACAGTCGGGCTTCGCCGTCGATCGATTCCAATATTCTCCAGGATACGGGCTCGTATTGGAACCAATACACGGCGTCCGTATGATAGCCGTTGCGATACTGGAACGATTGATTGTCCGCGGTCGATTCTCCTACGTAATGAGAGCGATAGGCGGTGAAATATACTCCGCGATACTTCTTGCCGTCGAGTTCTAAGTCCGTATAATAGGCGCAATCGGAGACTTCTCCCGAGTAATAGTTGTCCATAATCGTCCAATTACCGAGGTCGGACGCGGTCGGCAGAGCTCCCGCCGCGTCGTTTAACGATGACGTCAGAGCTTCGTCGGTTACTTCGGATTGAGGATATTGACCGAAGTAGCACAAGTCGTCGTCGCGATGCGTGCAATAGAGTCCGTTTTTATGTCCGTGGGAGACCTCTCCGCACGTTTTGCATACGCAGTTGCCGTCGACGTTGTGAGCTTCTTTTCCGCACGTCTTGCAGGTGCAGTCTTCTCCCGGACGATGAGCGACGTTGCCGCATACGGAGCAGACGCAATCGTCGTCGGGGATATGAACGGGGGATTGGCATACGGAACAGACGCATTCGTTGGCGTTAAGCGAGTGATAAGTCCTGCCGCAAGTTTTGCATTTACAGTTTTCGTCCAAAAGGTGGCAGGCTTGTTTACAACGAGCGCAGTAGCAGTACTCGTTAAGATCGTGAACCGCCGAATTGCACAGGACGCAAGCGCACCCGTCCAGCTCGTGCCGAGAGCAGACGGAGAAAATCGCCGTCAGAGAAAAATCCTCGTCGGTCATAAGAAAAGAATAAGAACGCTCTTCGCTTAGTTTAGAACCCTCTTCGTCGTACCAGCCGTCGAATATATAGCCGTCTTCCGGAGTGGCAACGACCATGACTTCTTCGTCCGTACGAAAATAGCCTCCGCCCGTTACGTGCCCGCCGACGTCGTCGCGTACGGATACGGATACAGAGTACGCGGAACTTTGACACGCGGATAAAATCGCTCCTAGAATTACAATCGATATTATTGCAGATAAGATTTTTTTCATAATGCTTCCTCTCGAGGCGGAGAATAATTCCTCAATAATTTAATTAAGGAAAACATTATCACAAAATGAGATAATTGTCAATATCTCAAAACGAGATTTTATCATATATAGTATGATTAAGTTAAGACTCAAGGAATTAAGACTGGAGAACGGCTTTACACAGGAGTACGTCGCGAGATATCTGAGCGTACAGCAGAATACCTATTCGCAATACGAGACGCAGAAGAGGGATATTCCGCTGGAGTCGCTCGTTAAGCTGGCGGCGTTGTATCAGACCAGTACGGATTACATCTTAGGCATCGACGACGCGATGTAGAATTTTTATCTAAGATTTCTTTTGCCTCTAGGGGCGTTTTTCAATAAAAAGAGGGCGATAAAAAGCTCTCGTTTTAAAAAAAAAGCTTAAAAAAATATTTAGTCAAATCGATTGACAATGCTTTGCAATATATGTAAAATTATAGAGCACGTAAAGTCTGCGAGGATACACACGGACGAGTGTGCAAGAAAGAAAATATCCATTTAGGAGGTTAAATAAATGGCAGGTCAAAAGATCAGGATTAAGTTGAAAGCTTACGATCATAACCTTATTGACAATTCAGCAGAAAAGATTGTTGAAACTGCAAAGCGCACTGGCGCCAACGTTTCCGGCCCGATTCCGCTCCCTACCGATAAGGAAATCGTAACCATTCTTCGTTCTCCCCACAAGTACAAAGACAGCAGAGAACAGTTTGAGTTAAGGACGCACAAGCGCCTTATCGACATTTACAACAGCACGGCGAAGACGGTCGAGTCGTTAATGAAACTCGATTTGCCGGCAGGCGTAGACATTCAGATTAAGCTCTAGGAGGTAGTAGTATGAAGAAAGCGATTCTAGGTACGAAACTCGGCATGAGCCAAATCTTCACCGAGGACGGCATCGTTATACCCGTGACGGTTATCGAGGCGGGTCCCTGTGTGGTCACGCAGAAGAAGACCGTAGATAAAGACGGTTACAGCGCGGTTCAGGTCGCGTACGGCAGCGTGAAAGAAAACAACGTCAACAAGTGCGTCAAGGGTCAGTTTGCCAAAGCGGGCGTAGAGGTCAAGAAGTATCTCAGAGAGTTCCGCCTCGACAATGCCGACTCCATGGAAGTAGGACAGGTTATCAATTGTTCCGAATTCCGCGCCAACGATAAGATAGACGTGGTAGGCACCAGCAAAGGTCACGGATACACCGGCGTCATCAAGAGATGGAACCAGCACAGAGTCGGTCCTATGACTCACGGTACCGGTCCTATCCACCGCTCCCCCGGTTCCATGGCTGCGTGCTCGGATCCCAGCAGAGTGTTTAAGAACAAAAAAATGGCAGGACAATGGGGACATGAACAAGTTACCGTTCAGGGTCTTACCATCGTCAAGGTAGACGAGGCTCGTAACCTCATCCTTATCAAGGGCGGCGTGCCCGGACCTAAGGGCGGTCTCGTTATCATCAAGGATAGCGTCAAGGCGTAACGGAGGATAGACTAATGGCAGAATTAAAAGTATTAAACCAGCACGGTCAAGAAGTTAGCACCCTGACGGTAGACGACGGCGTATTCGGCGCGGAATATAACGAAGCGCTCATTCACCAGGTAGTCGTAGCTCAGCTCGCCAACAAGCGTCAAGGCACCAAGTCCGCTCTTACCCGTACCGAGGTATCCGGCGGCGGTATCAAGCCCTTCAGACAAAAAGGCACCGGCAGAGCTCGTCAAGGAAGCATCAGGGCTCCTCAATTCATCAAGGGCGGCGTAGTTTTTGCCCCGAAGCCCAGAGACTTCTCTCAGAAGATTAACAAGAAAATGAACAGAGCCGCTCTGTGTTCGGTCCTCTCCGAAAAAGTCAGAGCAGGCGAAATGGTAGTAGTAGACAAGATCGAGCTCGAAGCCGGCAAAACCAAACTTATGGTTGAAGTATTGAAGGCTCTCGGCGCGGAAAAGGCTCTCGTCGTTCTCGATTCCGAAAACGTCAACGTCGTAAGAGCGTCCGGCAACATCCCCGGAGTAGAGACTTCCGACGTCAAGCTCGTCAACGTATACGACATCGTAAGAAGCTCTAAGCTCATCGTTACGGAAGCTTCCGTTAAGGCTCTCGAGGAGGTACTTAAATAATGAAAGCACACGATATTATCATAAGACCTATTCTTTCCGAAAAGAGTTACGCGGGTATTCCTGCGAAAACCTACACTTTCGTAGTCGCCAAGTGCGCCACCAAGACTCAGGTCAAGCTGGCGGTGGAAGAGATCTTCGGCGTTAACGTGGACAAAGTCAACGTTTCCAACTACGACGGAAAAGTCAAGAGACTCGGTCGTCACGAGGGTAAGACAGCCGCTTATAAGAAGGCTATCGTGTATCTGACGTCCGATTCCAAATCTATCGAGTTTTTCGATAGCCTTGCATAGGAGGTAGACTGTAATGGCAATTAAGAGATATAAACCTACTTCTCCCGGACGTCGTCACATGTCGGTTTCGTCCTTCAGCGAAATCACTTGCACCACTCCCGAAAGAAGCCTTCTCGTAAGTAAGAATAAGACCGGCGGCAGAAACGCCAACGGCAGAATAACCGTCCGTCACATCGGCGGCGGCAACAGAGTCAAATATCGTATCATCGACTTCAAGCGCAACAAGGACGGTATCCCCGCGACGGTCAAGACCATCGAGTACGACCCCAATCGTAGCGCCAACATCGCTCTCCTCGTCTACGCAGACGGTGAGAAGAGATACATCCTCGCTCCCGAAGGACTGTCCGTAGGCGACAAACTCCTCTCCGGCGAAGGCGCCGACATCAAGGTCGGTAACGCGCTGAAACTGTGCGATATCCCCGTAGGTACCACGGTGCACAACATCGAGATGCTCCCCGGTGCAGGCGGAAAGATAGCCCGTAGCGCAGGCGTGTATGCTCAGCTGATGGCTAAAGAAGGCAAAATGGCTACGCTCCGTATGCCCTCCGGCGAGATGAGATACGTCCTCGCTCAGTGCAAAGCGACCGTAGGCGTCGTCGGCAACAACGAGCACGAGATAGTTTCTCTCGGTAAAGCCGGCAGAAAACGTCACATGGGTATCAAACCTACCGTCCGCGGCGTCGTTATGAACCCTTGCGATCACCCTCACGGCGGCGGCGAAGGCAAGTCTCCTATCGGTATGCCTTCTCCTGTAACTCCTTGGGGCAAGCCCGCTCTCGGTTATAAGACTCGTAAGAAGAAGAACAGAACTGACAAGTTCATCATCAAGCGCATCAATTAGGAGGCAATGTTATGAGTAGATCTATTAAGAAAGGACCTTTCGTAGAAGAAAGCCTGTATAAAAGAATTGTCGCTATGAACGAAAGCGGTGAGAAGCGTCCCGTCAAGACCTGGTCCAGAAGCTCGACGATTTTCCCTGAATTCGTCGGTCACACCATCGCGGTGCATGACGGAAGAAAGCACGTTCCCGTATATATCACGGAAGATATGGTCGGACTTAAATTAGGCGAATTCGCTCCCACGAGAACCTTCAAGGGACACGCCGGCAGCAAGTCCACGGGCGGCAAGTAATAGGAGGCTGTATCAATGGCAACTAGAATCAGAGAAAAAGCAATAAATAGAAAAGAGTCGGCGGATAAACGCCCCTATGCAGTCGCGAAAAACATTCGTATTTCGCCCTACAAAGTAAGAGCGGTCCTCGACGTCATCAGAGGCAAGAAGCTTATCGAAGCCGAGGGTATCCTCAACGCTCTCAATAAGTCCAGCTGCGAGCCCGTGCTGAAAGTCGTCAAATCGGCTGCAGCCAATGCGGAAAACAATCTCGGACTGAATCGCGACGAGCTCTACGTAGCCGAGTGTTATGCGGATCAAGGCGCGACTCTCAAGAGATATATGCCCAAAGCACACGGCAGAGCCGCTTCCCTTCTGAAGCGCACCAGCCACATCACCGTCATTCTCGACGTAGCGAAATAGGAGGTTCACAATGGGACAGAAAGTTAATCCGCACGGTTTAAGAGTCGGAGTTATCAAAGGTTGGGATTCTCAATGGTACGCTAACAAGAAGAATTTCGGTAAGAACCTTAAAGAAGACAACGATATCAGAAAGCATATCACCAAGAATTACGCAGACGCCGCTATCTCCAGAATAGTCATCGAGAGAGCCGCCAACGTCCTCACCGTCGAAATGTACTGCGGTCGCCCCGGTATCGCTATCGGAAAAGCCGCCGAGAACGTAGAGAAGATGAAGAAAGAAATCGCTCTCATCGTCAACGGCAAGCCCTCCAGACATAACAACGAGATCGCCAAGATCATCAACGTCAACGTCCACGAGGTCAAGAGAGTAGATATCGACGCCACGCTCGTAGCAGAGAATATCGCTCATCAGCTTGAGAGAAGAATCCAGTTCCGTCGCGCTATGAAGCAGGCAATGGGCAGAGCAATGAAGTCCGGCGCCAAGGGTATCAAGACGATGGTATCCGGTCGTCTCGACGGAGCGGAAATCGCCAGATGCGAGCAGTATCACGAAGGTTCTATACCGCTTCAGACTTTAAGAGCCAATATCGATTACGGTACCGCCAACGCCCACACCACCTACGGTGTCATCGGCGTCAAGGTATGGATTTATAAAGGTGAGGTTTTTAATCAGAATCTTACCGACAATAAAGGAGGGCAAGACTAATGTTAATGCCTAAGAGAGTTAAGAGACGTAGAGTCCAGCGTGGCAGAATGACGGGTCGTGCCGGACGCGGTAACAGAATATGCTACGGCGATTACGCCCTCGTGGCGCAAGAACCCGGCTGGGTTACCTCCAATCAGATCGAAGCGGCCCGTGTCGCTATGACGAGATACATCAAGCGTGGCGGACAGGTTTGGGTCAATATCTTCCCCGATAAGCCCGTGACCAAGAAACCTGCCGAGACTCGTATGGGTAGCGGTAAAGGTAGCCCCGAGTACTGGGTATGCGTCGTTAAGCCCGACAGAGTCATGTTCGAAATGGCGGGCGTCAGCGAAGAAGTAGCAAGAGAAGCTCTTCGTCTCGCTTCACACAAGCTTCCTATCAAATCGAAGTTTGCCATGAAGCAGGTCGAAGAAGTAGAAGAGAATTAGGAGGAGTGAATCATGGCTAAGAAAATCAATTTTTCCGAGTTATCGAATGATGAACTCAACATCAAGATCAACGAGATGAAGGAAGAACTTTTTAACCTTCGTTTCAAACACGCCACCAATCAGCTTTCCAATCCTCTCGTTATGACCGAAGTTAAGAGAAATATCGCACGCGCCAAGACCGTTTTGCGTCAAAGAGAGCTGAACCTGGCTGAAGAGCCCGCGACCGGCAAGAGCAAGAAGGCTCGCGCGTAAGTAAGGAGGCATCATGGAAAGAAATCTCAGAAAAACCAGAGTCGGCATCGTCACCAGCGATAAAATGGACAAGACCGTGGTCGTTACCGTCACCAGAAAGGTAAAGGATCCTCTTTATAAGAAGTATGTTTCTAAGTCCAAAAAATTCAAGGCGCACGACGAGAACAACGAATGCGGTATCGGCGACACCGTCGAAATCGTAGAGACCAGACCTCTCTCCAAGGATAAGAGATGGATGGTAAAAGAAATCATCGAAAAGGCGAAATAGGAGGCAGACTATGATTCAACAGCAATCCAGACTCAAGGTCGCCGACAATTCCGGCGCCAAGGAAATTATGTGCATAAGAGTCCTCGGCGGATCCCTCGTCAAGACGGGTAACATCGGAGACATCATAGTAGCAAGCGTCAAGACGGCTACCCCCGGCGGCATCGTCAAAAAGGGCGACGTCGTAAGAGCGGTCATCGTCAGGACCACCAAGGGCGTAGGCAGAGCGGACGGTTCTCACATTCGCTTTGACGACAACGCGGCGGTTATCATCGACAACCAGAAGCAGCCCAAGGGCACTCGTATTTTCGGACCTGTGGCAAGAGAACTGAGAGAAGACAAGAACTTCCTCAAAATAGTCTCCCTTGCTCCCGAAGTAATTTAAGGAGGACGCAGTAATGAATAAACAAAACGTTAAAGTCGGAGACAGCGTTCTTATTATCGCGGGTCAAGACAAGGGTAAAATCGCCACCGTAAAGGGCATTACCAAAGATAAAGAAAGAGTTCTTCTCGAAGGTAAAGGTCTTAAGAGCGATATCCATAAAGCGGTCAAAGCAAGACAAGCCAGCGACAAGGGCGGAATCATCACTCAGCCCGGTACCGTCGCCATCAGCAACGTTATGCCCGTATGCGCCGCTTGCGGTAAGGCAGTCAGAGTACGTCACGCCGAAATAGACGGCAAAAAAGTCCGTATCTGCCCCAACTGCAACATAGCGCTCGAGACCAAGAAAGCCGAAAAGAAGGCTAAAAAAGTCGCCAAATCCAAAGCCTCCGAGGTTAAGGAAGGCGAGGCAGTCCAGAAGAAGGCTACCGTCAGAAGAAAATCCCAAAAGGCTCAGGAAGCAGTAGAAGCTCCCGTCGCCAATGAAGGAGGTAACGAATAATGGCAAACAGACTTCAAGTTTTATATAAAAACGAAGTAGCCCCCGCCCTTCAGAAGACCTTCGGATACAAGAACGTAATGCAGATTCCCAAACTGGAAAAAATCGTTCTTAACCAAGGCTTCGGCGATATCAAGGACAACGCCAAAAGCATGCAGCTCGCCGTACAGGAAATGGAGAAGATCGCCGGTCAAAAGGCAGTCGTCACCAAGGCTAGAAAGTCCGTCGCCAACTTCAAAGTCAGAGAAGGACAGAACGTCGGTTGCAAGATTACGCTCCGCGGAGATAAAATGTGGTACTTCCTCGATAAACTTATCTCCATAGCGCTCCCCAGAGTCCGTGACTTCAAGGGTATATCCAAGAACAGCTTCGACGGCAGAGGCAACTACGCTTTCGGTATCAAAGAGCAGCTGCTTTTCCCCGAAATCAACTACGACGAAATCGAATCGACCCGTGGCTTCGACGTATGTATCGTAACGTCGGCTAACACCGATGAAGAAGCGAAAGAACTTCTTCGTCTCATAGGACTTCCTTTTGCGAAGTAGTAGGAGGGTAAAATGGCTAAGAAAGCAATGATAAACAAACAACAAAGAAAGCAAAAGTACTCCACCAGAGAGTACACCAGATGCTCGATTTGCGGAAGACCTCACGCGGTTTTACAAAAATACGGCATTTGCAGAATTTGTTTTAGAGAGCTTGCGTACAAGGGAGAAATCCCCGGCGTAAAGAAAGCAAGCTGGTAATAAGGAGGGTATAACAATGGCTATGACAGATCCTATCGCAGATATGCTTACACGCATCAGAAACGGTCTTATTGCAGGACACGAAAGTGTCGACGTACCGTCCTCTAAAATGAAACAGGGGATAGCAGATATCCTCGTTAAAGAAGGTTACATCAAGTCCGCTGAGTTCATTAAGGGCGAGGACGATGTTCAGGGAAGCATCCATATCGAACTGAAATACGGTCCCAACAAGCAGAAGGTAATCACCGGACTTAAGAGAATCAGCAAACCCGGTCTGAGAGTTTACGCTAAGAGCAACGAGATCCCTAAAGTCCTCAACGGTATGGGCATCGCTATCATTTCTACCAGCAAGGGACTTATGACCGATAAAGAAGCGAGACAGAGCGCAACGGGCGGAGAAGTCCTGTGCTATGTCTGGTAATTAGGAGGTAGTAATTATGTCCAGAATAGGTAGACTTCCCGTAGAAATCCCCCAAGGCGTCAACGTCGCCGTTAACGGCAACGTCGTCAGCGTCAGCGGTCCTCTCGGGAACCTTTCTCAGAAAATAGAAGTTGCCGGAATCAGCGTAGAAGTGGAAGGCAACCTCGTACACGTCAAGAGAGCCAACGAGCAGAAAGAAACCAAAGCCGCTCACGGTCTGTACAGAGCAATCATCTTCAATATGGTCCACGGTGTAACCAAGGGCTACGAGAAGGGACTCGTTATTTCCGGTGTAGGTTATAAGCTCGCCAAGCAGGGCAACAAAGTTGTTCTCAACGTAGGTTATTCTCACCCCGTAGAATTCGTCGAACCCGAAGGAATCACCATCGACGTCGTCAACGCGACGGAGCTGAAGGTAAAAGGTATCGATAAAGAAAAGGTCGGACAGGTCGCCGCAGACATCAAGGCAATCCGTAAGCCCGAGCCTTATCACGGATACGGTATCCGTTACGCGGACGAGACCATCCTTCGTAAGGTCGGTAAAACCGCAGGTAAGTAATAGGAGGACGAAAGAATGTTTAGTAAGATTGATAAAAACGCATCTAGAGAAAAGAGACACCTTCGTCTTCGTCAAAAGGTTAAAGGTACTCCTACTTGCCCCAGAATGGCGGTCAACCGTTCTCTCAATCACATCTATGTGCAAGTAATCGACGACGTCAACGGCGTGACCGTATGCGCGGCTTCCACCGTCGAAAAAGCGATTGCACAAGAGTGCCAAGGCAAGTCCAAAGTAGAGCAAGCCAAGATTGTCGGTAAGGCAGTCGCGGAAAAGGCTCTGGCTCTCGGTCTGACCGAGGTCGTATACGACAGAGGCGGTTATGCCTATATCGGTAGAGTGGAAGCTCTCGCCGACGCGGCAAGAGAAGCCGGACTTAAATTCTAGGAGGTAGCGCTATGGCAAGAAATGAAAGATTCCATAAGGAACAAAAAGACGAACTCATCAAAAAGACCGTTGCCGTCAACCGCGTTACCAAGGTTGTTAAGGGCGGTAGAACAATGAGATTCTCCGCGCTCGTCGTCGTAGGCGACGGACAAGGCAGAGTAGGCGCAGGCATGGGCAAAGCAGCCGAGGTCCCGGAAGCAATCGAAAAGGCGACCAAGGCAGCCGAGAAATCCATGTTCGTCGTATCCACGGCGGGTTCTACCATTCCTCACGCTACCATCGGTAAGTTCGGCAGAGGCAATGTGGTTATGCTCCCCGCGGTAGAAGGTACCGGCGTTATCGCAGGCGGTGCCGTCAGAACGGTTCTCGAAGTGTCCGGTATCAAAGATATCCGTACCAAGTCCCTCGGTTCCAACAACCCCGTCAACGCCGTCAAGGCGACCATCGACGGTCTTAAGAGCCTGAGAACGGTCGAAGAAATCGCAGCTCTCCGCGGAAAAGCGGTAGACGAGATTCTATAGGAGGACTTTACAATGCAACTGAAAATCACACTCGTAAAATCCACGATCGCATCTCTTAAAAATCACAAAGCCAACGTTGAAGCTCTCGGTCTCCACAAAGTAGGTCAGTCCGTAGTACACGAAGACACCCCTACCGTCAGAGGCATGATCTTCAAGGTTAAGCACCTTGTCAAAGTAGAAGAAGTATAAGGAGACTGACCGATATGAAATTACATGAAATGGCACCCCAAGACGGTGCAAAGAAAAGCGTAAAGAGACTCGGCAGAGGTATCGGCTCCGGTCACGGCAAGACCTCCTGTAAGGGACATAAAGGTCAATGGGCAAGATCCGGCGGCGGCGTCCGTCCCGGATTCGAAGGCGGTCAAATGCCTATCACGAGACGTCTGCCCAAGCGCGGCTTCAACAACGAGTTTAAGAAAGAATACACCATCGTCAACATCGATATGCTCAACGTCTTCGACAACGGTTCCGTCGTCAACGAGGCGTCTCTTCTCGAGAAGGGCATCATCAACGACGTAGCGGCATACGGTGTAAAAATCCTCGGCAACGGCAATCTCGAAAAGAGCCTGACCGTACAAGCCAATAAATTTACGGCATCCGCCCAGGAAAAAATCGAGCAGGCAGGCGGTAAAGTAGAGGTGCTCTAATGCTAGAAACCATTAAAAACGCTTTCAAATCACCCGATATCCGCAAGAAGATATTCATTACTTTAGCTCTTCTTCTGGTATATCGTATAGGCTGCTATATTCCGATCCCCGGTCTGGATATACAGGCTATTAAGGATGCTACGTCCGATGCGGGATTCATCACTATGATGTATTCCTTCACGGGCGGATCGATGCAGTACGGTACTTTGTTTGCGCTTGGTATTCTTCCGTTTATCAACTCTTTCATTATCATCGAGCTGCTTACTCTTATCATCCCCAGACTCTCCGAGCTAGCCAAAGACGGCGAAGCCGGCAGAAAGAAAATAACCCAGTACACGAGATATCTCTCCGTTTTACTCGCTATAATACAGGCTGTAGGTATAATCTTCTCCTGGAATAGCAACGGCGGTATAGATCCCGTGTTCGGCGATAGCACTGCCAGCACCGTGTTTACGATGATATTCGTCGTAATCATCCTCGTCGGCGGCAGCTGTATGGTAATGTGGCTAGGTGAAAAAATCACGGAGTACGGCATAGGAAACGGAACGTCCCTTATCATCTTCATCGGTATCGTTTCGCAATTGGGTCTCACTATCGAGAGCGCCATATTCGACGTTATACCCAATTCCGGCGACGCTACCCTTATATGGTATCTGTTCCTGTTCCTCCTCATCGTATTCTTACTGTTCTTCCTCATCGTATTCGTCGATATGGCTGACAGAAAGATACCCGTGAGTTACGCCAAGCAAATCAAAGGCAATAAAATGTACGGCGGACAAAACACCTACATTCCGATCAAGGTCAATTCCGGCGGAGTCATGCCTATCATCTTCGCGTCGTCATTGTTGATGTTCCCCGAGATGATAATCAGCTTCATTCCGGACGCAAGCACCAGCGGCTTCGGCATATTCTGGTCGACCTGGCTCGGAAGCAACGGTTATCTGTATCCGCTTCTGATGTTCATCTTGATTATATTCTTCGCGTACTTCTATGCGCAGATTCAGTTCAACCCCGTTGACATATCCAAGATGCTCAAGCAGAACGGCGGATTCATCCCCGGAATACGTCCCGGTCCCGCGACCGCGGATTATCTCAAGAAGATTAATAACAGACTGGTCTTGTTCGGCGCGTTGTTCCTCGCGTTCATCGCTCTGGTACCGAGCTACATCCTGATACTCGTACCCGGCTTCAGAACGCTCGGATTCAACAGTGCGTTCTCCGCTACGGGACTACTCATCGTCGTCAGCGTTGCAATCGAGTCGCAAAAACAACTCGAGTCGCAACTGTTGGTCAAGAACAATAAAGGATTCCTTAAATAATGAAGATAATTCTTTTGGGCGCCCCGGGAGCCGGAAAAGGCTCTCAGGCACCGTTTTTGACCGCCAAGTACGGCGTACCGCAGATTTCCACGGGAGATGCCTTCAGAGAGAATATCAGAGAAGGCACTCCTGTCGGCGTACTTGCCAAGAGCTATATCGATAAAGGTCAGCTCGTCCCCGACGAAGTCGTCGTGAGAATAGTCAAGGAGCGTATCGAGAAGGACGATTGCAAGGACGGATTTATCCTCGACGGATTTCCCCGCACCATCGCCCAGGCGGAAGCTCTGGAGACTCTTACGGACATAGATTACGTACTGGATTTCGAAGTGGATACGGCAATCCTCGTCAAGAGACTTACGGGAAGACTTTCCTGTAAATGCGGCGCCGTGTATAACACGTCCACTCACGAGGGGAACGTTTGCGACAAGTGCGGCGGCACTCTCTACGTGAGAGACGACGACAAGGAAGAGACCATCCTAAAAAGAATCGCGGTTTATGAAAAAGAAACCGCACCTCTCAAAGAGTTTTATGAAAAGAGAGGAGTTCTGGTGGCTCTGGACGCAGGTAAATCGATAGAAGATACTCAAAGGCAGATAGAGGAAAAGTTGGCGTGATTACTATTAAAACGGAACACGAAATAGAGCTGATGCGGATTGCGGGCGGTATAACGAAAGAGCTGCTCGAGATGCTAAGCGACAGCGCGCGTCCCGGAGTAACCACTCGTCATCTCAACACCCTCGCGTATGACTTTATCGTCAAGCACGGTGCGGTCCCCAACTTTTTAGGGGAAGACGGATTTCCCGCCACTATATGCGCCTCGATAGACGAGGAAGTCGTTCACGGATATCCGTCGGCGAGAGTTCTCGAAGAAGGAATGCTCCTCAAGATCGATTGCGGTTGCGCCTACAAAGGCTACCACAGCGACGCGGCGCGTACGGTGCCGATAGGGAGAGTTTCGGATGAAAAACTTCGTCTTGCGGAAGTATGCAAGCAGAGCTTTTTCAAAGGAATGGAAGTCTTAAGAGACGGAGCGCGGCTCGGCGACCTCGGTCACGCGATACAGAGCTACGTCGAGAGCAACGGGTACTCGGTAGTACGCAGTCTCGTGGGACACGGCATAGGCACGTCTCTGCACGAAGACCCCAACGTCCCCAACTTCGGGATAGAGGGAAGAGGAACAAGGCTGTCCAAGAACATGGTCATAGCGGTAGAGCCGATGATCAATCTCGGAGTCAAGGACGTAGTCTTCACCGACGACGATCGTATCGTCACCAGAGACAGGAAGGCGTCCGCTCATTACGAAAACACCGTAGTGATACGAGAGGACGGCGTAGAGATACTGACGTTGTAAGAATTATGAATAATATAGAAGTCGGTCGTGTGGTCGTTTCGACGGCAGGGCGCGACAAGGGAGAGCTTCTGGTAATATCGGAGATATGCGGCGACGGTTACGTAATGCTGCTCGACGGCGGGTCCAGAAAGATAGCTAATCCTAAAAAGAAAAAAATCAAGCATCTGAAAGCAACAGAGGTTTTACTTGAAGAATTGGCGGACAAGATACTTAAGAAAACTATTCTTGACGCAGAAATCAAAAAAGCGCTCAAAGCGCTAAAATAAAAAACAGGAGGCCCTATGTCGAAAGACGATGTCATTGAAGTTGAAGGCGTAGTAACTGACGTATTGCCGTCGACAACGTTTAGAGTTAAGTTGCCCAACGGTTCGTCCATCATCGCATACCTAGGCGGTAAGATGAGAGTACATTATATTAAAGTCTGCGTCGGAGACAAGGTCAAGGTAGCGATCAGCCCCTACGACCTCACCAAGGGTAGAATTATTAGCCGCAACAAAAATTAGGAGGATACAGTAATGAAAGTCAGACCGTCGGTCAAGAAAATGTGCGACAAGTGCAAAATCATCAAGCGTAACGGCAAAGTTATGGTTATTTGCTCAAAATATCCCAATCATAAGCAAAGACAAGGTTAAAAATCGTTGCCAGCAAAAAAATAATTTGCTATAATGTATTGCTGGTAACGGATTTTTCCGTTTATTTTGAATTTGTACGGGGGCGGCTGAAGGATCCGCCACGGTCCTTTACCCCGTCGGAAGATATATATATATAGAAAAACAACACACGATTATTTTGGAGGTTAGAATGGCTCGTATAGCAGGTGTAGATTTACCCCGTGAAAAGAGAGTTGAAATCGGTCTTACTTACATATACGGCATCGGTCTTACCACGTCGCAGGAGCTTCTTAGCGCCACCGGCATCAATCCCGATACCAGAGTAAAGGACCTATCCGAAGACGAAGTCGCTAAAATCAGAGATTATATCGAATCTCATTTGGTCGTAGAAGGCGACCTCAAGCGCGAAGTCGGAATGAACATTAAGAGATTACAAGAGATAGGCTGCTACCGCGGAGTCCGTCATCGTAAAGGACTGCCGGTCAGAGGTCAGAGCACTAAGCAGAACGCTCGTACCAGAAAAGGACCCAAGCGTACCGTAGGTCGCTCCAAGAAGTAGGATAAGGAGTTAAATCATGGCAGTCAGAAAATCAACTATTAAAAAGAGGAAAGATATTAAGCGCATCGACAAAGGTCAGATGCACGTACATGCTTCTTTCAATAACACAATCGTTACTTTTACCGATATGCAAGGCAACACCGTCAGCTGGTCGTCCGCGGGTAAGCTCGGTTACAAAGGTAGCCGTAAGTCCACCGCTTACGTCGCTCAGCTGGTAGCGGAAGACGCCGCCAAGCAAGCCAAGGTACACGGATTAAGACAAGTCGAAGTCTACATCAAGGGACCCGGGCAAGGAAGAGAATCCGCGATAAGAGCTCTCGCTCTCGTCGAAATGGAAGCCACCAAGATTCAGGACGTATCTCCCATCCCCCACAACGGATGCCGTCCCCCGAAGAGAAGAAGATTGTAATATTAGGAGGCAATTCACATGGCAAGATATACAGGTGCGGTCTGCAAGCTCTGCAGACGCGAAGGCACGAAATTATTCTTAAAGGGCGAGCGTTGTATGTCCGATAAGTGCGCGCTTAACAAGCGTTTCACTCCTCCGGGACAACACGGTGCCGCCAGAAAAAAAGCAACCGGCTATTCCATACAGCTTCGTGAGAAGCAAAAAGCCAAGAGATCCTACGGACTCCTCGAGAAGCAGTTCCATATGTACTATGACATGGCGGATAAAATGCGCGGAGTCACCGGTGACAATATGTTATCTCTTATCGAGAGAAGACTTGACAACGTAGTATACCGTATGCATATAGCGGTCTCCAGAGCTCAGGCGAGACAGTTTGTCAACCACGGACTCATCACCGTCAACGGTCAGCGCGTCAATATCGCTTCTTACCTTACCAAGGCAGGCGATATCATCGCTATCAAAGAGAACAAGAGAGACAAGGCTCCCTTCGTCGCTCTTAAAGAGACGTCCGTTACCGGTATCCCCGCATGGCTCACTTTCGACCCCGCCACTTTGAGCGGTTCCATAGTGAGAATCCCCGAGCGTGAAGACATCGACCTCAACGTACAAGAACACATGATCGTCGAGTTGTATTCCAAGTAATTAGGAGGATATTGATATGTTCAAAATGGACCAACCGAAAATCTCTATCGTCAATACCGAGAAGAATGCGGATCAGGAGCTGCTTTTCGTCGTAGAGCCTCTGTGGAGAGGATACGGCACCACCATCGGCAACTGCCTCAGACGTATGCTGTGCACGGCTCTTCCCGGTGCGGCAATCATAGGTATAGAGATAGAAGGAGTCGCCCATGAGTTCTCGACTATCCCCGGAGTAAGAGAAGACGTCAGCGAGATTATCCTCAATCTCAAGGGCGTAGCAGTCAAGGTATACTCCGACGACGAGGGCTATCAGGCAACCGTCACGCTCAAGAAGAATTCGGCAGGCGTCGTTTGTGCTTCCGATATCGATTTACCTTCTGATATAGAAATAATGAACAAGGACCACTACATCTGCTCTCTGGAAGAGGGCGCCAGCCTCAATATGACGCTGACCATAGGTGTAGGCAAAGGTTACAAATCGGCTAAAGAAAACAGAGAGCTCAATCCTAAGGCACCCATCGGTTATATTCCGATCGACGCGCTCTTCTCTCCCGTAGTGTCTGTAAGCTACACCGTGGAAAACACCCGTGTCGAGCAGTCCATCGATTACGATAAACTGACCGTCAGAGTGGAGACCAACGCCGCCAGCACTCCTAAGGAAGTCATCTCTCTCGCCGCAAAAATCATGAACGACCACCTGAGACTCTTCATAGACCTCGTAGAGAATATGGCTGATAATGATATCTTGGTTTCCAAGGAAGACGACAACAGTCAAAAAGTTCTTTATATGTCCATAGAAGAATTAGACCTCTCCGTGAGACCTCTCAACTGCTTGAAGAGAGCCGGAATCTACACCGTAGAAGATCTGGTCAAGAGAACGGAAGAAGAAATGCTCAAGGTCCGCAACCTCGGCAAGAAGTCCCTCGACGAGGTTATCAAAAAACTAGAAAGTATGAATCTCAGCCTTCGTACCAAGGATGAGTAAGGAGTGAACAATGGCAGGACAGCGTAAACTAGGAAAACGCACCGACATAAGAGTGCAACTTTTAGAAAGTCAAGCAACGCAACTGCTTTGGCACGGAAAAATCAACACGACCGTTGAGAGAGCCAAAGAAGTCAGAAAAATAGCAGAAAAGCTCATCACCCTCGCAGTGCGCACCTACGACGATACCGTCGAGGTAACCAAAGAGGTCGAAGGCAAGAACGGCAACAAGGTGTCCAAGAAGTTTGTCAACGACGGGCCCAAAAAGCTCGCAGCCAGACGTAAGATGATGTCTATCCTCGACGATATTCAGGAAGAAAAGGGCGAAAAAGAGTCCAAGTCCGACTACGTCGCTCGTACCAAGGATATCAACCATCCCCTTATCGAAAAACTTTTCACCGAGTACGGCCCCAAATATAGAGCCAGAGCCGAAGAAAAGGGACAGGGCGGCGGATATACCCGTATCATCAGAACGGGCAACAGACGCGGCGACGACGCTTCTCTGTGCATCATCGAGCTGGTATAGTCTCTGACTATCGCGGCGATTATCGACTGAATCAACGAGTATCGAAAGATGCTCGTTTTTTTATTTGGCGGACAATGAATTATTATAAGTCGACCGTCGACGAAAAGCGATTGTTTAACAATTCGCTCGATATGTGAAAAAAACGGAAAATTTTCAAAAAAATATTGACATACCTATTATTGATAAGCTAACATAATTCTTGAAAGCAAACGGTTTTGCCACCGTATCGATCGATGTGGCGGAGAGCTGTAAGGGAGTATAGTTGTTATGGCATCGGAAAAAACTTTATCTTTACATATCGACGTACCCAGCGATCGGGATAAAATATGCGCGGTGGGCAGAGCCTTGTCGGTCCCCGACAGAGTGAGAATACTCGATTTGCTCGCGACGAGGTCGATGAACCTTAACGAGATAAGCAAGGAGCTCGACATTCCGGTTTCGTCGGTTTCCAATCACATCAACGCTTTATCCGAGGCTAAACTCGTCCTCGTCACGTATCAGCCCAGCACCAAGGGGCACGTAAAAATGTGCTCTTCCATGGTCGTCGCGGTTAATGTCCAAAGCAATCACGACGAGAAGAAAGAGCAGGGAGATTACGTTATGGAGATGCCCGTCGGAATGTATTTCGATTGCGACGTTAACGCTCCGTGCGGAATGACGAGCGCGGAAAAGCAGCTTTTCACGCCCGATTCTCCCGAATACTTCTATTGCCCCGAGAGAAAAGACGCGGAATTGGTCTGGTTTTCGCACGGCTACCTCAGCTATATGTTCCCGTATGCAATCAACGACGAAACAAAGAAAGTCGGCGAAATCGACTTTTCTCTCGAGATGTGCTCGGAAGCAGTCTATTATCGCAACGTCTGGCCCAGCGACATAACCTTCCTCATCAACGACGTGGAAGTCTTGACTTGGACTTGCCCGGGAGATTTCGGAGGCAGACGCGGGGTGTATACGCCGGAGTTTTGGCCGATAACCAGCTCTCAATTCGGATTATTAAAAAAGATTTCCGTCAGCGCGGCAGGTACCTTTCTCGACGGTCAGCTCGTGCATAGAGACGTTACGATTAAAGACCTCGGCATAACCCCCGGGAAAGCCGTTAAATTCACGATTTTGATTAAAGAGGACGCCAAACATCGCGGCGGAATCAATATCTACGGAAAACGCTTCGGCGACTTCCCTCAATCCATCGTAATGACTGTAAAATAATATCTAAATATAGATAAAACAATGATTTTCGACTCGAAGACAAAGTGCTTCGGGTCTTTTTTTTATCAACGAAAATCGGGTATTGTTTCCAGAATGTTGAAAATGGGGGGGGGTAATTCTTCCTGAAGCCTGAAAACTGGTGACGGGTTGTTTATGCTACAATAGTTTTGAGGAAGTATGCCTTGTACTTTTTCATCTAAAAAATGTAACCAAATTACCGAAAAACGGTAAAAACAACAAAAATTTATAGATGAATTGGAGAAACGCTATGAAAAAGAAACTATCCGTTTTGATTGCATTGATTTTGGTCCTATGTCTGGTTCTCTCGCTGTCCGCGGCTCTGATAGGTTGCGACGATTTAATCGAAGATCCCGACAACGAGGATCAAGAAGAGATCGATACCAATCGTACACAGCTGCGTATAGGCAACTATTACGGCGGTTTGGGCGACGCCTGGCTGAAGGAACTGAAGCGTCAATACGAGCTTCTGCATCCCGAAGTACAGATCTTGATTACCAACGATAAGCCGTCGTTCACGCCCGATCAATTGAGCAACAGTATCAAGACCGACAACCACCAAATTTATATTGCCGAGAAGCAATACTACTACGATTTAGTCAACGACAGCAAGCTCGCCGACATAACGGATATAGTTACCGAGACGCTCACGGAGTACGGAGAAGAGGTTTCCATTAAAGATAAGCTCACCGACGAATCTCTTCGCGAGTATTACGGCGGTAGCACTACCGGTAACAAATTTTATGCTCTGCCTACTTATATGTCTCACAGCGGCATCGTATACGACGTAGACCTCTGGGAAGCCAAAGGATTCTATATTCAGGACGGTTCTACCGATACCAGCGTCAAGTTTACGAAAGACCTCTCCAAAAAGTCCGCCGGTCCCGACGGAGTTAAAAATACTCGCGACGACGGTATGCCCGCTACTTACGCGCAATTCCAAGAATTAATTAAAAAGATTATCAAATCCAGCACTACGCCTTTCGTCTGGAGCGGAAGCGTAACCGTCTATCAAACGATGGCAGCGACCGCATGGTGGGTCGATTATGAAGGATACGATAATTTCTCTCTCAACTATACTTTGGACGGAGAGTACACTTTCGCAGGAGATTCCGCTCCTACGACCATTACGTCTCAGAATGCTTATTTACTCCAAAAACAAGAGGGTAAGAGATATGCTCTCGAATTTGTTAAAGATCTGGTAAGCGATTCCAGAAAGTATACTTTGAGCAGCGGAGGAACTACCAAAGATCACCTCGGAGCTCAGTATGAATACGTCAAGAGCTATCCGTCCGGACAACCTGTAGCGATGTTACTCGAATCCGACTGGTGGGAAAACGAAGCCCGTAACAACAATGCCTTTTCCGATATGGTCCCCAAATACGGCGATCAGTGGGCGTACGGTACGAGAAGATTCGCGTATATGCCTATTCCTAAGACTGAAGGCTCCGCCGAGGGCGAAACCGTCCTCTCCACCTCTTCCACTTGCTGTACCTTCATCAACGGCAACGTTTCGGGAGATTTACTGGCTCTTGCAAAAGATTTCATGCAATTCATGCATACCGAGAGCGCTCTTCAAGTGTTCAACACTTATACCGGTATGTGCCGTCCTTATCAGTACACTCTGACCGACGAGCAATACGATTCCCTTACTTATTTCTCTCAATATCTCTACGATATGTATAAGGGTGAAAATGCGGTCAAAGTCGTACACGACGTCAATTACAGTTCTTTACGTAAATCTAACGTTGTTTATTTCCGCGATCAGTGGGAATGGTATTCTACCGTAGGTTCCGTACCGTATAGCAATCCTTTCAAAGCGTTTTCTTCTAACGGTGCGCCTACGGTTGAAGAATATTTCAACGGATTGTATACGTATCACAATACCAATATGCCTAAAAAATAGTCGACACGTCAACGTTCCGTACGTCGTGAAAGCAAGCTTTGTATGTCACGAAACATTCCCGACGTACGGGACCTCTGCACCTGTAAATAAAGATTATAACACGATTATACGCGCATGAAAATTAAGAGACAAAAAAACAATTCGGCAGTTTTGACCAACGGTATGTTGAAATTGCCCAAAAAGAAAAAGCGATACGGAGCCAAAATGTTCTACTGGGCGATATTGGCTCTGCCTTTGTTGCAGTTTTGTATTTTCTATATTGGAGTCAATGTCAACTCTATATTACTGTCGTTCAAAGAATATCAGGTCGACGGAGGCGGATTTAAATGGCTGGATATAAGTAACGTTTTCGCCAATTATCGGCAATTCTTCGTAGACGTAGGCAATAACGTCGTACTTAAATATTGCTTTGAAAATTCCTTCCTCGTGTGGTTGTTTTCGGTGTTATTGATAACGCCCGTGAGTATATTGTTTTCTTATTATATCTATAAAAAGCGTACGTTAAGCGGATTTTTTAAGGTAATGCTCTTTTTGCCGACGATAATTCCCGGTATCGTAATGGTTTTGATTTATAAGTACTTCATCGACGGAGGCGTTCCGCAGATACTCGATACGTGGTTCAACGTACGTATTCTGGGGCTCCTATACAATGCTGATACGGCGATGATAATGATTATCATATTCCTTATGTTAACCGGATTCGGTACGGGTATGCTCCTCTATACCGGCGCGATGTCGCGTATAGACAACGGTCTTATCGAGAGTTGTCAATTGGACGGTGCCAATGCGTGGCAAGAACTGTGGCACGTTATTCTTCCGCAGATATATCCTACGGTAACAATGCAGATGGTCTTCGGTATAGCGACGTTCTTTACCAGTCAGGCGGCACTGTACAGCTTCTACGGAGTCGGTGCGGATCCTACGAATCAGACTCTCGGGTACTGGTTGTTTATGAAAGTCGCCAACGATAACGGTACTTATGCAGAGTATCCTTATGCGTCGGCAGCAGGTATCGTATTCACTCTGATAGCGGCACCCGTAACGCTTATAGTAAAACACGTCTTGGAAAAATACGGACCTTCGGAGGACTGATATGGATAACGTCAACGTAAAGGAAAAATTCAAATCGATTGCTTTGAAGGTTTTCAAGAAGAAGGAAAAGGAACCCGACTTC
Organism: uncultured Christensenellaceae bacterium; assembly: GCA_964613035.1. Taxonomy (GTDB): domain Bacteria; phylum Bacillota; class Clostridia; order Christensenellales; family DTU072; genus CAVIQK01. Next base: position 32,641 of record CAZTFQ010000008.1, on the reverse strand, counting down.
ACGGGCGTTAAGAGTAAACCCAACGCCGCGACCGTGACGGCATTCGTTCTGATGGCGATATATTCCGTCATTATGATAGTGCTTTTCGTGTGGGCGTTGTTTTCTTCCGTAAAAACTCAATACGATTTTGAAAGCAATCCGTTCGGATTGCCGGAAGAATGGAAATTCAGCAATTATATTACGGCGCTCAGCAAATTCAGCGTTCCGGTTATGGAAAACGGAGTCGCGCGTAAAGTATATCTTCCAGAAATGCTTCTCAACAGCTTGCTGTACTCCGTAGGTTGCGCCATCGTCAACACGACGGTTACGTGCCTTGTCGCATACGTTACCGCTAAATACAATTATAAGTTCAGCAAGGTGGTGTACGGTATCGTTATCGTAACTATGATATTGCCGGTAGTAGGAAGCCTTCCCTCAGAGTTGGAGATGGCTCGTAACCTCGGGATATACGACACGATCTGGGGACAGTTGATAATGAAAGCCAACTTCCTCGGGATGAATTATCTTATTTTCTATTCCGCGTTTAAAAATTTACCGTGGGATTATGCGGAGGCGGCGTTTGTGGACGGAGCCTCTCACTTCCACGTAATGACGCGCATCATGATCCCTATGGTCAAGCCCGTCATATCAATCGTAATGCTGTTGGCATTCATCGGATATTGGAACGATTATTACGTTCCTATGATGTTTATGCCCAATCACCCCGTCGCCGCATACGGATTATACCGTTTCCAGCAGGCGACCGATTCTGCGATCAGCAATATTCCGATGAAGATATCGGGTTGTATGATCGTTTTTGCTCCGATATTCGTGTTGTTCCTTGCAATGAAGGATAAACTAATCGGAAATCTAACGGTAGGAGGTCTTAAAGGATGAGAAAAAGAACCACGCTTCTGGCTGTCATTGCTTGTTTCTGTTGCCTTATCACCGCATGCGCCGCATTGGGCGCCAACGCGGATATGCTCCAGTACGAGTTGTTTGACTTTGACAAGGCATATGCTACGACCAATGCAGCCGTTCCGGAGAGTACCGGAATAACAGTGAAAGACAGAGGTCTGGACATAACGGCAAGCGAGAGCGGCGCGTCCGTCACGCTCAAAAACGTTATGGGAGGACTCTTCGACATTTCGTTTTTGCCGTATTCCTCAACGGGATTCGGAGGAAGCACTATAGAAGGAGGGAGCTTCGACAACTCTTATCAGGATATAGCGGAGATGAGCCTCGTATTCACGGACGCTTCCGATTCTTCCAAGAGTTTTAAGGTCCGTCTTACGGGCGGAGCCGACGGCAACAACGTTACGGTCAACGCATCTGTAGATACGGGCAACTACCGTGCGGGCGTGTATTACTATCGCGACAACGAGGCGTGCGGCAGTACGTCGGGATATAATTCCTCATCGGTTTATACGTATTTATACGGCACCAGTTTCTCCAATCTTGCTGTCAACGCCGGAAGTTACGACGCGTCCAACGTCCGTCCTATAAGAATAATTTTCGATCCCGACGAAATGAAAGTTTACGGTTACAACTACGGTTATAATGCGTATTCGGCAGAAAAGCGTCTCATTTGGGATATGTCCGTTAACGAGTCGGACGGTAAAAACGTCGGTTACGTTGCACCGCGCATCTCGGAATACAAAGTCAGCTTGGTGTTCGATACCGTTAACAGCGGCAGAACAGCCTCGGCGATTATTTATTCGATTAACGGTCAAAGTTTAGCGAGCTCGGCTGTGATTAACGGTGCCGGTCCGGAGTGTTTCGTCGACAACGTTCCCGTAGCGGAGAAGGGGACCGCATATACGCTTCCGGTGCCCGCTGCGTATGACGTAATAGACGGAAAGATAGATTTCGTCGGTGAGGTTAAAATTACGGCTCCCGACGGAAGTGCCGTCGTGCCTACTACAGCCGCCAATCAGGAGCTCAGAGCTTCTTCCGACGGTTATTACGTATGGCAATCCGGAGCAAAGATATCCGTAGCTATGGACGGAATATATCACGTATGTTATAAAGCCAAAGATTCCGACGGAATATTCGGCAACGAATACGTCGCGGAATTAAAGGTCGGCGCCGAGTCGGACGGTTTGATTATAACAGGACAATACGAGTCTTACGTCAAGACGGGTTCCAACCTGTCCGTACCTTCTGCGAAATGGGTCGTAGACGGTCGCGACGTATCGGCAACCGCCGTAGTAGTCGGTCCCGACGGACGGTCGATAAGTTCTCCTTACAGAGCGGATACGGCGGGCAGATACGTAGTGAAATACTCTGCGACTGTGAGCGGAACTTCTTTAGAGAGTAATCTTCATCTTTATGCTTTCGACGACAACTCGACGTTGTTTAATACGAGCAACGGCGTCGGCGTATCGTCGGGAGTATCGGGTCTTCATACGGGGCTTAAGGGGCTCATTGCTTCTACGACCGTAGCCAACGGTACCATAACTTACAATACGCCTATCGATATTAAATCTAAAACTAAAGACGAAACTCTCATTTCTTTCATGGCTTTGCCTACTCGCATAGGAAGCGCGAGTATGGGACAATTGGCGGTTAAGCTGACAGACAGCGCCGACGAGTCCAATTACATCACTATTTTGATTACTCCCGCGACCGACGAGGATATGAGTATGGTTAGAGCGGGCTCTGCGGATCAGACTCCTTCCGGACTATCCGGTAACGGTTCCGTAGAATCGTATGTCGGCGGCGGAACGAAAGTTTTTCACAGCTTCTACGGTGTAGCCAATTATATCGATATAACCGAACAATATATCGACGTAAGAATGGATTATGCGACCAAATGTATCTATATCGGAGAAAAACTGGTCTGCGATCTGGATGACAGCGAATATTTTTCCAAGGCTTGGGAAGGTTTTTCGGGTAATGCGATAATCTCCGTTACGATGAGAGAACTCGCCGCCGAATCCGCCTCCATCCTTATAGATAAAGTAGACGGTAATAAGATTTACGGTAACTATTACGGAGATTGCGTTTCTCCTACGATATCCGCAGAATTTGACGTCAGCGACGTACCGGATGCGGAGGTAGGAAAAAATTATCCGATACTTCCCGTGACCGTTAGAGATAATCACGACGCCGACGCTGCCGTAGAAATAGTCGTAACGGATCGCAACGGAAACGTTGTCGAGCATAACGACAACGGCTTTATCCCGACGGCAGTAGGCGAATATTATATGAGCTTCACCGCAACCGACAGGGCCGGTAATTCCGTGACGGCCAAGTATGCGATTAACTCCTACGATTCCGTCGCAGCTCCTTCTATTACTATAGACGGGGACGTGCCCGAAAATGCTTTCGTAGGCGAAAAGATTTCTTTACCGTCTTATACGGTGAGCGGCGGTAGCGGACTTAACGGAGTTTCTATAAGCGCTGTTGGCTCTAAGGGTAACACATATTCCGTGGATACGGAAGAATTGTCTTTTATCGCATTGGTTGCGGATACTTATACCGTCACTTATACCGTTACGGATTATCTCGGTTCGACGGCAAGAGCAACGGATGCGATTACCGTCACGGTTAATCCTCTTCCCGTATGGACGGAAAAACCCGTCATGCCGGAAGTTATGATATCCGGAATGAGCATAACTCTCCCGACGGCTGCCGCGTACGATTACGTGGCAAACAGAGCCGCAACGGTTTCGACCCGCATAATCGTAGACGGTCAAAGCACTCAACTCGGCGCCGATATGCAATACGTCCCGAACTGTTCTGCGGCTAAGACCGACGCGAAAGTCGTCTATACGGCGACCGCCGCCAGCGGCAAAACCTCTTCTCTCGAATATAACGTAATTCTGGTCAGTCTTGTCGACGACGAAGATCAACTGGTTATTTCTCGTTACTTTAAGACCAACTCCGACGTTGTCGTAACGCAGGAAGAAGATTATATCGCATTCGGTTTCGATTCGGGCGCGACCCCTTCGATAGAGTTTGTTAAATCGATATATTCGCATGGCTTCGAATTGACATTCGACGTACCTGCGGGCGCCAACAATTTCGATTCGATTACGCTTACCTTGTCCGACGGAGAGAATCCTTCCAAGAAAGTCGTATTCGTCGTGAAGAAGGGCGGATTCGCGGATAAAACGTCTTCCGTATCGATTAACGGATTGCAAGATATTACGATAGAAGGTAACTTCTTCGAATCTGTCAAGATGATGAGACTCGCTTACGACAATACGGATTATTCGATTAAAGATTCTTCAGGTCTGACCGTAGGTTATATCAAATACTATTCCGACGGAACGAGATTCACGGGATTTTCCGATATCGTTAATTTTGAATTGACCGCAGAAAACGTGACCGGAGTAGGTCAGATCAATTTCTATAAAATAGGCAATCAGCTTTTAATGGAAAACGACGGAGATTATACCAGCCCCGTTATCGTTACCGAGCACGAGATAGAACGTAGCGTTTCTAAAGGCGGTCAGTTGATAGTGCCGTCGGCGAAAGCTTTCGACGTGCTGGGATTTTCTACTAGCATATCCGTTTCCGTTTCTAAGGGAGACTTGATAATTTTATCCAATACGTCCGCAGACATAGCGCATACGCTGACTCTCAACGAATACGGCGAATATGCGGTTATATACAGAGCGTACGACGATAACGACAACATCGCGACCAAGACCATGGTGGTCAATGTCCGTGACAATGTTCCTCCGGAGATAAGCGTAGAGAAAGAAGAGATAATCGTATATCTGGGCACGGAAGTTACGTTACCCGTGGCGACGATAACCGACGACGTGCAAGTAGATAAACAATACGTATTCATCATAGACACTGCCAACAACATGCTCAACGTCACGGGAGAGACTGTTTACAAGCCCGATAAAAAAGGCATCTATACGATTAGATACGTTGCCATAGACTCTTCGGGCAACTACGGCATAAAAGACGTCGTACTGAAAGTAGCGGAGGTAAAGAATGAAGAAATCGCTTAAGTTAATTAGTTTAGTTTTACTCATCGTTATTTGTTTTTCGGTGGTTATGATAGCTTGCGACGATAATCCCGAGGAAGAGACTCCGATATACGAGGAGGAAGAACCTGTGACGCTTCCCTCTACGGACATATTGCTCGCTTCCGGCGGCAGTACGGAATATAAGGTTGTCATGCCGTCCAATCCTGCCACTAAAGAAAAAGTAGCGCAAGAGGAATTGGTTACCTTTATAAGAAAATCGACCGGTGCGGAATTGCAAGTCGTTTCCGATGCGGGGCTTTCATTCAATTCGGACGATAAATACATCTCCGTAGGCGACACAGAGATTCTCGCTACCAGCGGCGTCGTCGTAGACAGCTCCGTCCTTACTACGGACGGCTACAGAATTGTTACCAAGGGAAATACCGTCATTATCGCAGGCCCTTCGGATTACGGTACCCTGTACGGAGTATACGGGTTCCTTAATCACGAGATAGGGTTTGAAACGTATGCCGAAGACGAGATTTATTACGAAACGGTTCAGGAATTGAAGCTGTTGCAGTTCGACGAGTCCGTAGCACCAGACTTCGAAAAACGCCAATTGAGCTATTACGAAGTAGCCAACAATACGGTCTACAGAGATCGTATGAGAGTAGAACAGCACGGTCACGATTGGATATACGGCTCACACAGCCACTTTTCGATTATGCCGAAAGCCACTTACTATAATAGTCATCCCGACTGGTATAGTCCCGACGGAACTCAGCTATGTCTGACTAACGAGGATATGAGATTGGAATTCGTCGAAAGATTGAAGACCATTATCAAGTCTCACCCCGATCAACATTATATTCTTCTAGGCGAAGAAGACTCCAATACCTTCTGTACTTGTGACAACTGTAAAGCCGCTCTCGAACTCTACGGCACACCCAGCGGAGTGGATATGATTTTTGTCAATAAGGTCGCCAAAGATATCAATGCGTGGCTTGCGGAAACAGATCCCGACAGAGAAATCTTTATCGGTACTTTCGCATATCTCCAAACTCTGAAAGCACCCGTAGTGACCAAGGAAGACGGCACTATGGAATTGACTCATCCCGACGTTAAGGCGGAAGACAACGTTTTCATCTACTTTGCGCCGCTCAATGCCAATTACAGTTACGGGTTCCTCGATACCGAGCACAACTCGGAGATCGCCGAGAGTATGCTCGGCTGGCAAAAGGTTTGCGATACTTTTTGTATCTGGACGTATAGTGCCAACTTCTTTAACTATTTTACCAATTTTAACAACTGGGGAACGCAAGCCTTACAGTATCAAGAGTTGAAGAGCGTAGGCGGCAAAGTTATTTTCGATATGGGTACTTGGGATACCGGTGCGCCGTCGTTCGAGAGACTCCGTACCTATTTATCGGCTAAGCTGATGTGGGATACCGAGGCAGACACCGTGAAGCTCGTGTCCGACTTTATGACGCATTATTATAAGGACGCTGCCGAGTATATGACCAAATATTACGATTTAACGAGAACTCACCTCGAGGTCATCAGACAAGAATACGATATGGATGCCACTTGTTACGTTAACTACAATAACAGTAAATATTGGTCTAAGGCTTACGTGGATACCTGTCTCGATTATTTTGATAAAGCAATAGAAGCGGTAGCTAAATATAAAGATACCGATCCTACGCTGTACGAGTCTCTGGTCAAGCGTGTAAAAATGGAAAAGCTATCTGTGCTCTTCTGGGCGCTTCAGTATTATCAACAGACCTACACCACCGCCGAACAGAAGTCGATGATAGACGAATTCGAAGAAGTTGCTAAAGCCAACAACGTCTTCTACTGGCACGAGCATACCAACCTTGCTCAGGGCGACGACGGCGCAGTAGATAAACGCATCAACGCCTGGAGAATCGCTCTCAGTGACTAACGGGAGGAATGAATATGAACAAAAAACTTTTAATAGTAATCGCATTAGCGCTGATTTTAACGGTTTCTTGCTGTATCGTCGCTTGTGACGACGACGAAGTGCCCTCAGGCGGTTCGGGCTCAGAACCCTCCGGTACGATCGAACTTAGCCTGGATAAGAGCTCTCTTACCCTAGAGATGGGGCAGTCAGCCATAATCATAGCTACAGTGTCGGGCACCAGCTCCGTCCCGACGTGGGAAAGTTCCGCGCCTTCTGTAGCTACCGTCAACAACGGTAAAGTCACCGCGGTGTCGGACGGAACCGCCACGATTACCGCAAGACTCGGCGACGCGTCCGCTACTTGTACAGTCACGGTAGCGTCAAGAGAAACGATATCTATCAATCGTGATTCTCTAAGACTCTTCAAAGACGAGTCGGTACAACTGTCCGCGATAGTCAAAAAAGGTCTCATTGAGCAGAACGCATCCGTAACCTGGTCGTCCGAAGACGAAGAATACGTCTCGGTAGACGACAACGGTATCGTTACGGGTAATAAAATCACTAAGAGCAGAAAGGACGCCCAAGACGTCTCGGCTCCGTACGTGAAAATAACCGCAACTACAGCCTCCGGTCAAACGGCGGTCTGTGAAGTAAAAGTCGAGAAAGTCGTTCAGATCACTCTGTCCGAAACGGATGTGACCCTTCACCCCAACGGAGCTAATACCGCCAATATCACGGTCTCCGGTAAGAGCGGAAAATTGAATCTCACCTCAAGTAGCGTCATATGGGAATCCTCCGACGAGAGCATCGTCAGCGTAAAATACGACGGGAAGACTTCTTCAGCCGTTCTTACAGCCAAGAAGAGCGGTAACGTAACGGTAACCGCCTCGGTGGCGGATTCATCAGAAGTTGCCGTAGTCAACGTTGAGAGCTGGTACGCTATCTCCACTCCCGACGATATGGAGTATATGCGTAGCGATATCAACGGAATCTTCAAGTTGGTCTCTGATATCGACTTTCAAGGAAAAACCTGGGACGGCGTGACAAAATGGGCTGGCGACAACGTTCCGGACAGCTCCTATTTCGGCGGCATTCTCGACGGTCAGGGCTACGCTATCAAGAATATCAATATTCAAGCCGGCTGGAACAACGGTATTATCGGTCAGACCAATACGACCGCTATTATCCGCAACCTCTCCGTCATCAACCTCGTCAATGCCGACACTTCTAACAAGGTCGGAAGTATTGTTTCTTTCAATAAAGGTCTTATAGAAAACTGTTATCTGGAAAACACCATCAAAAACGACGGTCCCAGCAACTGGAACGCCCACGGCGGCATAGTCGCTACCAATGCCCAGACGGGTATCATTCGCAACTGTATAATCAAAGTCACCGCGGCGCGTACTTATAATAATTGCGGCGCATTGATTGGTTACAACTGCGGCGTCGTAGAAAACTGCTATGCGATATGTACCGACGCAACGCTTCCCATGTATGCGGAGTTTTCCAATTCGCTCGGATCTTTTACGGATTGCGGCGTCTTTAACAGCGATGAGGCATTCTTAAAGGGAACTCAATTGCACGTTTTCTCCGATAAAGTCTGGAAAAAGACCGGTCTTGACATTCCCGCACTCAATAATTATCCAGAGGTCTCCTTCGACAACGCTACTATGTATATGGCGCAAGGTTTCAGATACACCGTTGCTCCCGCCAACGTAAAAGGTATCGAGATGGACTGGAACGTTGAAGACAACGACTCCAACATAGTCTCCGTCGAAGAGAACGAAGACAATTCGTTATCATTCTTTGCCAGAGCAAAGGGTGTGGTTACGCTTAACGTATCGCTTTTTAACGGTTCCAATGCAACCGTAAGAATAATAGTAACGGGGACCGTCCTTACTGCCGATAATTCCAACGTCGCACTGGATTATAACAATCCCGCTCTCGAAAACACCGAGAATATAATACTTAAAGATAATCACGGTACGACGATCGATACGGACCTCAGCTATGAGTCTTCAGACCCATACGTTGCCACGGTATCCGCGGACGGTATCATAACCGCCACGGGCGCAGGGTCTTGCTATATCAGCATCCGCTATATAGAAGACGATTATCCGGACTTCATTAAAGTAAGTGTCACGGAATGGCATCAGATTTCTACCGCAGAACAATTGCAGGCTATGAAAAACAATCTTAAGTACAACTATTGCCTCGTCAACGATATCGACTTCGGCGGTAAGACTTTTAATACGATTACTCCGTGGTCGAACAACGATTCCGACGACGCCTACTTCGGAGGAGTCTTCGACGGCAACGGTTGTACCGTCAGTAACGCAAAAGTCGTCGGATGGAATAGAGGTATCTGGGGCCGTACGGCAACCACCGCGATTATCCGTAACACCAACTTCGTCGATATTGAATTTTGTCCTAATTCCGGAGAAACGCAACAAGAAACATACGGTATCGTTTCGTTTAATACCGGTATTATCGAGAATATCGTAGTCAGAGCCAAAGTCAGTGCCGGCAGCCCGACGAATTATCGTACCGGTGCGGGTATATGCGGAACCAACGAGTACAGAGGTCGTATCTACAATTGTATTTCGTACGTGGACGTGTCCGAGGCTTCCGGCGAAAACATATTCCTCGGCGTAATCATCGGATTGGATCAGGGTGTGGCAAAAGATTGCATCGGAATCGTAACTGGTACTACCGATTGTATCGTCAACGCGATATCCTATAACAACGGTATAGTATCCAATTGTAAGATGTATAGATCCGAGTCCTCCGCGGTAGCGGAATATGCGCCCTTCGGATCGTTCTCGACGCAGGTCTGGAACGTCTCGAGCAATGCTCTCCCGACCTTAAAACACCTCTTCTAGAGGATCAATTCAGATTTGATGGATAATTTCCATTAAAAATAATTCTATAAGGAGAAGAAACATGAAAAAGAAAGTTTTGACTTGCTTGTCGGTAGTGCTGGTTATCCTGGCTCTAATATCTCTCGTTGCATGCGACACTACCTACAACGTCACCATTCAAGAGTCCGAGCACGGCTCCGTCACGGCTGACGTCGAAACAATCAAAGAGGGTGAAAACCTCACCCTTACAATCGCGCCCGACGAGGGATACGTATTGAGCTCTCTCTCGATCAACGACGCAGAGGTCACCGTAGAGGGGTTGTCCTACGTGGTAGAAAACGTCACGTCCGACATCACCGTATCGGCTACCTTCATCAGACTCTATAACGTCACCGTCGGTACTTGCGAAAACGGTTCCGTTACAGCCAACGTCTCTACGGTCGTCGCAGGAGGTTCCGTGACCTTGACCGTTACGCCCGACGAGCATTACGTGCTGGGCTCCCTTTTGGTCAACTCCGCCCCTGCAACCGTAGACGGTAACACTTACGTTATCTCCAACGTATCTTCCGATCTGGCTATATCGGCGAGCTTCTTACGCGCCAATACGGTCACCTTTAATTACGGTCTCGGTAGCGGCAGTGAAGCCACCAGAAACATCGTCGGAAGTCAGGCTATAGGTCAGCTTCCCTCTGCGTCTATAGAGAACGGAACCCTCCTCGGCTGGTACGTAGACGGACAGAAAATCGACGATAGTTATGTGGTCAATGGTGACGTCACGGTAGTGGCGAGCTACCTCACCGCAGAAGTCACGCTTAGCGGAAAAGAAGTCCTCTCCGGGCTAGAAGATGGCAACGTCGTCCCCACCGTTAGAGTGAAGGCTCTCGTAGACGGCGTGGAAAACTCCGATATAGCTCTCTCCGTCTCTATCGATAACGAAGAGATAGCCATAGTTAACGACAACGGCGAGATCGTAGCATCCTCGGACGGAGAAGTAGCCCTTATCGTCAAATACAACGATATAGAACTCGTCCGTATAGAAGATATATCCTGCCGCAGCTACGTCGGTTATATCGCAATTTCGAACAAAGCAGGGTTAAAGGCTATTTACAATGACTTGAGCGCAAAATATTATCTTACTCAAGATATCGACTGGAATGATGAATTCTTCCACGACGGCAATTGGAATCCGCTTTTCGGAGTGTATGACCCCAATGATCCTTCAAAACAATATCCTTTCACGGGAGTATTTGACGGCAGAGGTCATAAAATACTTAAAGGTCGTCTGATGGACGGAGATTGTAAGGGTATATCTCAGAGAATGGACGGCGTTATCAGAGACGTGGCTTTCGTCGGCTTTTTCGCCAATCCTACTTTCTGTCGTAACAACTCTTTCTTCGGAATTATCGGTGAAAACGGTGTGGTAGAAAACGTTTATATCGATTATTGTCTCAAATATACGTATCAATATAGTGATTCTGACGGAGGTGCAGGACTGGCGTCTACCATCACCGGTAAGATTAAAAACGTTGTTCTCAATCTCAGTACAGACGGTGAAGATTATCTCGAAAATATAGCGGCGGTCGCCGTTACGGCGGGCGCTTGGGCCGGTAAAGTGGAGAACGTCGCCGTCATGAGCTACGGAAAACCCGTTACGGCTCCGTCATTCGACGGATTATACATCAAGGAAGCCGCTCAAGGCGTGGCTGAATACATTACAAGTAATACGGGTGTATATACCGATACTTACAGTGCAATCAATTCTGCCGACAATGCTTGGCTTAACGAAGGCGTATGGTCTATAAGAGAAGGCGCCGTCTATTTCCACGATATGCTCGTTCTCGAGGCTACGCCCGAATGGGACGTGCATTATAACGGCTCCAAGAATATCAATAAGGAATACGGTGCTCAACTCCCCAATGCGGAGGGACTCGGCTTCAGTATCCTCAACAACGGTCAGGTGACGGATGAATACAGCGAGGATATCTTCACGCTCTCTTCTACCAATGAAGAAGTGGCTCGACTCGTATATGATGAAGACGAAGGTTTCTATGTAGAATACGTAGGAGAAGGTTCTGCCGTACTCAGTATCACCGTAGGTAGCACCACTATCAATATCAACGTAACTCTTACGCAGGCTCCCGAGTACTTCATTAACGATATACAAGACGTCAATGAAGTGTATGCAGAAGATATGTCCGCCATCAACGTAGCGGTCTCCGGTAAGAATTATCTCGACGATCTCACGGCGATCCCCTCTATAGCGACGGTAGAGTCTTCTAATGAAGACGTCGCTACGGTTGCAATAGAAGGTCTCAACATCGTCATTACTCCCTCAGGAATAGGCGAGACCACCGTAACTCTTAAAATAGATACAGTGGAAAAATCTTTCAAAGTAACCCTCGTAGATCCCGATTCTCTCGTAGAACTCGTCTATGACGGCGGCGACCTCGACGTACAATTCGAGACCGAGAAGGTCCTCGACGTCGTGATCAGCGGTCAAAAAGACGGCTCTGCGGTAGACGTCCCCGCATCGGTCAAATTGAATTCCAGCAATTCCGACGTAGCGGAGCTTTTCCTCGACGGCGGCGTAATTAAAGTCAGAGTCAAAGGCGAAGGCGAAGCTACTCTCAGCGCTCAGTGCGGCAATAACGAAGCGGTGTCTTTCAAAGTTACGGCGTCTCTTGTTTATTGGATATCCACGGAAGAAGACGTCAATACGAAGTTTGCCGCTCATCCCGACGGAAAATTCGTGCTTACCAATAACATAAGCATAGGCAATAAAGCACTCAACAATTGGAAATATGTATGTCTTAATTTTACAGGCATTTTAGACGGTCAAGGATATGCAATCTCCGACTTTACTCTTGCAACCGGCTGGAACGGAGGATTTTTCAATTGTTTGAAAGGCACGGTTAAGAATATTGCTTTCATTAACGTAAAGAGTGCATATGATACTAACGCAGCAACTGGCGTCTTTATGAGTCTCAACGACAATGCGTTGCTCGATAACGTTTACATCGATTTTGTTTTCGAAAAGAATCCCGCAGGTATCTCCGGTGACCTTAACTATGTAGCTGCAGGTCCTATAGCGGGATGCGTGTTCCCGAGCAATTTCAATAACATCATCGTTAATTTGAGATTCGCAGACGGATTGGAAGTAGATAATACTCAAGTCGGCGCGATAGCAGGTAAAGGTTGCGGTTGGAGCTATGCGCAGAATGTCAAAGTTATAGTCAACAGCGACGTAACGCTCCAGAAAGCTCCGTACGATGCTGCCAACGGTGCCGTACAAAACGGTTGGAACGTAGAGCAATATAACTCCCTGGAAGAACTTCTTGCCAGCGATTGTAGCGGTTATACCGCAGGCGTCTGGAATATCACCGATAGCGGAATCACTTTCGGTGAGAATGCCGTTCTTTCCGTACCGGCTTCCGAAGCGGAGTAATCTTCGGAATAAGCGTATACTACGCTAAAATTAAAGGGTGCCCGCCTCGGGCGGGCGCCCTCGTATGTCGCCGATCGGGTCAACGTCCGAGAGGCGGCGTCTTAATAAAAAGACAAAGAAAACTAGCTATAAGCAACTCAAAAATGTTGACAAAGCAACGTTTTTAATAAAAAATATATTATCATCTTAGGAAGAAGCTATATTATGATTTTACGAGAACGTCGTCTACCCGCATATCCGTTACTGGTTAAGGACCCGTATTTTTCTTTTTGGTCCCCCTCGGACAATCCTGCCGAGAGTGACGTTGTGTTTTGGCACGGCGAGCCCAAGCCTATCGTAGGAATACTCCGTATAGACGGGGAGGAGTACAGATTTTTAGGAAGAGGCGATTGCCCCGCGCTGGTTTTGGAGTCTACTGAAGAGGAAGCGTTTTTTACGAGATATAATTATGAATTATCCGACGGAAAATTCTCCGTCGAGTTTTTGTCGCCACTTATGCCCGACAATCCTGATATATTATCCTTACCGGTGTGTTACGTCAATTATACATACGAGTCCGACTCTGCCCACGAGATAGAAGTAGAGCTACATATGGAAGAGCGGGCGTGTTTCGATACGTGCTTCAGAGAAGATCGTACGGAAGAAGTCCGCGTCAACAGATACGTCCTGGAGGGCTGTGAGACGGTCGGGATGGGACTACTCCGTCAGTATCCTCTGAGCAACAGTATGGACGAGGTCGGAGCCGACTGGGGCTATATGTATCTCAGCGGCAAGAGCGCGTCTTCATATAAGCTCGACGACAGACAATGGATAGTCGTGCGTAACGCGGAGGGTAAGACTAAGAGTGTGGAGTCGTTTTTTACGGTGGCTTTTGACGATATCGTGTCCATTTTCTATTTCGGGCAGTATCTCAATAATTACTGGCAACGTAACGGTAAGACGATATTCGACGCGATAGAGTATGCGTACAGGGAGAGGGGCAATATAATCGCTCTTGCGAGAGAATTCGACGAGAGACTGCGCCGTGACGCCGAGGGGTACGGAGAGGATTATTTACTTGTTTTGTATGCCTCTCTTCGTCAGTCGATAGCCGCGCACAAGCTGGTTGCCGACAAGGACGGAAATCTGTTGTTTTTATCCAAAGAATGTAATTCGGACGGTTGTATAGCCACGGTAGACGTCAGTTATCCGTCGATTCCGTTGTATCTCGTCTACAATCCCGAGCTGGTCAAGGGGATGTTGCTACCGATATTCAAATATTCGCGTATGCCCGGCTGGAGAGAGAGGTTCGCTCCTCACGACGTGGGTATATATCCGTATTGTCTCGGGCAATATTACGCTATCAAGAATCAGCCCGAATGCAGTGACCTCGCCGTACACGACTGGCATAAGCCGGAGAGCTTGCCGTTTTATTACCAGATGCCGTATAAGCACGAGTTGTACGACTTCAATCGTCAGATGCCTGTAGAAGAGAGCGGTAACATGATAATAATGTCGTGGCTATACTATGCCGTATCCGGCGACAAGTATATATTAGAAGACAACGCGGACTTGTTCTCCGAGTGGGTTGAGTATCTGGTGGAATACGGTCTAATTCCTGCCAATCAGCTTTGTACGGACGACTTTTCGGGGCATCTTGACAAGAACGCCAATCTCGCCGTTAAGGCTATCACGGGGATATATTGTTACTCGGAGATAATGAGAGTCTTGGGTAGAGCAGACCTTTCCGCCAAGTATCTCGATGTAGCGCGTAATTACGCCGCCGAGTGGAAGAAACTCTATCGCGACGGCGATCACACCGTACTCAATTGCGATAATCTCGGGAGCTACAGCATGAAGTACAACATGGCTGTCGATATACTTTTAGACGGAGGGATGTTCTCCGACCTGGTCGAGTCGGAACTTCGTTATTACGACACGGTGGCGGCTCCTTACGGCATACCTCTCGACAACCGTAGCAGTTACGTCAAGACGGACTGGATGTTTTGGACGGCGTCTATGGGCAATGCCGCAGACGTCGACAGATACGCCGCTATGGTGGATAAGTTTTTCCGTGATACCGAGCAGAGGGTTCCGTTCTCCGACTGGATAGACGCTGTAGAACCCAAGTATTACAATTTCCGTAACCGCACCGTGCAGGGAGGTAATTTCTTCCCGATACTTAAAAAGAAATGGAGCGAGATATGCAAAGTAAAGTAATTATTGTTCCCGAACCTAAAAAAGTCGTTATAAAAGACGGCTTTTTGCCTTTTAGAGGCGTAAAAGTCATCAATGAAGATGTGTTTTCTTCTCATTCGATAAGTAAGCTCAAGGAGTGTTTTTTGGCTGACGGAACGCCTCTGTGCGCGAGTATAAGCACTGAGACGGGAGAAGAAAATTACCGCATTGATATAGACTGTGACGGCATATTGCTTGTTGCAGGGTCCGAGAAAGGACTTCATTACGCCGTGTTGACGCTTATTCAAGTGATTAAAAGCAGCGGCGAAAAGTTGCCGTATCTTGAAATATCGGATCGTCCGGATTTTTCTTCTCGCGGATTTATGTTGGATATTTCCAGAGGCAAGGTTCCTACGAGAGAGACGTTGTTTAAGTTGGTAGACTTTTTGTCCGATCTTAAAGTCAATATGTTACAACTATACGTGGAAGGTCGGGCTTTTTATTATCCGTCTCTAGGCAAATATTATTCTTCGCCCGACGATTATCTGACCGCCGAGGACGTTGTCGAGCTCAAGAGGTATGCGGAAGAGAGATTTGTCGACCTCGTTCCGTGCGGCAACAGTTACGGGCATATGACGTATTGGC
The DNA here is from genome assembly GCA_964613035.1 of uncultured Christensenellaceae bacterium. Taxonomy (GTDB): domain Bacteria; phylum Bacillota; class Clostridia; order Christensenellales; family DTU072; genus CAVIQK01. The sequence goes on along the minus strand of CAZTFQ010000008.1, from coordinate 16,699 downwards.
TCAATCAGGATGAATTCAAAGATCTGGCGCATTCTCCGGGAGGATTCGACTGGTCGGAAGGCGGACTTCATTGTCCTGCGGGCACGCTCGATCCGACTAAAGAAGAGAGCGTAGAATTTGTTAAGAGGCTTTTTGACGAGATGTTGCCGTGCTTCGGAGATGTCAAGACGTTTAATATCGGCGGAGACGAACCTTTCGATACGCTGTTCGGCGATAAGAAACTCGACGATGACGGCGAAACGTATTTCAATTTCATAGGTAAGATTTGTGACGACGTCAGGGAAAGAGGGCTCGTTCCGATGATGTGGGGCGATGTGGCTCATAATCATCCCGACAAGCTAGACAGACTGGGAGACGTCGTGTTTTTGGAATGGCGGTACGACGCCGGGGCGTTCAACGACGACGCGTGTAAGATATATGCGGATAAGAAAAAAAGATTCTTCGTATGTCCGTCATCGTCGCTTTGTAATAATCTGACCGGCAAGACGGACAATATGCTGGCTAATATTCGAGAAGCCGCCTGTTACGGAAAAAAATTCGGTGCGGAGGGACTCCTTAACACAGAGTGGGGCGACGGATCGTACGCGCAGACCCTTGTGATGTCCTTTTTCGCAGAGGGCGTAGGGGCGTGTTATGCTTGGAATGCCGATAAGTTTTCGGAAAACAATCTTAAGAATTGGCTCGACCGAGAGATATACAGTGCTCCGTTATCGGATGTTGTTGCCGATCTCGGCAGATATATCAATCTACAGACTCAGCCTATCCATATGATACCGTACCTTTTCAGTGCACTGTATATCAGAGGACTGGATTGTATGCAGGTCGATTACGACGATTATTCCGACCCGACCGCATATTTTAGGCGAGACGAATTACTTACCGAGGCAGAATTAAAAGATACGGAAAAACTCCTTAACGATATTGAAATAAGACTTAGCGATGCCGATAACGGCGGACTAGAACTTCGTGAAGCATGCTTCGGACTGTCTCTTTTGAAATGGGCTGTCGTTCATACTCGCGTATGCAGATCTATTCGTAACAACAATCCCGACGTAGAGCTTATAAAAGAGGCTCTGAAAACGGGCAAAAGCTGTGTGGAAGAAATGGACGCGTTGTGGTTTTTGCGTAATAAAAAAAGCGATCACGACTTGGCAACTTTCCGATATCATAGACTCGTCGCGGGGTATGAGATGTTGCTCGGAGAGCTGCGCGGGGTATGATAAAAGGAAAACGGATAAAAGGTTTCGTCATATGGCGGGACCTTTTTAATAAGTTGTTGAAAAATATTTAATAATCGTATATAATCATATTATTATGAAACTGTTAATGGACGTTGGAAACACCAACATAAAAATCGGACTTATGGACGGCAACGGTGCTGTGGAGACTTTTAGAATAGCGACCGATCACAAAAAAACCGCCGACGAGTACGGGATGCTTTTATACGATCTGTTGAAAAACAACGGACATGCGTTCTCGGACGTGGACGGAATTATTCTTTCGTCTGTCGCTCCTACGCTCAATTATACGCTGGAACATATGTGCTCTTACTATATGGGAATTAAACCCGTGATGGTCGGTGCGGATATTAAGATGCCCATAAAAATAGATTACGACAAGAGGGCGGATCTCGGCGGAGATCGTATTCTCAACGCGGTGGCGGCATACGTCGGATACGGCGGTCCGGTCATTACGGTAGACTTCGGCACGACTACGACGTACGGCGTGGTGGACGGAGAGGGGACTTTTTTAGGAGGAGCGATTGCTCCCGGTATCAAGTCTTCCGCAGAGGCTCTCGTCAACACTGCGGCTAAGCTTCCTCGCTTCGAGCTGACTAAACCCGAGAAAGTCGTCAACAAAACCACGATAGGCAATATGCAGGCAGGCGTAATATACGGCTTCATCGGATTGGTGGAATACACCGTCAAGAAGATTAAAGAGGAGACGGGCTTTTTCGACGCCAAGGTCGTCGCGACCGGCGGAATGAGCGAGATAATAGTGAAAGGCGGCAGCACCGTATTCGACGTGGTTGACAGGGCGTTGTCTCTCAACGGACTGAAAATACTTCTTGCCTATAATCAATGAAATGAAACACGATATTATTTCCTACGACCGCGATTGCGGTCGTTTTCTATTTTTAATGATAATATTTGAAATCGGGTTACTTAAAACGATATATGGGGACACCAAATGCGGTTTTCTAAATATTAATCGATTGAATGCGGAGTTTTCTACAAAAGAAAATCAGCAGTCGATATGAACAAATGTTTGACTGATTTTCCCGTTGGTTATATACTATAAGGGCATAATAGGAACAGTACTATGGACTTTAAGCTAAGCGACAAGTATTCCCCCAAGGGAGATCAGGCTCAGGCTATAGAGAAGCTGGTGGAGGGTATAGAAGACGGCTTGCGTACGCAAGTCCTTCTCGGCGTGACGGGTTCGGGCAAGACGTACACGATGGCGTCGGTTATAGAGAAGGTAAACAAGCCCACGCTGGTCATCGCTCACAACAAGACTCTGGCGGCGCAATTGTGCAACGAGCTGAGAGAGCTCTTCCCCGACAACAGGGTGGAATACTTCGTGTCCTACTACGACTATTATCAGCCCGAGGCGTACATAGCGCGCAGCGATACTTATATAGAAAAAGAAATCGAAACCAACGACGAGATAGACAAACTCCGTCACTCCGCCACCTCCTCTCTGGGTGAGAGAAGAGACGTAATAGTCGTGGCGTCGGTCTCTTGCATATACGGATTGGGCGAGCCTGAGGAATATTTCACTCATATGATATCTCTCCGTCCCGATATGGAATTGGACCGAGACGTTCTCATAGACAAGCTGGTCGCTATTCAATATAAGAGATCGGATATGGACTTTGTCCGTTCTACGTTCAGAGTTAAGGGCGACATCGTGGAGATAGCTCCGTCGCATATGTCCGATATAGGAGTAAGGGTGGAATTTTTCGGAGATACGGTAGAGAGAATCTCCGAGTTCGACATCCTTTCGGGTAAGACGATATCCGTCTTGGAACACGCCCCGATATTCCCCGCGACGCACTACGTCGTTAAGGAGGACGGTCTGGACGATATTCTTGATAGAATCTATCTCGATATGGTGGAGAGGGAGAGTTATTTTAAGGACAACGGCAAGCTCATAGAAACCCAGCGGATCCGCGAGAGGGTCAGTTACGATATAGAAATGATTAAGGGCATCGGGTATACTTCCGGCATAGAAAACTATTCCAGATACTTCGACGGCAGATCTCCGGGAGAACCGCCTTTTACACTGATGGATTATTTCCCTGAAGACTTTTTGCTCTTTATCGACGAGAGTCATATAACCATTCCGCAGATACGAGGAATGTACAACGGCGACCGTGCCAGAAAAGAGAGCCTCGTCGAGTACGGATTCAGACTGCCGGCAGCGTTTGACAACCGTCCGCTCAATTTTCAGGAGTTCAACCGGCGGTTTAAGCAGGTTATATGTATGAGCGCCACGCCGCAGGAGTACGAGCTCAACGAAGCGGGGCAGGTGGTGGAACAGATACTCCGTCCGACGGGACTGGTGGATCCCGAGATCGAGATCGTGCCTACGGAACATCAGATAGATCACCTGATAGGAGAGATCAACCGTACCGTCGACAGCGGCGGCAGAGTGCTGGTCACCACTCTTACGAAAAAGATGGCGGAGAGCCTTACGCTCTATCTCAAAGAACACGGCGTGAAAACGACTTATATGCACAGCGATATAGAGGCACTGGAGCGTATCAACATCATAACGGCTCTGAGAAAAGGCGAGTTCGACGTTCTGGTCGGAATCAATCTTTTAAGAGAAGGTCTCGATATGCCCGAGGTTAAGCTGGTGGCTATACTCGACGCCGACAAAGAAGGCTTTTTGCGCAGTCGTTCAAGCCTGATTCAGACGATAGGAAGAGCCGCGCGTAACGCGGAAGGTCGGGTTATTATGTATGCGGACACAGTCACGGGAAGTATGAAAGCCGCTATCGACGAAACCAACCGCAGAAGAGAGCTTCAGCAAGCGTACAACCGAGAACACGGCATAATTCCGCGTACTATAGTCAAAGATATTAAGAATACGATAGAGATTTCGCACAAAGCATCCGAAGAGACCGACGTCCGCGGTCGCGACAAGAGGGATATTTATAAGGAGATAGACCGCTTGCGCGCGTTGATGAAAGTAGCCGCTTCGCAGTATGACTTCGAGGGCGCGATAGTACTAAGAGACAGGATAGAAGGACTTCGAAAGGAATTGGAAGAGGTTGAGTAAATGTTAGAGAACATCGTTATCAAAGGCGCCAGAGAGCACAATTTGAAGAATATAGACGTTACGATTCCGCGTAACAAGCTGGTCGTGGTGACGGGACTATCGGGTAGCGGTAAGTCCAGTTTGGCTTTCGATACGATTTTTGCGGAAGGTCAGCGGAGATACGTGGAGAGCCTCTCAAGCTACGCGAGACAGTTTCTCGGACAGATGGACAAGCCTCAGGTGGAGTCGATAGAAGGGCTATCGCCGGCTATTTCGATAGACCAAAAGACCACCAGTAAAAACCCTCGTTCTACGGTGGGCACGGTTACGGAGATATACGACTATCTGAGACTGTTGTTCGCGAGGATCGGCGTTCCGCATTGTCCCAAGTGCGGTAAAGTCGTGGAAAGTATATCCATAGACCAGATTATCGATATGATTAAGGCGCACGACGTCGGCACCAAGATTATGGTTATGGCGCCTTTCGTAAGAGGGCGCAAGGGCGATTATCATACGCAATTGCAAGGGTTTATAAAGGAAGGATATCAGAGATTCAAGATAGACGGTAAATTCTATACCGCGGAGGACGAGATATCTCTCGATAAAAAGCAAAAGCACGACCTGTACGTCATAGTGGACAGACTGGTGTTAAAAGAAGGCATCGACCGCAGATTGACCGACAGTGTGGAGCTGGCGCTCAAGATAGCTAAAGGTCTCGTCGTGATAGATTATGCGGGCACGGAGACTCTGTACTCCACTCTGTATTCCTGCCCCGACTGCGACGTCAACATTCCCGAGTTGGCACCGAGAACGTTTTCGTTTAACAATCCTTTCGGCGCGTGTCCGGATTGTACGGGGCTGGGGTATAAAACGGATATAGACCCCGCAAGAGTCATCGTGGACGAGAATCTCTCCATAAGAGAGGGGGCTCTGCGCGCGACCAATAGTATATTCGACGGTTACAGATGGCTGATAAAGCAACTGGAAGCACTCGGGAGAATGTACGGGTTTTCTACGCGTACGCCTTTTAAGGACCTGTCGGAAGAAGCCAAGAAGGTGATTTTTTACGGTAACGGCGGCGAAAAACTCAGCCTCGATATGGAATTCAAATCGGGTGTATACAGCTTCGATACCAAGTTTGAGGGGATAATCCCCAATCTACTTCGCAGATATCAAGAGACGAGCTCGGAATGGATAAGGGGAGAGATAGAAAAAATGATGGTCGAGAAGGAGTGCCCTTCTTGCCACGGGAAGAGGTTGAAAAAAGAAGCTCTGGCGGTGACCGTCGGAGGTAAAAATATCTATGAAGTTTCCATGTTGTCGATGGTGGAGCTGAAGAAGTTTTTCGCGGAACTGAAACTTAACGACAGGGACTCGTTGATAGCGGCGCCCATTCTTAAAGAACTCAACGAAAGAGTGCGTTTTCTTAACGACGTCGGACTCAATTATCTCACTCTGGCAAGACCCGCCGCGACTCTGTCGGGCGGAGAAAGTCAGAGAATAAGACTGGCTACGCAGATAGGTAGTGGTTTGACGGGCGTTTTGTACATTTTGGACGAGCCCAGTATAGGACTTCATCAGCGCGACAACGATAAGTTGCTGGCGACGCTCAAGAGGCTCAGAGACCTCGGCAATACGCTCATAGTCGTAGAACACGACGAGGACACGATTAGAGCCGCCGATCACATTATCGACATCGGACCTGGTGCGGGCGTCAACGGCGGAGAACTGGTCGCTCATGGCACTATAGAGGATATAATGAATTCTCCTAGGTCTATAACCGGAGACTATTTGTCGGGAAGAAGGAGATTGCCCGTCCCCGAGGTCAGAGTTAAGCCGGACGGCAGATATTTGACGGTAAAAGGCGCACGTCAAAATAATCTGAAAGGCATCGACGTGTCTATTCCGATAGGGCTTCTCACCGCGATCACGGGCGTGTCGGGCAGCGGCAAGTCAAGCCTGGTCAACGGCATTATTTATCCGTACGCCTCCAACAGGCTCAACAACAGCAAGCTCCCGGAAGGCATATCCGACGGCATAGAGGGACTGGAGCACCTGGATAAGGTGATAGCGATAGACCAGAGCCCCATAGGCAGGACACCGAGATCCAATCCCGCGACTTATACGGGGGTGTTTACCGCGATAAGAAGTCTCTTCGCTAAGACTCCCGACGCCAAAGCTCGCGGCTACGAATCGGGCAGATTTTCCTTTAACGTCAAGGGTGGCAGATGCGAAAACTGTCAAGGCGACGGAATGATTAAGATAGAGATGCATTTCCTTCCCGACGTCTACGTGCCCTGCGAGGTGTGCGGAGGCAAGCGTTACAATCGCGAGACTCTGGAAGTGAAGTATAAAGGCAAGTCGATATTTGACGTCCTGGATATGACCGTTTCCGAAGCGGTGAAGTTTTTTGAAAACATCCCGCAGATATATAATAAAATCAAGGTTTTGGAAGAAGTCGGTTTAGGATACGTCAAACTGGGACAGCCGTCCACGACTCTGTCGGGCGGCGAGGCGCAGAGAATAAAACTGGCTACCGAGCTGGCTAAAAGAAGTACCGGCAAGACCCTCTATATTTTGGACGAGCCTACGACGGGGCTACACGTCGCGGACGTGGAAAAACTGGTCGGGATGCTCGAGCGGCTCAGGGGCAAGGGGAATACGGTAGTTGTCATAGAACACAATCTGGACGTCATCAAGGTGGCGGATTACGTTATAGACCTGGGACCCGAAGGGGGAGACGGCGGCGGAAGAGTGATAGCGGAAGGATCGCCCGAAGACGTCTCGAAAAATCCTTTCTCGGCAACCGGGCAATATTTAAAAAATATTCTGTAGGAACTATCTTAACGTTATCCGTAATACAATATTGTATGAAGTTTTCCGACTTAGGAGACGGGATAAAGCGCGCCGCGAGCAGGACCGTGATACTTTTCGCTACTATCATATGGGGGACGTCTTTTATCGTCCTTAAAGACGCAATTACGGAGTTGCCGCCGATATTCGTTATAGCGACGAGATTTCTCGTCGCGGGCGGACTTTTATTTATAATCGCTTTTAAAAAAATCGTTCGAATTAATCTAAAAACATTCTTACACGGCGCGTTGCTAGGAGTGTTTTTGGCAGCGGCATATGCATTGCAGACGGTAGGACTTGCATACACGACGCCTTCAAAAAACGCTTTTCTGACAGCTATATACGTCGTGTTTTGTCCGTTTTTGCTACGAGTTTTGTTTAAAAAACGGATTAAAGCATACAACGTCGCGGCGGCTGTACTCGCATTGATCGGACTTGGACTGGTCGCGTACGGCGGTGCGGGTACGTCTTCTGCCGCGGAGAGGCTCGGGGACGGATTGACGATATCGTCGGGGGTGTTTTTTGCGCTACAGATAATTTTCAACGCGCGATTTGCGGAAGACGAGGACGCTCGGATTCCCGTTCTTACGACGGAGATTCTTACGGCAGGCGTGTTGCTGGGGTGTATAACGCTCGCGGCGGAACTGCCCGTATACGGAGCGGATGCGTACGCGCTCGATACGGACGTGCTGTTAAGGCTGACGTATCTGGCGACGGCGTGTACCCTTTTTACGCAATGGGCGCAACTCTTCGGTCAGCGATACGTGCCGCCCGAGGAGACTTCCGTCATATTGTCTCTGGAGGCTGTTTTCGGAACGTTATTTTCCGTCGCGCTCGGATACGAGCGATTGACGCCTTATCTCATAGTCGGCTTTTCGATTATCTTTTTTGCCATTCTTGTCAACGAAGTAACCGACCCTTTAATCAGAAAGATTAAAAGTAAAAACAAAACGTTGCATAAAAAGAATTGACCGACGTTAATAAATAATGATAAAATAAAAATATAAAATAAATACTGCCACCGGGTAGCATCGTCGCTTCGTTAGGTCTCTGAAGAAGCGGGCGGTGCTTATTTTTTTGGAGGAAAAATGAAAAAATTCTTAGCAGGCTTCAAGAAAAGAGAGATTTTTATATGGGTACTGTCGGTTGTCATAATCATCGTATCGTTTTTTATAGGCGAGGATAAAAATTACGTCAGTCTGGCAGCGTCTCTAATAGGCGCGACCGCATTGATACTCAATGCCAAGGGAGACTTCATAGGGCAGTTTTTTATGATAGCTTTTGCGATATTGTATGCGATAGTATCCTATGCGGAATCCTATTACGGCGAGATGATAACATATCTCGGGATGTCGTTGCCCAGCGGAGTGATATCGGCTGTCTCTTGGATGAAAAACACATCGGACAAGACTAAGAGAGAGGTGAAAATTCGTCGTGTTTCCCCACGCGGTCACGTAGTGATATTTTTACTTACAGCTGTGGTTACGGGTGCCTTTTACTTCATTTTGGGAGCCCTTAACACAAACAATCTGATTGTATCTACCGTGTCCGTGGCAACGTCCTTTTTAGCGTCGACGTATACGTTTTTAAGGTCGCCTTACTTCGGACTGGCATACGCCGCCAACGACGTCGTATTGATAGTATTGTGGTCGATGTCGGTCTCTAAGGACCTTGCCTATCTGCCGGTGCTGATGTGTTTCGTTGCCTTTTTAATCAACGACTTATATAGCTTTTTTAATTGGTTGAGATTAAGAAAGGCTCAGACCGCCGAGGTCCGGGAAGAGAAGACCGAAGAAGAAATCGCTCCCGTAGAAGAAAAAGTTTAAGTGAAATTTTTTCTTCAGAGCTCAATAAATCTTTACGAGAGCGCTCGGACGTGTTATAATCACCGTATAATATGATTAAGGAGAGCGTGCGTGAGGAAAGGTAACGACGGGTTCAGAAGTCTTGTCAGCGGTGATAAATCCGTTATTCTCGATAAGGTCAAAGAGTCCTTGACTTCAGTTTTGCCCATAGCGCTTATAGTTCTTATGCTCGTGTTCAGCATCGCGCCGGTGAGTGCCGCGATGTTGACTTCGTTCATTCTCGGGGCCATCCTAATCGTACTCGGGATGGGACTGTTTTCGCTCGGTGCCGACGTGGCGATGACCCCTATAGGCGAATACGTCGGTAATTCTACCATAAAAACGAAAAGGATGTGGCTCATCATCCCCATATTCTTCGTTATCGGAGTGCTCATTACCGTTTCAGAACCCGACTTGTCCGTGCTTGCCGATCAATTGTCGTCCACTATCAACAAGTGGCTTTTGATTATTTCGGTAGGAGTGGGAGTGGGACTCTTTTTGGTAGTAGCCTTCTTAAGGATAGTATTCAAAATCAAGTTAAAGTATCTGTTATTGTTTTTCTATCTGGTGATATTCGTAATGGCGTTTTTCGTGCCGGACGCGTTCTTGCCCCTTTCTTTCGACGCGGGCGGAGTGACGACGGGTCCGATGAGCGTACCTTTCATTATTGCGATAGGTACCGGTATAGCCGCGTCCAGAAGCGACTCGGGAGCTAAAGACGACAGCTTCGGTCTGACTGCATTGTGCTCGATCGGTCCGATATTGTCGGTAATGATTCTCGGATTGATTTTCCAACCCGAAAGCATCCCCGAAACTCAATATAATCTGATGCTCGACGGGACGTCCAGAGACGTGTTCTTGTCGTACGTCAAGGCTCTGCCGTCGTATCTGGGGGAAGTGGGGATAGCTTTTATTCCGATAGTCGCGTTTTTCTTCTTATTCCAATTGTTCGGGAGTAAAATCAGTAAGAGAGAAAACGGCAGAATAGTAATCGGCGTGGGATATACTTACGTCGGATTGGTTATGTTCCTGTTGGGCGTCAACGTAGGCTTTTTGCCGCTGGGCAATTACTTAGGGAAGCTGATCGGCTCGTTGTCATACAACTGGATAGCGGTGCCGATAGGGATGATACTGGGGTTCTTCGTTGTAGCGGCAGAACCCGCCGTCCACGTGCTGACCAAACAGGTCTACGAGATAACTTCGGGCGGTATCCCGAAAAAAGCTCTCAGTTTTTCGTTGATGATAGGCGTGTCGGTCTCTGTCGGACTGGCGATGCTGAGGATACTGCTAGGCATCAACATACTGTGGTTCCTCATACCTTGCTATGCGATAGCGCTGGTGTTGATGTTCTTCGTGCCGGATATATTCACGGCGGTTGCATTCGACTCGGGCGGAGTCGCTTCGGGCGCAATGGCGACGGGGTTCATATTGCCTTTTGCACTGGGCGTCTGCTCTGCAGTGGGCGGCGACGTGGCGAGAGAAGGTTTCGGCGTAGTGGCGATGGTCGCGATGACGCCTCTGGTCGCCATACAGATACTGGGTCTGGTGTATAAGATTAAGCTTAACAAGCTCAACAAACGCAAAGCGAAAAAAGAACTCGTCGAGGGCTCCGAAACGGATTCCGAGGCGGAAGAAATAATCGGATAGGAGCGACTATGACAGGCTATAAGTATCTGATAATAATCACGGACAGAGATTACAAAGAGGGCTATCTTCAGCTACTGAGAGAAGAAGGAGTGGAGAGAGTCGTCGAAAAATTCGGTGAAGGCACCGCGGGTAAGTCTACTCTGGACCTGTTCGGACTGGAGAGAAGAGACAAAGTAGTACTTGAGGCGATAGTCCCGGGGGAGAGTGAGAGCTCGATATTAAAAGGTATGAAACTCCGTCTCAACATCGAGGCGGTCGGCAACGGGATAGCACTGTTTGTGCCGGTGGACTGTATAGGGGGAACTTCTTCCAAGCGTCATTTTATAGGTGACGCCGTATCTGAAAACAAGGAGAGCAACGATATGGAATTATCAAAAAACGTACTCATTATCACGGTAGTGGACAAAGGTAACACGGAATCGGTCATGGACGCCGCCAAGTCGGCGGGGGCCACGGGCGGTAGCGTTATAAGAGCCCACGGCACGGGCACGGAAGTGGCGAAGTTTTTCGGAGTGAGCATTTCAGAAGAAAAGGATATGGTCCATATAGTCGCGTCCAGAACCAATCGCGACGCCATAATAAAAGCGATTATGGAAAAAGCCGGCGTTCAGACTCCCGCACACGGCATAGTGTATTGCTTGCCGGTAGATACCGTCGCGGGAATAGCGTCTCTGGAATAAAACAATCGTACGACATAAGGACGCGCGGCAGAGTTTTGCCGCGAGTCAATTGATAAAAAGAAAAGAGCTTGCGCTCTTTTTTTATTGAATTTTGATGACTCTGCCGGGTTTTCTTTCGTGCGCTACGGGATACTCGCCGTCTACGTATCCGAGTGCCAGATGACCGATCCCCTCATATTCGTCGGGGACGTCGAGACTCTTCAGCAGCTCTCTTACTTCGGGGACGTCGGATTCTTCCTTGGCGCGATGTATCCAGCAACTCCCCAGTCCCAGCTCGTGAGCTTCCAACATCATATTGCCCAGCATTAAACTCCCGTCGCATACATACGGGGGATAATCTTTAGGACCGAGAACCATCAATATTACGGGTGCTCCGTAAAAAGGATCGGATCCGCTTCTGCCCATAATCGAGGCGTTGATGACGGAGAGTCTGTCGCGAGTGTTGCGGTCGGATATCGCAACGACTATACACTCTTGTCTGCCCATTGCGCTCGCCGCATATAACCCGGCTTCTATCACCTTATCGATCAGAGCGGTCGGGACGGGATCGCTTTTGAATCGTCTGATACTTCTGCGCGACTTGATTGTCTCTAAAACTTTTCCCATATTTTTCCTCCTCGAGTGTTCTGATAATATTTTATCACAAATATGAAAAATCGCAATATCGTCTAAAGTTTTTTCACAATATCGGCAAATTTCAGCGTAACGATTTTGAGTAGTTCCGCAGGAGAGGTCTCTATCTGCAATCCGATTTTTCCGCCGCTGAAAAAGATTTTTTCGCAGAGTTGCATCGATTCGTCCGCGACGGTCGGGAAAGCCTTTTTCATTCCGACGGGCGAGCACCCTCCGTGTACGTATCCGGTGAGAGGCAGGAGCTCTTTTGACTTAATCATCTCAATGCTCTTTTCGCCTACCGCAGAGGCTGCCTTCTTGAGAGCGAGTTCTTCCGCGACGGGGATCATATATACGTAATGCGCCCCGGAGCGTCCTACGGTTACCAAAGTCTTGAATACGGTATCCCAAACTTCACCGAGCGCTTGCGCTACCTCCGTGCCGCTGAGAGCTTCCGCGGAATCATATGAGTGTAGACGGAAATTAAGTTTTTTCTGAGCCATCAGTCTGACGGCGTTGGTTTTTTCTTCTTTCATAGGTCGGTTTCCTTATATTATATTGTATCATTATATATTAAAAAAAGCTATACCGAGATTGTAATAATTTTTTCTACGTGCTAAAATCATTAAGCAGAAATCGACTAATAAGGCTCGTCGTGTCGTTCTCTTATTTCGTTATCCGCGATATAATCTAGACATCGAAATCAAAGGAGAAACAAAATGAACACAGACAAAATTTATGCGGAATCCATAGCCAATCAATACGCGGTAAAAGACACGACCAAGGTCGTACAATTAAAAAAGCTCGATCGTAAAGCCAAGCGTCCCGCCAATATCTTCGCCTATACTTTCGGCACGATATCCACGCTGGTCCTCGGTGTAGGGATGTGTCTGTCGATGAAAGTAATCGGCGACGGCTCTATAGCTCTGACGGCGGTAGGTATAGCGGTAGGACTTCTGGGAATACTCGGAGCGGGCGTTAACTATCCTATCTATAAAAAGATTCTTAACAGAGGCAAGGCGAAGTACGGCTCGGACATCATTCGTCTGGCAAAAGAAATAAGTGAAGAAGAGTAAAGAACGGAGACAAGATGAACAAGAGCGAAAGCAAATATTTCAATACCGCGCTTCTGATGGACGAGGCTCTGCTGATGTTACTCGAGAAGAAGGAGTATGAGTTTATAACGGTCAAGGAGCTCTGCCAAAAAGCCGGCGTCAACCGCTCCACGTTCTATCTCCATTACGACTCGATGGACGACGTCTTGCAAGAAACGGTCGCTTTGCTCAATTCTCGTTTTTACGAAAAGTTCGAAACGGATGACGGAGGGGAGAGAGAAACTCCGTCGGGATATTTCATAACGCCCGACTATCTCTGTCCGTATTTCGAATTCGTAAAAGAAAATGTCCGTGTGTACAGACTGGCGTATGCCAATCCGAGACTTTTCGGCGCGGATAAAATTCATCGCAAGAGATACGTAGAAGTCTTCGAGCCGACGCTGGCGACGTTCGGGGTGAAAAAGGAAGACAGAATGTACGTGTTCGAGTTCTATTATTCGGGAGTAGTCGCAATCGTTAAGCGATGGGTCCTGGAAGATTGCAAGCGACCGATTGAGGAGATTGTCGAATTGGTAATGCAATGCGTCGGGAAAGTCTCCTAGATAGAGGAAAATAGAAATTAAAAGCAGTCCTCTAAAAATTAATTCCTTGCCAAATAAGACCCGAGCGGTTATAATTGAAGTCGTAGTCATCTACCTGTAGCTCAGTTGGATAGAGCGTGAGACTCCGACTCTCAAGGCCGCTGGTTCGACTCCAGTCAGGTAGACCA
>CAZTFQ010000008.1:0-2870 GCA_964613035.1 uncultured Christensenellaceae bacterium | reverse complement strand
TCATATCTATCGCGACTTTGATTACGCCGTCGCGTTTGTTTTCGAATAGGTCGTAGGCTTCTTCTATGCGAGAGAATGGGAAAGTGTGAGTTATAAGGGGCAGCGTGTCGATTTTGCCTTCCGCTATCAGAGATAAAAGTCGAGCGCAGTCGCAACCGTCGACGCCGCCCGTTTTGAAAGTTAAATTTTTACCGTACATTTCGGGGAGAGGCAATATTTGATTTTCTTCATACAACGCGACTATCGTGACTGTGGCATTGGGGCGAGCGCATTCCCAGGCGAGACGGAAAGTTTCTTTTCCTCCCGCGACCTCGATGACTACGTCGGCTCCGCCGTGAGGCGAGGTTTTGCGGATGTACTCTAAGCATTTATCGGGCGTAACGACTTCTACTTCGGGATAGTGCGACTTCACGAAAGCAATCCTCTCAGGATCTTTTTCGCATACGATAATACTTTTGGGCTCCTTTAATCCGGTGCATATGAGAGTGCACAATCCCGTGGGACCCGCGCCGATGATTAAAACTCGGTCGTCGGGGGTAATTTCCGATATTTTAGCCGCCCAGTACCCCGTAGCGAGGACGTCTCCTACCAGAAGTGCCTGCTTGTCGGTTACCGAGGGAGGAATGACGTCGAGTCCCGTATCGGCGTGCGGAACCCTGACCAGTTTTGTCTGACCGCCGTCTATTCTGCACCCGAGCGCCCATCCGCCGTCGGGATCTGTGCAATTGTTGACGTAGCCGCGTCGGCAGAAAAAGCATTCCCCGCAAAAGGTCTCCACGTTGACGGTGACGCGGTCTCCGACATTGACGGATTTCACGGCAGAACCGATTTTTTCTACGACTCCCACCATCTCGTGTCCGAGGGTTATTCCTTTGACAGCTCTCGGGACGCTTCCGTGTTTAATATGAATATCGCTCGAGCAGATACTCGCCATAGTCACTCTTACGATTGCGTCGGTGTCGCAAAGAATTGACGGCTCGGGTTTTTCCGTCAGACGAAAATCGTCCTTATCTACGTACGTATAAGCTTTCATATCAACCTCTGTATCTTTTATACAATAATTATATTACATATCGCTAAAAAAGACAATCTTAAAAGAATGCCGACGGGATAATAAGATATTCAAAAGCCGTTATCTTTCTGCTGTCTCTCGCGCGCGTGCGCGTACGCGCGTTTTATAATAGGTAAGATTTTGAGGTTGACAGCATATTTAAGAGTCTGTATAATGGTGCTAACGACAATCTAGAGGATAAAAATATGAATAAAGAAGAAAGACAACGTAATCTGGAACTGATGGAGAGCGGCAAGGTTTACGATCCCGGCGATATGCATATAATGATAAAGCAAGAGCTGTATAAGCTCCGCGTCAATCGATATAATCGTACTTCGGGGTTCGCCGCGGCGAAGAGAGGCAAGATGCTTAAGAAAATTTTCGCAGAGTGCGGAGAGAACGCTTACGTAGAGCCTCCTTTCCGTGCCAACTTCGGAGGAAAGCACGTCCACGTGGGCGACGGATTCTACGCCAATTTCAATCTCGTCCTCGTCGACGACGGTCATATTTATATAGGAGACCGCTGTATGTTCGGTCCCAACGTAACAATAGTTACCGCGTCGCATCCGGTGGCACCCGAAAAAAGAAAAGGCGGATATCAATTTAATAAGGACGTGCATATAGGCAACGACGTCTGGCTATGCGCGGGCGTGACGATAATCCCCGGCGTCTCGATAGGAGACGGTTCGGTGGTCGCTGCGGGAGCGGTCGTTACTTCCGACGTACCTGCCGGAGTAGTGGTGGCGGGAGTCCCCGCAAAAGTCGTGAAAGAAATCGGCGACAGAGACAGAGAGTTTTTCTATAAGAACGAGCGTTTTTAAGGATAAAAACGTGTAGGAGAAAAAAATAAAAATATTTGTCGAAAAAGTAGTTGACAAAGAATTCCTTTCCGAGTATCATTGCAATTACGCGTCCGGAAACGGAATCGCGTGAGTACATTAAAAAGCCGATATAGTTACGATTAAAGGAAATCACAACCGCGAGACGGTTTTGTCGGATACGTCCGATCGGATAACTCGAGGTCGTCCGAAACTTTGATTTCAGGCGATTTCGATGCGAGAAAAAATTAGTAAAAAATTTTTAAAAAAACTGTCGAAAAGTAGTTGACAAAGATTTTCTTTAAGAGTATTATTGGCATTGCGCGTTTGGAAAGAACAGCGCGCGAGCACATTAAAAGCCAGATATGGTGTACGACTCAAGGTCACACCGCAACGAGTAGAAGTTTTGTCGGATACGTCCGGATCTACGTTCGTAATCGCAAAAAAACTTAGGTTTTAAGCGGTCCGAAAGCAGAAAAAAATTCGTAAAAAAAATTTTAAAAAACTTCTAAAAAATCGTTGACAAAGATTTTGAGTCGTTGTACTATATAAAGGCTATCGCAAAAAACGGTAGCGAGTACCTTGAAAACTGAACAGACAGGTTTTAGCAAGATAAGATTAAACCGCACTCGTATGAGTGCAACGTTAATTTACTTGAGCTTAGAAACTATTACACCAGTAATATGTTTTTAGCCATAATTGAACTTAAGAGTTTGATTCTGGCTCAGGACGAACGCTGGCGGCATGCCTAATACATGCAAGTCGAACGGAAGTAGCAATACTTTAGTGGCGAACGGGTGAGTAACACGTGAGCAACCTGCCCTCTACAATGGGATAACGTCTGGAAACGGACGCTAATACCGTATATGACCACACCGGGGATTCCCGGAGCGGTGAAAGCTCCGGCGGTAGAGGATGGACTCGCGTCCAATTAGCTTGTTGGCGGGGTAACGGCCCACCAAGGCGACGATTGGTAGCCGACTTGAGAGAGTGATCGGCCA
>CAZTFQ010000007.1:0-72517 GCA_964613035.1 uncultured Christensenellaceae bacterium | reverse complement strand
TCTGCGCTTTTTTGCTTAAGCGATTTATGGAAACCTTTAAGCCTATCGAAGAAAAATAGTTGGCTAAAATGCAAAAGTAAATTTATCCTATTTTTCGGTAGATTGTATCGGAAACCGTCATATATCGACGAGTTCAAGTTCGACGGAAGAGAATGTTAGAATATATACCCTGCTATCATAGATAAATCACTATTTTGAGGTGCGTATTTTGTTAGATGGATTTATGTAGTTTTCGAGTCATTCGTTAAGCTAATTTTTATATACGAAAAATGCTATTTTGGGCACTTTTGTGTTTATACAACAAAAATGATATCGGGATGACATCCTTTTTAGCAGAGTCGGACCGTGAATATCCGTCACAGGCTAACAATACAAGTAATCCTAACCGCGCATAGTACGTACAATGTCGTACGGTTGGAATTTAAGAAGATTTCTTCTGTGAGAAGACCCACTCGATAAGTTCCGTATTGTTGTTGACGTAGCTAGCGGGGGCTCCGTGGTCGCCGCCGGGGCAGGTTGTGAAGTGTCCCTGACCACCTGCTTCTACGTATATGTCGTAGAGTTTTTTGAAGTCATTGTAGTATACGAGGTTGTCTTGGTCTCCGCAATAGAACCAAAGCGGTATGGATGCCAAGTCGGGCATTATAGAGGAATCGCCCGCTCCGCAGCAAAGCACTGCCGCGGAAAAACGCTCGGGATTCTTATTCATCAGATAAAAAGACGCCATACAACCTCTGCTATATCCCGCGAGATAGACTCTATCTCTATCGACGGGGTAGTTGGCGATAAGTACGTCTATGAGATTGTCGACCGCATTCAATTCAGCACTGGGGACAGCTGTCGACATATCGTAACTTCTAGAAAGATATTGATTGTCTACATATTGCTTAATATCGGGTACATAGAGCCAAACTTCCGTCCCTGCGTTTGGCATGACGATTATGCAATCTTCGCCTAGAGACATGGCGCTTTTTGCAAAGTTATTATCACCGCAGGTCATTATCTGATCGAGGGTCTTGTTAAGATATCCGTCGCCGTGCAGCGATATAAGCAGCGGATAGGTTTTATAGGGGTCGTAATTCCTGGGCAAATGTACGGCTACGCCGAGCTCTGTGCCGTTGTACTCGTAATAGAACCTATTCCAGCCGTTGGTGATGTACGTTCCGTTGACGTCGAATTGTTTTTTCCCGTCCGAAACGGGGATGTCGTTGGTGGGATTGCTTAGTCTTAAGTTGCCTATATTATCCATATAATATACTATCTCCTCGTTGTTTATTACCGAGTTGAATATCATCAGCTCGTCTATTTTTCCGCAATAATTCTTTTCTCCGTCCAATCCGCCGACATATATAGGAGACTCGCTTATTTCCATACCGTTGGTAAGAGTGAGAGAAGACTTTTCGTCGCCGTCGAGGTACAATTTATGCGTAGCGCCGTCGTAAGTCAGTGCGACGTGATGCCAGACCGTTGCGCAGTCAGAAGGCAGATCGCATACCGGTCTATTAGTCAAGAAGGTTGCGTAGAGACGATTGTTTTTGACAGTCAACGCAGTTCCTTGATTGGAAGTAGCGTCGCCCCAGCCTACTATCACGTACTCTCGACCGGTCTCTAGAGACGTCGTATCGATCTTGATCCAGCAAGAGACCGTATAGGCGGAATTGCTCGTCGGAGCAGCCGCACTTATCTCCAAATAATCGGTGCCGTCGAAGACAGCGCCTTTTGACGACCGACCTTCCGCTTCGGATACGCCCAAGTGATTGTAGATAGCGTCGCCTGAAATACAGTCATAGAAGTTGCCGTTGTTGTCCGGATTGTCGAAGGACACGTAGACCGACGGATATGCGGATACCGATACACCTGTGGCAGGGATAATCCGCTCATCTATATCATAACAACGAGAACACTCGCGTTGTTTTTTCCCGTCATCGGTAACGGTGGCTTCTTCTATCGTAGTCCACTCTCCGTAGTCATGCCCCGGAGCCGATATGGTCTCGGAAATATACTCGCCGCATTCGCAATATACTCGCGTCTCGCCCTCTTCCGTACAAGAAGCCTCTTTATAAGTCGAAAAAATAACGTAACTATGAGTGTGTTTTTCGTCGCAACCTGCAATAATCAAGCATAGCAACAAAACGATTATTCCTACGGTAATCATAAATATTTTTAATGACTTTTTCATTAGTAATAACTCCTTATTCTATCTCCTTTCTATACGGCATAGATGGAATGGCTCCGCGACGAGTGACTTGCAGTCCGGCTACTGCAGTACTGAGTTTCATCGCGGACAAAACATCTTTGCCTTCTGCTATGAAGGCAGCCAGAGACCCTGTGAAAGAATCTCCCGCGCCTACCGTGTCTACGGCTTTGACTTTCTTAGCCGGGACTATCTCGACGACGTCTTTATTGA
The DNA here is from genome assembly GCA_964613035.1 of uncultured Christensenellaceae bacterium. Classification (GTDB taxonomy): domain Bacteria; phylum Bacillota; class Clostridia; order Christensenellales; family DTU072; genus CAVIQK01. The sequence goes on along the minus strand of CAZTFQ010000007.1, from coordinate 70,110 downwards.
CGAGAAGACTTCCTCTGCTCCCGAGAGTTACGACGACGTTGTCGGCGCCTCTATCGAGCAACTCTCGAGCACCCGATATATAATCCTCGTCGCTGACTAGCGTCCTACCGATAATCACTCCCAGCTCGGTCTCGTTGGGAGAAATAACGTAAGTAGCGGAGATCACCTCGTCGCTCAAAGCTCTTGCGGGAGCCGGATTGAGAATGAACTTCTTATTGTGCTTAGAGCACAGTGCGGCTAATTCATCGACAATCTCGGGAATCATCTCGCATTGCGTAACGACGACGTCGGCATCTTCTATCAGACTCTCGATACCGTATAAGTCTTCCGTAGCATAGTCGAGGTTGGCTCCCGGAGTCATACAGATACGATTCTGCCCGTTTTTATCCAATACTATCAGACTGCACCCGGTAGCCGAATCCGATCTCTTGATATACTCGGTAGACATCCCCTCTGCCTCGATTGTCTTGATGAAGTCATCGCCGAAGGAGTCGTTGCCCAGACACCCTGCCATAATAACGTCGGCACCCATACGCTTAGCCGCAACGGCTTGATTGATGCCTTTGCCTCCTTGATATATGTTGAAAGAATTGCCTCTGACGGATTCGCCCGCCTCCGGGGCTCTGTCGGTGGTCGCTACCAGATCCGTCACGAAACTTCCCACTACGAGTATACTCATCTTTTTCTCCTAAAATCCTTGTTTAGTCTACTTAATTATACGATACGGTTACCCAAAACTCAAATACTATTTATTGAGCATTTTCCCTAAAGTTCCGCCCGGATGGAATTTGCCGAAATCCGCTCTGGTGAAGCCCTTGAGAGAGGACAGCGTCAATCCTATCGCGTCGCCTAGCACCAACTGCACGGTCGTGCTGCTGCTGGGCGCAACCCCCATAGGATCTGCCTCTTGTCCGAAAGGATATCCTATACGGAGATCGCATCGGTTAGCCAAAGTCGTGTCTCCGTCTCGGCAAAAAGCTATCGTCTTACAGCCTATCGTCTTGAGGGTATCGACGGCGGAGACCGTCTCTGAAGTCGTACCGCTATGAGACATCAATATGACGACGTCGCGAGCCTCTATCATCCCGAAGTCCCCGTGACGAGCCTCTGCCGCGTGGACGAATATAGACGGTGTGCCAGTACTGGAAAACGTCGCGGCGAGTTTCTCTCCGATATGACCGCTCTTGCCGATTCCGAAGAATACTACCTTGCCCTTGCAGTTAAGCAAAGTCTCTATGACCTCGTCGTATTGAGTGTTAGTCGACTCGATGAGCGCATTGACGGAGTCACGCTCTTTTATCATTATGTCTTGAAGTAAATCTTTGTACATATTACACCTTTATCTAAAAAATGCGTTTTTCGCTATGTTTGTCAAATATATGCAGATATTTGAGGTCTAGCTTCAGCCCGATCGTCTGTCCCGCGACGAGTTCCTCGGTATTGAGCTTGGCGGTAACGTCGGTATCTCCTACGTTGAAGTGGATGAAGTACTCGTGTCCCAATAATTCCGCCACGGTAATATCGGCGGAAAACTCCTCCGACAATCCGTCCGAATCGTTGTCGAAGTAGATTTCTTCCGGGCGGATACCGAATAGATAGGCGGTGTTTTCTCCTGCCGCACACGACTTGTAATACTTGAGGTCGGCGCGGAGTTTCTCTAAGTCCTGACGATAGATATTGAGATAATCGTCGGTGTTTCGAATCTTGTCGTAATTACGCGGAACGACTTCCTTATACTCCGTCGACTTAAGGAGAGCCTCTTGCTCCTCGACGAATGTCGCATACTCTGCATTCTTACGGCTCAACGACTCTTGAAGAGGCGCTATGACGTCGTCGCCCTTAAACGAGCGCTTGGCTTTTTTAATTTTTTCACTCAACTTGGCTATCTCGGAAGATATTTTGTTACGTTTTTTGTCGAAGGCAATTGCGGCTCTAACGTAATCGGGGTGAGTGAGCTCGTATTCGCGATCCTCTATTTCCTGCTCCAGTGCGGCGATATTCTTCTCCGTAGAGTCGATTTCGTCGATATAGAAGTCCTTGATAGCGGAGAGTCTTGCCTCAGTGAGGGGTATAATAAGACCGTTGGGCAAGACTATAGAGCCGTCTTCTATGACGCAGTCGAGTACGTTCATTGCGGGCGAACCGATAAACTTAGCGACGAAAACGTTGGAAGGATTGTTGTAGATATCTTTGGGCGTGCCTATCTGTTGGACATATCCGCCTTTCATTACCACTATCCTGGTCGCCATGGTCATTGCCTCGGTCTGGTCGTGAGTGACGTACACCGTAGTGGCTCCCACTTGGTTGTGAAGTTTGACTATCTCGCTACGCATCTGTACTCTCAACTTGGCGTCAAGATTGCTGAGAGGCTCGTCCATAAGAAAAACTTTAGCATTACGAACAATCGCTCTTCCGAGCGCGACTCTTTGTCTCTGACCGCCCGACAGATTGGCAGGCTTGACGTCGAGATATTCTTCTATCTCTAAGATCTTCGCGGCGTGCCTTACCCTTTTATCTATCTCCTTTTTGTCATACTTCCTCGCTTGTAGGGAGAAAGCCATATTGTCATAGACGCTCATATTGGGATAGAGGGCGTAGTTTTGGAAGACCATCGCGACGTCGCGCTCCTTGGGCATAAGGTCGTTGGCGTACTTGCCGTCGATGAAGAGGTCTCCGTACGTGATATCCTCTAATCCCGCGAGCATTCTGAGAGTCGTAGACTTGCCGCAACCCGACGGACCTACGAATACGATGAATTCTTTCTCTTTTATGTCCAAATCGAAATCAAATACCGCCTGCTTATGATTGGGGTATATCTTGTTGATATTCTTGAACGATATGCAGACGTCCTCGGGGGCGATCTTAACCAATCTTCTGTTGAGAAGTTGATTTTCTATCATCTCTAGATGAATTTTTTCGTTCTTCTTCAGTTCGATCTTCTTTATTCTGTTTTCTTCGGTCATGAAAATTATCTCCGTTGATATTTCTCCCGCGAATCGCTCCGCGGGAGAAATTAGATTGATTTTATTCTGCGACGTATACTACCTTGGTGGAGTTATCTGCCGCCCAGTGAAGGGACGTGGAAGGATCATTGACGTTAACTGCCCAGCCCGAGGTTACGAAAGTCTGCGTACCGCTGGTATAGAAAGGACAAGACCACTTAGCCGTCTCCTGACCGTACCACTCGCCGAGAGCCAGACCTACGGTGTCACCCTTATCTATTCCGAGAAGGCTGTACGCAACTTCTACATGGACCTTACATCCGTCGTCACCGTTGTATACGCTATAGGTAATTCCGGGCCAGGTGAGGAAGCTTCTGCTACCGTCTCTCCAGCCTGCCCAGTCGGTACCGCCTTGAGAAACCTTTTCTACTATCGTGAGTTCTCTTAATCCGTCGGCGGTTTTCGATTTAGCGGTAAGATCGGTGACGAAATATATCTGAAGTTCGTTCTCGCTAAAAGTAGTATTGCCGTCCAGATCGGTCTTTCCGTACCAGTTATGAGCACTGACGAGATCAACGATGAGCTTGGTTTCGCTACGATCTATGGTGACGTTCCAACCATAATTTCCGAAAGTCCCCAGATTGCGAGCCTCGGCAAGCATCGTGACGTCGTCTATTTCCATGCCGATGGTGACGTTAAGGGTCTTGTTGTCGTAACCGTCTTTACTGAAAACGAGTTGATAAGAAGATAATCCCTTAGCGTCGATATTGAGAGTAGAAATGTCATAAGAGCCGTCGGCGTCGGTAAGCACGGAGCCTTCATAGCCCTCTACGGATACGGATACTCCCTGAAGAGCGCCCGACAAAGATGATACTTTTCCCGTGCCGCTAAGGATGACGTCGTTTTCTTTGAGCGTTATGTCGACTACCGTCGAGCCGTCGACGAATTCCGTTCTGGCGATCGTTACGGATGCCATTGCATATCCTTCCGCAATAGCGGTGAAGCGAGGCTCCTTATTGAAATATTTTCCGTTGAGGACGAAAGCGACTTCGCCTTCTTCTGCTATCTTGGAAATCTCGTAAGGATAGACCATATTGACGGAGGCTCCGTTAATGGCGTTACCTTCCTCGTCTTGGACGTTAATGACGACGTTATAGTCGATATAAGGTACGTAGGTATTGTCGGCGGCTTCGTAGATGACGTTCTCGGGAGCGAGACGGACGAAGTCGTAAGGTCTGTCGGGATGTACCCAATTGGCACCGTCGGCTCCGGGGAAGTCCGCGCTGTCCCAGCCCACGGCACCGGAACTGTTTGAACCACGGTCGAAGAAGGATATGCCCACTACGGACTTGTAGTCGATAGCGAAGTCAGCGCCGGCTTTGGCGAAGACGTCATAAGAGATGAATGCCTCTATATACGACCCTTCTTCTGTGTTATATAGGTTGTAAATAACTTCTTTACCCCATTCGATTTCGGCAGTTTCGGTTACCGATTGGCTTGTTTTAAGATTCCAAACAAGTGCGATAGGATTGCCTTCGGCATCGCAGTCCCCGCACAGGGCAAACTCCAGTACGCTGCTGCCTACGGAGACGGTGCCCGTTTCGTTGACGTCGATGTAGATGCACAGTTTATCGCCATCGACAAATTGGAACGCGCTGTCGAAATAAAACCATATACCTTTGGAGTCGCGCACGACGGACATTGAGTAATTCTTGTTGCTGGGGGAGAGGATGCCGAGTTTGACGGGATCGTCGACGAGCTCTATCTCCAGCTCGGCGTCGGCTTCTTCCACCTTGACGATTGCGGTCTGACTACCGGTCTTGGTAACTGCAAGTCGATAAGGAAGATCGAGCCCCTTGATATCGGATATAGAGAAGTTGCCCTCGCTATCGGTCGTCACGGATGTATCGGTGCCGACGACTTTGACGGTAGCGCCGTCGATTGCACCGTTGAAGTAATGAGCGACGGTACCTTCTACGTTGAAGGAATTCTCGCTAAGAACCGCATTGACGGTGTAGAGAGATTTTTCAAGGTCGGTGATCTCTAAGCTATAATCGGCATATAGAGACTTGGAGAAAGTTATCGAGAAGCTCTCTATGGGACGAGGGATGACGAGCGAGTAGTTGCCGTCTTTATCCGTTATAGCGGTCGCGTCGTCCGAAGATACCGATACGAGTACGTCTTGTAAAGCGACGTCTCCGCATGAGACGGAACCCGATATAACGATGTCCTCGGTATAGATAGAGACGGTGACGTCTGCTACGTTGTCGCTAAAGTCCGAAGCATTGACTTTGTAACCGGCATCGAGGTAATCGGTCTTCTTGACGATGAGAGAATAATAATCGGCGGAGGAGTCGTCAGCAGATAAAACCAATTGACATTTACCCGAGGCGTCGGTTGTCGCGGAGTAATCGGTCGAGCGGATATAGACCCCTGCTCCCGACACAGCCGCAGAACCGTCGAGTACGGTCACGTTGATCGTACGCTCGGACACTTCTAATTCGCTGCCGGAAGGAGTCCCCGACGGGATTTCTTCGTCGTCGCAGGCGATTAGAGCGGTAAGCGAAACAATCAACAATGCGATAATCAACACATAGGTTAATTTTTTCATTTTTGTTTCCTCCAAATTGTTTATTTTTTATTTTTTACGTTGGTTATTTTGTCGAGGTAGACGTAGGCGACGGAAGTTATCTCGGGAGACAGCGCACGATAGTGCAGTAAACCTTCTTCCCAACCTATTGCCTGTATCTCGACTCGCAGATCTTTGGCAAAATATACGGGGTCGGATATATGCCATCGATACATAGAAAACTTCTGATCCGTGACGTATATTTTGTCCTCGGGGATGACGTCGACGAGTCCTTGATACGCCGTAGAATAGCTTCTGTAGGTACCCAGCGGTTGCTCGAAATTCCACGCGCCGCCGAAGTAGTCCTCCGTACCCGTACCGCATATCGTCGGATAATCTTTGTCTCCGTCGATGAAAAACTTGACTTCGCCCTCGCCCCACCAGGTAGTGAAGTCGGTTTTGAAAGTCATGAATGTTCCGCAATACGTGCCTCTGCCCTCTATCTTATTGAGGAGCATATGGTTCTTCTTAGCCTCTAGAGGCAACGACTCGTTGTAGAAGGCATGGAAATAGCAAGTAGAGCGCGGAATACGCTTGAGCTGATAATCGAATTGGTAATAAATGACGATATCGCTGTCGGTGACGTTCTTGAGCACGACTCTGAGTCCTTTGCGGAAGGGTATCGGCCAATAGAGATTCATTCCGCCTGCGGGGTTAACGGTGATCATTAGGGAGTTGACTATAGACTTACGGTCAAACCCTATAGCGAAGAGCTTAGCGATAGGCAGGCTGACCGAAGGTACTTGCGCGCAGTCGTAATAAAACTCTATAATCGCCGAATAAGCTTCCGGAGCGCAGGTCATCCATATATGGTTGACTTCTCCGCTGCCTTTGATGTCGCACATAACGAAGTCGGTCTGCTTAGGCACGAGCATACAGGGAGATATTTTGAAGGTCTTGCCCAAATCTCCGGCAGGGATTTTTCCCATACCTTCAGTAGCCATGCCGCCCATGCCCTTATCTCCGTGGAAGTTTTCGGCGGTGATTGCGCGAGATTGTATGCGATGATAATTAAAATCGAATTTCATAAACTGTAGTCCTTATACGAATAATGTTATTTGAGTGTGATGAGGATTGACGTGATGCCTAGTTCTTCTATATCGGGGAGATTAATGACGCTACCGCTGTAAGAGACTTTGTCTCCCGTGAACATCTCTATAGCGGAGTCTATCTTGCAGTCGCCGAGTCCGAGCCTATCGAGATCCAGCTTAATCGTCGCGCCGGAAGAAGCCTCGTCGTTGTAGTTGTAGACTGTGAGCGCAATCTTCTTGCCGTCCGATGATAGCGTCTGACCGAATATGAGATACTCGTCGTCGGAAATAGCTCCCAACGTATCGACGTATCTACCGGTCAGATAAGTGGAATCTTGCGCATATACGCTCGTAAGGCTGCCGACAGACGGCTTATAGGGATCGGCAAGGAAAGGATCGGACATTACGAACGCTCTTGCAAACTCGTCCGAATCGCCCGAAGTCGTCCCTGCGCCCTCTATTCCTAAGAAAGTTGCGGGCATTGTGTAACGAGTAAGCTCGGGAGACATATTCTTACCGTCGGTATCTCTTGCGCCCAGTTTTCTGGACCACATATAACCGCACACGTCGACATATTCTATCCAGGCGTCGCATACGCCTTCCGCGGCGAACATATACGCGCCGGATACGGAAGACATAACGCGCTCGAGTTCTGCGAAAAGTTCCCCGTAACCCTCACCGTAAGCGGTAGCGGGCGTCTCGTGACCGTGTGAGGCGTCGTAGCACAGATTGGCAGGCATTTCCATTAACTGATCGAACCATATTCCGTCGACGCCGTTTTTTCTAAGTCTGCCGACCGCGGATAAAATAGCGTCTCGGAAGAGCTCGGAATCGGGACACATGGCATAGTAATAAGTACCCGTGCCGTAAGACTCTCTCATCATATAATTGACATAATCGTCTTTTCCCGTAGTAGAAGAAAATCCTTTAGTCTTGATAGCGGCTTGTTCCATATTGGTTATGCCCGTTGCCGCGTTGTAAACGGTATTGCTCCACTTGGATTCTTTATCCGCTATATGCGCGTTGATGTACGCAAGGAAAGTATTGCCGTTGGCGTGACCTTGCTCCATAGCCAGCTTGAAGTTGTCCTCGCCGAATCCGGTCCCGGTCTGGAACTCATAATCGGGATACATCGAATCGAATCCGCCCGCGTGCCAACCGATAAGAGTCGTGGTTGTCACGCCGTATTGATTGGTCTTCTCTGCCCAATTGGTGTAAGTATCTTCGAAGCCTTCCGCCTGAGCATATGCGGCGAATTGCTTATCGCCGTATTGAGTACCGATCAGCACCGAGAATCCCGTCCACTCTTCCGTAAGAGAATTGGAGGCTCTGGTCATGCCGGAATCGATCAAAAATTGTCTGTATCTGTCACTGCCGTCGTACCAATCGCCGTGCGCGGACACGCCGATGACCGCTTCTACCGACTTGGTTTCATTCGGCTCGATGAAAGGATATCTGCTGCAAGACAGGGATACTTTATCCGCCACCTGCACTCCTTGGAAGTCATATTGTCCCTTGTTGATGAACGCGCCGAAGTTGAATTCTTTATACTCTCTGGTCGCGTCGGGCACGTAGTAATACAACGCCTCTTTGTCGTTGTAGAGCTGTACCAATTGCATCGACATGGGAGATGGATACTCCGCTACCATTCTGGCGGTGTCGTCCTTGGCGGTCTTGACGGTTTTGACTGCATTCTCGTATATTTTGCCCTCTTTATAAGGCCAGAAGAGATTATAGTCGCCGTTGTCGTTCTTCAAACCGGAGATTTGGGCTCCCGTGAAGGTCGTTATGACCGAGCCCGAGACGCCGTTGGTTATTTCGTAAGCAAAACTCGCATCGGAGGCGCCCTTCTTGAGAGTAACGGTCTCTTTGACCGTAATGCCCGTGTAAGTAACCGAGTCGGAAGTGAAGGATACGGCGTAATCGAAAGTCAGCGCAATGCCGTCGGAGAGATCGGTCTTACTATAAGTCATACTTTGCGTACGGCTGCTGACGAGGACCGTATTAGCGCCGGTGGGGTTAGACTCGAAGCAATCGTCGGTAGATAAATCTATAGACAACGCCCAATTGCCGCCCTCGGAGTCCTCTATATAGTCCGTACCGGAAGAGGCATTCTTGATAGAGACGAGAGACCCGTTGTCCTTCATGAACGACAGCGATACGGAGTCGTTGTTCAATACGAGCATATCGTTTTTCTCCGTCAACTGCACCTTATCTTCCGATGAGCCCCGATCGGGATCGCCGTCGCATCCGAATATAGGGACGACCAACATCGAGATAAGCAATAGCGAAATCAAACTCTTTTTGATTCTACCAGCTCTTTTTGTTTTCATAAAAACCTCCTTGTTTTTTCTAAGGTTGATTGTTATTCTTTGATGGAGCCTACAACGGCGCCTTTTGTAAAATACTTCTGCAAAAAGGGATACACGACCATTATCGGGAAGGTAATAACCACGACGAAAGCCATCTGGAGAGTCTGCGCGGTGGTTGTCACTGCTGCGCCGCCAGTGGCACTGGCATTGTTCAAGTTGCCGAGTGCTTCTTGAAGCATCTCTTGAAGGATAGTCGCGGCAGGTTTCATCCAGTCGGTAGAGATATAGTAGCTACCTGCAAACCAGTCGTTCCAATGGAAAACCGCCGTAAAAAGCGCGACAGTTGCGATGACGGGCTTGTTGAGCGGCATATACACCTTAAAGAATATTTTCCATTCGCTGACGCCGTCCATAAGAGCGGCTTCTCTCAATGCTTTCGGGGTGGCTTCGAAAGACGTCCTCATAAGCAACATATTATAAAACGAGTATATTGCCGGCAAAATATAGACCAGAGGATTATCCAACAGGTCCAGCTTGTTGAGCAAGCTGATCATGGGGATCATTCCGCCGGAGAATATCGTCGTGAAGAAGAAAAACTTGTTGAACGTTTTTCTCCCCGGCAGCTCTTTGATTGCCAGTGCATACGCCATCATCGCTATCAATATTACCGATACGATAGTGCCGATGACTGTCCTTGCTACCGATATGCCGAAAGCCGTCAATAGCTGTTCGTTGGCGAAGACCGTCTTGTAATTATCGAGAGTAAACACTCTCGGGAAGAGCCATATACCGCCTTTGAGCGCGTCGGCGCCGTCGTTGAAGGACAATATAATGATGTAATACATCGGATATATCATCGTGACTGCGAGTCCTATCAAAAGGATAGCGTTGATTGCGGAAAAGACTTTCTCCCCGGGAGAGGTCCGTTTTTTAGGTAGCGACGGCTTGAATAGTCTTTTGGGTTTAATTCGGGAATTTACCATAGCGACGTACCTCCGATCTTCTTGACGACCGTATTGCCGACTACTATAAATATCAATCCTATCAGTCCCTGGAACAGTCCCGCCACGGCGGCAAGGGCATACTTGCCTTGCTCCAGACCGTATTTGACTACCCAGACGTCGAGTACGTTGCTATAGTCGTAGTTGGAGGGAGTCTGAAGAAAATATATCTGCTCGAATCCCGCCGACATAATAGAGCCGAGAGCCATGACGAATAGCAATATAATCGTCGGTTTTAAATGAGGCAAAATAACTTTGCGTATAACTCTGAATCTGCTACAACCGTCTATCTCGGCTGCTTCGAAGAGCGTCGGATCTATATTGGATATGGACGCGAGGTATACGATGGAGTTCCATCCGACCGTCTTCCATAGATAGGTTACTACGACAAGCGGATAGAAGTACGGCTTGTCCACCATATAATATTTGATTTCGCTACTACCGGAGAAGAGTTGCAACATATGGTAGAGAGGACCTCCGCTACCGTACGGAGTGAGCAACTGCTCCAGCATCGAGGCGACGATGACCCAAGATATGAAAAAGGGAAAGTACGATACCGTCTGGATAAATTTCTTGAAGACGGGATTCTTGACCTCGTTGAGCATTATCGCTAATATTATCGGAGCGGGGAAGAGTGCCAGACGTATGAGCGCAATATATATGGTATTGGTCACCATAGTGCCGAGCTCGGGCATGTTGAAGAACAACTCGAAGTTTTTCAACAAAGGCTCTTCCCACTCGGAACCGAGGACGCCCTTGGAGAACGAGTAGTCCTTGAAGACCAGTACCAATCCGCCCATCGGGATATAACAAAACACAAAGAACCACACTACGGCAGGCAACAAGAAGAGATACAGATGTCTGTACTTCATTATGCTTCTGCCGAGGTTTTCCAGGCGGAGCATTACTCCTGCCTTTTTAATTCTTCCTACGTTGATCATAATCAGAAGAGTATATCGTTGGACGCGCTTATCTTAGCGTACAACCACCCGAGATAGGCGTCGAGATAGCCTTTGCTCCGAATAGCGCTACGATAATCGTTGAGTTTTTTTAGAGCTTCCGTAGACGTTGAGGCACAATATGCGCTCTGGATAGTGAGCGAGTAATCTATGGTCTCGAGTATGCCGTGCAAATAATCGATATCTTCGAAGTCGTCGTCCCACGAGCTGGCGCGCCTGCCGGACTTCTCCACTACGGGATACATCTCTTTGACCGTCTTATAAGTCAGGTCTTCTGTCTCGGCTCGAGCTCTCTCGAAAGTATTGAACGGCACTCCGGAGCAGCCGAACGTGAAGTAAGAGTCTATACCTTGATTGTATGCGTAATCGGGATCGAGAGCTTCGTTGGCAAAAAACTCATCCGTCATACGATACTCGCCGTCGTCGGTTACATAGTAATCTACTCCCTCTTCTCCCAGATACGCAAGGAGCATACCTTCTTCGCTATTGATATAGTCGAGATATTTCATCAATGCGACGAGCTTCTCTTCCGAGCAATCCTTAGATACCATCAGCACGGCAAATCCGTAATAGCCGCCTTCTTCATAGACGGTATTAGGCATATAAGCGTTGCCGTTGGCGTCGAGAATCGGTCCGAGGGGGACGTACTCCATCTCGGGATTGGTTGCGTAGAGGGTGTTTTCAAGATTCTTCTTAATATAAGGATATTGAGTTGCGGTCAGCCCTACTCCTCCTGTCACGTGCTTGGATAGAGCAGTCGTCTCGTTGTGAGAGAAAGCCGTCTTGTCAAAGAGTCCCTCGGATATCATCTTCTGCATAAAGAGGACTTCTTCCTCCACGTTGTCCTGCATTGCCGACCACTCATAATGATCGCCCTTGTCTACGACGTTGGTTATATTGTGCGTTCTGTAACTATTCATATAGCACTCCGCACCGTATCCGTTGGCCCAGCAAGACGCGGGGATAATGGAATTGCCGTTGATATCGGTGAAGTTGCCCGCCTTAATCTTCTTAGCCAGCTCGTAGACGGCTTCGGACGAAGTAATCGAAGAGGGATCGACGTCGAGGGCTTCTAATATATCCTTACGGCAATATACGGTATAACCCCAATTCTGATATTCGTCGGTATTCTTAGGCGTATGCATAGGAATGATATACTTTTTACCGCCGAATTCTTCCGCGGAAAGTTCATTTTCGATAAAGCTGGTTGCTACACCCGTTGTGTAGGCGCCTTCAAGATTGGGCGCGTACTCGGCTATCATCTCGTCAAGAGGCACGATGAGTCCGTCGCGAGCCGCCTTCCTTATAGTGTCGCTGCAAGCGTCGCCGCCACCCCAGTAAGGAGCCATGATTACGTCGGGCATATTACGACCCGTACTAAAAATACGGACGAGTTGCTCGTTTTCCGTGCCGTTGACCCACTTGACGTCGAGTTTGACCCCGGTCTTCTCTTGCATAATACCTGCGATGCGATTATCGTCCGAGTCGGGGTCCATATAGGAGAGACCGTTCCAGACGACGGACATTTTGATTGTCGTGACGCCTTCTGGGTCTGACTCTACGCAAGCCGCCATGCAAAGACATGCCGATGTAATCAAAATCAAGCATAGCAATATCGAAAATGCTTTTTTCATAACAAAAAAACCTCCCGTATAATCTTCAAGATTAGTTTAAAACAATTAGAGAGGATTATTGAATATTAAAAGTTGTTTTATTTTTTAGTAAAAATTGCTATTTGTGCAATCGGCGATAATCGAGAGGCGATAAAGATGTGTTTTTCTTAAACCAAGCGGAAAAGGTCTGCTGAGAGTCAAAGTCCATTTTAGCGGCGACGTCCCCTACCGTAAGGAATGAGTCGTATAGCAATAGTTCTTTAGCGCGCTCCACTCTCAACGTGGTTATATATTTATGAGGGGTGGCTTCGAAGTGCGCAGTGAAGACTCTGATGAAATGATACTTACTTAGGAAAGTAAGCCCTGCCAGCTCGTCTACCGATATATTGCGATCGACGTTGTCTCTTATATATTTCTTAATTCTGTCGAATGCGATAATATGCTCTCGGCTGAGTCCTTGCTTGGACGCCGTATAGCTGCGTTGAATAGTAACTATCATCTCAAGAAGGAGCGCCTGCATATATGATTGAGAATAGGGCATTTTTAATCGGAATTCATCGATTATCCTATACAGAAGATTGCGGACCGTCACGTGGTCGTGTAGAGACATAACCGTAGGAAAATCCGCTCCGATTGCAGCCAAATCGTCGTTGCGGAAGAATCTCTTTTCCTCCGGGGTCATATTCTTCTTAGGCTTGAGCGAGACGGGGATTATAGGGGACATGTCGTCCTCGTAAAAATCGAAGTGCACGTGAGGCTGTTGAGTGGAGTCGCTGCCGCTCTTAAGTATATGATGCACGTCGGGGCGCAAAAAGATTATATCGCCTTGTTTTGCGACATACTTGTTTTTCTCGACTTCTACTATCATCGAGCCGTCGGCTATATAGATGATTTCGTAGTCCCATATTGCACGTGACAAATGCCAATTTTTGTTAATTGTATCGTGCATGGCAAATCTGACATACGGTCTCATAAACAATCTCTTTTTATTTAATTATAGCCGACAAAGCTAGTAAAATCAATATTAAAAATTGTGAATAATTTAGGAAATATTTGGATTACGCCACGTACGTCTTGCCCAATCAAGGGGGCTCGAACGTTATATGTATAAAAATCTCTTCGGCGAATGTCATAATTTTTATACGTCATGTTAATGCTTCTTTTCAATAGAATTTTAGTTTTTTTATGTATCTAAAAGCAACTATAAAGTTTACGTAGTGAGTGTGGGAAGCGTGCTTGTGTGCCGCATTTTTATTATCCCGATAGAATCATCTTAACCTACAATTTTACGGACGTTATAGACACCGTAAAAACCAGACCCGAAAACAGCTCGGAAAAACGGAAAAACTTCTGCGTTAAATTCTTACGAGGGAGGTGTTTTTAAGTTTATTTTAAGGAATAGTCTCTATACTGAAGATAATTTGTCCTTCCCCCTTAGTTTCTGTCATGAAAATGGCAGAACAGACGAACTTAGTTTCGTCAAAAAACACTCAGGCATTCCTGAGTGTTTCTTTTTATTTTTGCGGATTTTTTGAGGTTTTTGCGCTTTAATTGAATTGAGATTCGTAGAGAGTCTTATAAAAGCCGTCTTTTTTCATCAACTCGGAATGATTGCCTACTTCGACGACGTCGCCGTCTTTCATCACCAATATTTGCTTAGATCCTATTATCGTGGAGAGGCGGTGCGCGATGACGAAGGACGTCCTGCCTTCCATCATCTTGAGCATGGCTTTTTGGACGTAGACTTCCGTACGGGTATCGACGGCGGAGGTAGCCTCGTCGAGAATGATGATCTTAGGATTCTTCAAAATGGCTCTGGCGATGGTGAGAAGTTGTCTCTGTCCTGCGGATATATTGGTGGCGTCTTCCGTCAGAACGGTGTCGTAGCCATTCTCCATCTGCATAATGAAGTTGTGAGCATAGGCTTCTTTCGCGGCTCTCTCGACGTCTTCTCTGGTCGCGTTTTCCGCGCCGTAGGCGATGTTTTCCGCAACCGTGCCGTTGAATAGCCAGGTGTCCTGCAAAACCATTCCGTACAGGCTCATGAGGTCGTTACGCGAATACTCTCTAATGTCCGTGCCGTCTATCTTGATAGAGCCGCCGTCTATTTCGTAAAAGCGCATCAGAAGGTTGACGATAGTCGTTTTTCCCGCGCCGGTAGGACCTACTATGGCTACGGACTCGCCGCTTTTGACGGATATGTTCATATCGGTAATAAGCTCGCAATCTTTCACGTACCCGAAGCGGACGTGCTCCATTTCGACGTCGCCTTTCACTCCTGCCACGGTGAGAGAATTTTCCTTGTCGGGAATCATTTCTTCCAGCTCCAGCACCTCGAAAACTCTCTCGGCAGCCGCAATCGCGGTCTGGATAGTATTGGAGATATTGGCGATGTTTTCTATCGGCGTAGAAAACTGCTTGATATACGATATAAAAGCCTGAATATCGCCGACGGTTATTTTGTTTTGTCCTGCTCTTATTGCCCCCAGGACGCATATGAGGACGTAGTTGAAGTTGTTGACGAATCTCATCGCGGGGAGGACCGTTCCGCCTAAAAACTGGGCTTTTTTCGTACTTTTCTCCAGATTTCCGTTGATATCGGCGTATTTTTTCTTGGATTCGTCGTGCATATCGTACAGGGCGATGACGGTATGTCCGGCGTACATTTCTTCTATATGACCGTTGAGTTCCCCGAGATACTTTTGCTGACGGGCGAACTCCTTTTCGCTACGCTTGACTATCAATGCCGTTATCAGAGCGTAGACGGGGACCGTAGCGACTGTAATAAGCGCCAGAACCCAGTCCATGCGGAACATCATCACCAGCACTCCCACTATCGTCATGAAACCCGATATTATCTGATTGATAGTATCCTGAAGGGTGACGGAAACCAATTCAACGTCATTGGTTATTCTCGACAGATTGTCTCCGGTCGCCGTTCCGTCGAAATACTTGAGCGCAACGCGGTCGTACTTGTCGCGGATATCGTTACGCATACGTCTTACGACGCGCTGAGACATACTCGCCGCCAGCATAGCCGCAACCAGTTGCGCCAGAGCGGACAGAAAATACAGCACGCCGCCCGTAAGAATTATCTCTAATACGAAGCTCATATCGACGTCGCGGAAATATTGTATGCTGTCCACGAGATGATTGGTTATTTTCTTATTGATTTCCGGTACCCAGATGGCAAACACCGCCGACGCGGCGGCAAGTAGCACCATTGCTATAAGGACGCCCGTCTCGGGGCGCAAATACACGAGGAGCTTCTTAAAAGTACCTAAGAAATTGTTAGCTTTCTGCACCTGCTTATGCTCTCCGGTATTAACTCCTAGCGAAGAGGCTATATCGAAGCCGGAGTTCTGTTGTTGCCGATAATCGCGTTCTTCCATTACAACCCCAACTCCTCCTTACTCATTTGAGACAAGCAGATATCCCGATAGACGGAGCATCGACGAAGGAGCTCTTCGTGACGTCCCGCGTCAACTATTCTGCCGTTGTCCATAACTATGATGTTGTCCGCGTCGAGAACGGTGCCTATTCTCTGCGCGATGATTATGACGGCGGACTCCGACGTGATTTCTTTAAGAGCCGTCCTTAACTTCCTGTCGGTAAGAAAATCGAGTGCGGAAAAGCTGTCGTCGAAAACGAACACTTCCGGCTTCCTCACCACCGCACGGGCAATGGATAGACGTTGCTTTTGTCCGCCCGAGAAGTTTTGTCCGCCCTGCTCCACGACCGCGTCCAGTTCGCCCGATTTTTCTCGGACGAATTGCTCCGATTGCGCTATGGCGAGAGCGTGCCATATTTCGTCGTCGGTGGCGTCCTTCTTGCCGAATTTGATATTATCTCTGATAGTACCGGAAAAGAGCATTGCCTTTTGCGGAACGTAACCTATACGGGCTCTCAACTCGTCTAAGGGCATCTCGTCCACTCTCACGCCGTCCAACAATACTTCGCCCTCCGTGACGTCGTACATTCTGGGGATAAGTCCGACGACGCTCGACTTACCGGAGCCCGTGCCGCCTACTATTGCGGTCGTCTTGCCCTTCTCCGCGACGAAAGATATATCTTTAAGTATATATTCGGACGCCGATTCGGAATATTTGAACGAGACGTTCTTAAACTCCACCTTGCCGCATTCCGTAAGTTCGGGCAAAAGTTCCGTTTTGTTACGTACGGAAAGAGGCGTCTCCAAAACTTCGTTGATACGCTTGGCGCTGGTGGCGGCTCTGGGGTACATTACGAGGACGACCGCAAGCATAACCAGAGCAGTCATAGTTAGAGCTATATACTGCTGGATAGCCAGCATCTCGCCTATATTGATGTTCTGATTATCCGCGATAAGCGACGCCGCCACGTAGATAATTCCTAGCCCCGTGATATTCATAGCCACCGTAACCGCGGGAGCCATAAGAGCGGTCCAACGATTGACCGTAATGGCGGACTTGGTCAGGCTGTCGTTGACTTCTTTGAATCGACGTTCTTCGTTCTCCTGCTTGTTGAAGGCACGTATAACGCGTATACCGGTGAGGTTCTCTCTCATAATGAGGGTCAGACGGTCTACTTTTGTCTGAATGACGTCGAATATCGGGAAGACGATTTTTGCCGCGATGAACGCGCCTATGAACAGCAAGGGCAACGGATACAGGATGACCAGCGTCATATCGACGGAGATGCGGAAAGACAAAATCAATCCGCCTATGATAGTGACCGGCGCGCCCAGGGCAGTCCTTAAAATAAGAAGGAATATGTTCTGTATCTGATTGACGTCGTTGGTACTGCGGGTAATGAGAGACGCCGTGGTGAAGTCGTCGTACTCTCCCGAAGAAAACGAGTCCACCTTATTGAATATCTTTTCTCTGACGAAGGAAGAAAACCGTGCCACGTAATCTGCCGAGACGTAAGCCGCCGTCACGCCCGTAGAGAGTGCGAGGAATGCGAACAGGAGCATCAGTCCGCCTTTTCTGAGAATGTAAGAGAAGTCGGACGTCTGGACGGTCTGTCCGTCGGGAATAAGCATATCTTCATACGTCTTGGCGTCGGGATTGATTTCGGATTCTTTCTCCGTCTTGGTGAAAGAGAGATTGTCTATAATCTTTTCGAACCAATTTTTTTCCGACACGTCTATTCCGTGATCCGCGTTGAATTTGTCCGCGCGTTCTTTCGCCGTGGATACGCTGGTGCCCAAGACGTTGTCCACCCACTTTTCGCCGTCCTTATATTTATAAGCGTATCCGAACACTCTGTGGCACATGATGATTTCGTAGTCGTACATGGAAGCCGCTCTCTCGGACGCTTCGTCGTAGACGTACGTGACCTTATCGTCGTCGAGGGCGTGACCGTACTCGTCTACAGACAGATACGACGACTTGTCACCGTTCCAGCTACCGTCTTCAGTAATACTGTCAGCCGACACGGGGATGGGCATAACGTTGCCGTACTCGCTGTGTTTCATACACTTGAAGCAAGACGCAAGAAGCTTCCTGACGGTGTCGTTTTCCCACAGACCGGATTCTTCTCCCGCTTCTTCCGTATCTTTTTCCAAACTTAAAAACGTATCGTAATTGATAGTGCCGGTGTCTTTTACGGTAGACACGTCGAGTAGCATCGACAGAACGTCTTTATATTCCTCTCGCCGACTCTCACTCATATCGGCATATTTCTCTCCCTGAAAAGGAGACAGAGCGTTAAAAAACGGCATCAGAACGTCGTTGAACAATTCCTCGCTGTCTTTAACTCGGATGTCTTTGAATTCAACGGAAATATCCGTGTTGTACAATTCCGAATAGGCTTCTTTCAGATCGACGGTCGAAAAGCCGTCTTTCATATAAAAAATCGGGATTCTGGAGACGTCGTAGCCGGTGGCGGCTTTTTCGTCGTCTATCGAGAATCCTTCCGGACATTCCATATCGGCATACTTATACAGAGGCTCGTAGTCCTCGTATATGCCGTAATTGACGATATCGCTCATATAATCGGGAAGCGCCAGCTCGAAAACGGCTTGACAAGCAACCAGTATCACTACCAGTACAAAAACTAAAACGAGAGACTTGGTGCTTTTTATCAGCTTGAACATTATCTACCGCCGAAGAGTCGATTATCCTAGTTACTGTAAATTATATAATAAAAACGCGCGGATGTAAATAGATAATTTCAACGAGACCGTCGTCACTTATGATACTTGACGTTGTTGAGTATGGTAAAAGCCCTGTAAATCTGTTCTTCCAGCATAATTCTGGCGAGGTTGTGCGGAAAAGTCGCCTTGCCGAAAGACATTTTATCCTTGACGGCGTCTTTCACTTCCGAGGAAACTCCGCACGAAGAACCTATTACGAAGGTTATTTTCGAAGTAGTCTGAGCTAAATCGGCGATTTTTTTAGCAAACTCCGTGCTCGAATATTCTCTGCCGCCTATATCGAGTAAAATCGGATATCCTTCGAGTGCCGCAACGATATCCTTGCCCTCTTTCGCCAGGGTCAGCTCGTCGTTGCTTTCTTTGTTTTTTTCCGCTATTTCCTTGACGTTGATTTTAGCAAACCTCGAGATACGTTTAAGATACTCGTCCTGCATGTCGCGAGTGAATTTTTCTTTAAGATTGCCTACCGCCACTATATTGATCGTTATCACGGCAACTCCTCCGTTATGGCGTATATGTCTTCCAAGGATTTTGAATCGAATATGCGTCTTCTTCTGGCTTTGACATCCGGCAAGCCTTTGACGTAGAGAGACAGTACGGACTTCATATTGTTGGCTACTACGTGCTCGGGCAAAACTTCCAGAAGCTTGGATATGTGATACAACACCGTTTCTCTGACGGAATATTCGCTCTCGATCCCTCTTACTTCTTCAAAAACCCACGGGCGTCCCAGCGCGCCTCTGCCTATCATTACGCCGTCCACTCCGGTAGAGAGCATTTTTTCGTAACTATTCTTATCGAAGACGTTGCCGTTGCCGAAAACGGGAATATTAACGCTTGCTTTTACCGCGGCTATGCCGTCGTAATCTATTTCACCGGAAAAGTAATCTTCTCTTCTTCTGCCGTGGAGATATATGAGGTCCGCTCCGCCGTCTTCCGCGGCTCCGGCGGCGTCGAGCGCGTAAAAGGACCCCTTCTCGAATCCGAGTCGGAGCTTAACCGAAATCACCCTGTCGTCTCCGACCGCTTTTTTTAACGCCGAGACGATATCGTATATCTTGGACGGCGACTTAAGCAATGCGCTGCCTTCACCGTTTTTGACAACCTTGGGGACGGGACATCCCATATTGATATCTATGTATCTAAAGGGCTCTATAGCCTTACTCGCCGCGACTTCCGATATAATGCGTGCGTCCTCCCCGAAGAGCTGTACTCCCGTACGATTTTTTTCTTCTTCGCTCAGATACAGAAGAGTCTCGCTGCCGCGACTTCCGTAATAGAGTCCTTTAGCCGAGACCATCTCCGTATAGCAAAGCCCCGCTCCGTATTTATACGAGAGCGTCCTCAGCCCCACGTCGGAATATCCCGCTATAGGTGCCAAAACAAGATTGTCGGGGATGCTAAACTTGAGGTTTTTCATTCAGAATTCTTTTTGCCTTTTGATAATATTCTTCTTGCTCGACAAGAGACAAGTCGGCTAAATTCTTGTTGTCTTCAGACGCCAGCGTTTCCATAAGTTTAACTCTGTCCGTAAACTTGGAAGTGGATCGATTGAGGGCGACTTCCGAAAAAATCCCGTCCATACGGAGAAGATTGATTACGGAAAAGAGCAAGTCGCCGCCTTCCGATTCTCTTTCTTCCGCGCTCGTGGCGGCAAGGTACTCGGAGAGCTCTTCTCTCACCTTATCGGCGGCGTCCTCCTTAGAAGAGAAATCGAAGCCGATTTTTCTAACGTACTTCTGGACCTTTTCCGCTTTCATCGTAGAGGGGAAAGTGGTCGCTATGCCGTCCAGCTTATCCGAAAGAGACTTCTGTCCCTTTTCTTTGGCTTTATTGTTCTCCCAAAACTTAAGCGCGTCTTCTTCCGAATACGCCTTGTCTTGACCGAATATATGCGTATGTCTGAAGCGCAACTTACCGTTGAGACCTTTGAGGACGTCCAGTAACGTGAACTCGTCCGCGTCTTCTGCGATGATGCCGTTGAAGAC
Organism: uncultured Christensenellaceae bacterium; assembly: GCA_964613035.1. Lineage (GTDB taxonomy): Bacteria > Bacillota > Clostridia > Christensenellales > DTU072 > CAVIQK01. Next base: position 49,496 of record CAZTFQ010000007.1, on the reverse strand, counting down.
CGCCTGAAGCAAGACGTCTCCGCATTCTTCGGTCATCTTCTCGCGGTCGGCTTTTTCTATGGCTTCTACCAGCTCGTACGCTTCTTCTATCGCATTGGTGCGGATGGACTCGTGAGTCTGCGCTCTGTCCCAGGGACATCCGTCGGGTTGACGGAGACGATAGACGATTTTAACCAGCTCTCCGAACTCCTTTTCCACCTGCTCGAGATATTCGTTAGTCAATTCCATACTTAACTCCTAAAAAAATCTTGCCTTACGCGGCAAGACTATTGTAGCATTTTTCCGTTGTTAAGAAAAGTGTTTTAACTCCTAGATATTACGGAAAACAACTCCGTTATATTTTTTCCGAGAGGAAGTCCTAAAAGTTCTTCGTCCGAAAAAATCTTAAATCGGGCCATCAGCACTATATATAACGCCACGCCGACAGATCCCGCGACTATCGCGCCGGTCACGGGAAAAGAACTTTCCGTAATAATCGCTCCTACTGCGGATACTATCGCCGCGGATGCGATTATAGAGACGGTCGGTCGGATTTTTACGGTCGGTTTTCCCGTCAGGCGAATATAACATATCGCATTGAGAATCAACGTCGCCACGGCGTTGACCGCGGAGGCAACCGCCACCCCGTACACTCCGATATACGGCATCAGAATAAAGTCCAGCCCTACTTTTATCGTAGCGCCTATCGCATAATTGCGGATAGGCAGTCGGATATAACCGAGCGCCTGCATGACCGCCACAAGTATCTGTCCTAAAAGCAACGCCAGAGAGGACACCGACGCTATTCTCAGAAGAGTCGCCGTCATAACAGTCTCTTCCGCAGAAAAAGTCGGATACAGACACGCGACTATTCCGTCCGCCGCCACTATAAAAAACGCGGCGAAGGGCAGTCCTATAGCGAAAGAAAGTTTTATCGCGGAAGAGGTTTTTTCTTTAATTCCGTCGACGTCAAGTCTCTTTTTATCCGTAGATACGGACGGAATGATTGCCACGGATAAGCATATGCCGACCACTACGGGGAGACTGATAAGAGACGATACGGGACCCGAAAACAGTCCGTATTCCTTGGTAGCCTCTGCAGTGCCTTTCCCCACGAATTCTAAAAACGGTACGACCGCCACGCTGTCTATAAACTGGGTCAGATTGGCGATGACTCCGCATATCGCCATCGGCACGGAGACGCGTAACACGTCTCTCAGTCCGTCCTTATAATCGTCGCTCTTTTTCAGACGAGGCAGCTTGCCTTCTTTCTTTTTGAATATCGCGTACAATACGATCAAAGTGACTATTTCGGATATCGTCACGCCCGAAAGCGCGCCTATAACGGAATATATCGTCCCTAAGTCTTTTAAGAGCAATGCCGCCAGCAATCCCGCGGACAGTTTGACCACCGCTTCCGTTATATTGGATATAGAGGTGGGGCGCATATTTTTTTTGCCCTGAAAATAACCTCTGTAGACGGACACCGCGGACACGACGGCGACCGCGGGCGCTATCGCCAGATATCCGAATACAGCCTCCTCGTTACGTTGTAACAGGCTGAGAGGATATGCCAGCAATGCCATTATCGCCGAAAACCCCGCTCCTATCGCGGTTATCACTCTCAACGCTATCGAAAACCTCTTCTTGGCGGACTCGGCGTCAGACGCGTACGCGCCCGAGACGACTATGGCGACTGCATTGGGCACCGCTCCCGACGACAGCGTAAGCACCAGCGCGTACAGCGGAAAGACCAATTGATACAGACCTATCCCTTCCGCTCCCAAAATATTGGTCAGAGGTATTCTGTACAACGCTCCGATGAGCTTGGATACGATAGTCGCGCAGGCAAGAAGGGTCGCGCCCTTCAAAAATCTGTCTTTCCCCATATCATTCCAACCCTAAAGCCATACATTCCCCGACGGTCTCTACGAGTCGACGGTCGTCTTCGGACAGCTCGGAAGATACTCTCACGACAATCCCTCCGACTGTGTCTCCCCTCGCTATCAACGGCACGACGAAGACTTTTTCTTCTAAAGAGCCCTTTATCACCGAGAGCGAGGTCGATTTAGGGGCTCTCTTTTCCAGAATTCCGCATAATTCTTCCGAGAGTTTTTTCCCTACGTACGCACTCGGACCGTCGACGACTTCTTCTCGGTCCGTCACGATGACGGAACGACCTACTTTCCTAGCCAGAATATTCCCGTAAGCGGAAAACATTCTGCGCATCGATTTTAACGACGAGTATCTTTTCAACACGACTTCGTCTTCTCCCGAGACGAAAACTTCCACCGTTTCTCCCTCTCTCATCCTCATCGCTCGGCGTATTTCCTTGGGGATAACCACTCTGCCCAGCTCGTCTATTCTTCTGACAACTCCGGTGTCTTTCATACAACTCCTTTTTCTTAGAATGTAAAACCTTGTCTGAATTATCCGTATAAAAGCCGTAATACGGGAAATACTCAAAAAAAAACGGAGGTCGAAATGAAACTAACAGACAGTAAAACTTATCAAAATTTAGCCAAGGCTTTTGCCGGAGAATGTCAGGCGATGACGAGGTACAAATTCGTCGAATACGGCGCTCGCAAGGAAGGCTACGAGGCAATAGCGCAGATTATCGACGGAATAATCTATCAGGAATTCAATCACGCCAGGATGATATACACTTTCATCGAATCTGCGAGCGAAGACGAGATTAAAAATATCGACGTCAAAGCGGGATATCCTTTCAAACAAAAATGGAATCTTCTCGACAATCTGAAACTGTCCGCGGACGACGAGCACACGGAAGGCAGCGAAGTTTATCCGGAATACGCCAAAATCGCAGAAAAAGAAGGTTTTCCCGATATCGCGGGTTTGTTTAACAATTTATCCAAAATAGAACTTCAACACGAAAAAGTTTTCCTCAGTATGCACGACCAGATGAAAGACGGCACTTTATACAAGAAAAACACCGAGTATTCCTGGGTATGCCCCTCTTGCGGCTATCGTCATAACGGGAAGCAGGCACCCAAGAAGTGTCCCGTGTGTCAGTCCAAGCAAATAACATTCGAGCTCAATCTGGACACCGCGTGCGTATAACTCGATATAGACAAAGGCTGCGTGCGATGATATAATGAGAGTATCCTTATATAGGAGGAATACTCTATGAAACCGCGCGAATTATTGGATATCCTTATAATAGCGGAGCGACTTAAAGACGCGACCAGACACTGCTACACCTCGGGCGGCAGGCGCGAAAGCGTAGCCGAGCACTGCTGGATGACGGCGCTGGCGGCGATGCTGATATCGGATTCTTTTCCCGAAGCGGATATGAATAAAGTCGTCAAGATGTGTTTAATCCACGACCTCGGGGAGGCTTTCACGGGAGATATACCCACTTTTGACAAAACGGACGCCGACGAGAAGGTCGAAGAAGCCCTTCTCTACGACTGGGTAAGAAGTCTGCCCGAAAAAGAATCGAAAGAATTGCTTGCCTTATACGACGAAATGTCCGAAAAGAAGTCCGCGGAAGCCAAAATATATAAAGCTCTCGACGGTCTCGAGGCTCTTATTCAGCACAATCTGTCCGACCTGTCCACCTGGACGGAAAAGGAACGCGCCGTCAACGCGACGTATCATAACGACAAAGTGGAATTTTCGGAATATTTCAAAGAGCTCCGAGAAGAGATCAAGAAAGATACGCTGAAAAAGTTGTCCGAATAACGACTAAGAAAAATCCTCTCCGACGAGAGGATTTTTTTTATTTTCCTATAGCTTCTTTTATCGCTCGGGTCAACTGGTCCGCACAAGACGTGGAGCGAAAACCGCAAGTGTTGCCTTCCAGTCTCTCGACGACGTCTTCGGGTTTCCAGCCCTCGAGAATTTTAGATATGGCTTTCAGATTGCCGTTGCAACCGCCCACGAATACGATGTCGTGCATCTTGCCGTCTACTATTTCAAAGCTGATTTCCGAGGAGCACACTCCCTTGGGTCTATACGTATATCTCATAATTATTCTCCTTAATTTTCGGGGACGACCTGAATTTTGACGTCCACGGTCATATTGGCGTACACCCATACGTTAACGGTGTACGAGCCCAGTCTCTTGATGGGTTCTTTTATGGTTATGTTCTTTTTCGGCACGTCGTATCCGGCCGTCTTGAAGGCGTCGGATATATTCTGTTGCGTTACGCTCCCGAAGAGTTTGTCTCCCGCTCCCGCCTTGGTCGGGACGGTCAGAGAGACGTCTTTAAGCGCGCGGAAAAGCTCCTGAGCCTTTTTAAGTTCTTCCTTTCTTATACGTTCCTTTTTAGCTTCGTTCTGTTTATATTCGTTGATGCGCGTTGCGGTCGCTTCTATAGCCATCTTTTTAGGAATAAGAAAATTCTTGGCATAGCCGTCGCTGGTTTCGATCAACTCACCCTTCTTTCCGTGAGGCTTGACGTCCTGTAACAATATGACTTTCATATAGGTCTCCTTAAAATCTTTTTTTTAGTCTATATCAAAAAGGAGTTTTTGTCAACGCGAATAATTCTCCCGACGGCATTTATACTAAGAAAAAAGGAGTTGACTATGACCAAATGCAAATGTACCACCTCTAATTGTATCCACAATCTCAAGCACACCTGCGACGCGGGCATACTCGTAATCGGCGACAAGGGGTTGTGTAATTCTAGGATTAAGCGTCCCGGTGGCGCGCTGGAGCAGACCTTCGCGGAGATAGAAGCCGGCAACGACTTCCTTCCGGACGAAGAAGTGAGTGTGGAGTGTTCTACCGCGGACTGCGTATACAACCGAGAGGGAAGATGTTCTTCCGTCGGTATCAAGGTCGCGGACAGCTTCGTCCGCACCAAGTGCGAAACTTATATTAAAAAATAATCTACAGCAATATCAAATCGAAGAGTTCCGAGAGAGTGTCGCATCCGAGAGCCTTAAGGCGTCCCGAGGCGTATCTGTCGAAGTCCGTATGGTCGACCAGTCTGAACAACGCCGCAACGATATCGACCGCATCCGACCGATCGGAAATTTTATATGCCGAGCCGATACACAAAAATCTCATCATCGCGTAAATAGCGCATATCGCGATATATTCGTCGAGAGGGGTGTCGGGTCTGTCCTGAAAAGGAAACTGCTGAAAAAACATATGGTTGACGAGGAGATTTTCGAACCAATTTTCCCACTCGGGAACAGTCGTCTCGAAGAGCTTTTTCGCGGCGTAATATCTTTCTAAGGAAGAGTCCGAAAAATACTCGAGAGCGGTCTCGCCGTATTCGCGGACGCTTTCGCTGTCCTCGTCTACAAGCTCTAAAAAAGCCTCTGCCGTTTTCAGTCCTTCCGCGAGACCTTCCTTAGTCACCGTATCGGTTAAAGGAGTCGCAGAATAAGTCGCGGATAAAAATTCTTCGGTCTCTTTTTCGTCGTCGGAACAGACCGCGCGGGAAAGGTCCTCCAATGCTCTGCCGAGGGCTGTTATTCTTGCGCTCAGAGGGCGCGTGCGGTCCTGTAATAAAGATATCAATTTCAATCTGACGTCTTGCTCTCGACCGTACGTCTTGAAGTTATACGCTCTTCTACCGTACGGCGGCACGTCCGCGGTCAGAGTGTTTTTAATAAATTTAACGGAATCTTTTCTGTCGAGAAGCATTTCGACCACGCCCTCGCAACTATTCGCCATAGAGCACTCGTAGTCGGGAAGAGTCCTTATCCCTCTCGGATACAATCTACACACCGTGGCAAGAGCGTCTTCGCCCAGCTCCGCGTGAATAGCGCACCTGCCGTCACGAAGTCTCATCGGGCAATTGCCGTAATAATCGCGACCGACGTAGGCGTACGCCTCGGGCGTCGGGTGAAGGGATATCTTCACACCTCTGTCGATACGGTCTCTAAGCGCGGGGCCGCATTCCTCGCTCTCCAGTCTGAAATAGTCGTCCAGCGAAAAAGTAACCTGCCAGCCGTCACAGCAAGAATGACGACATTCTCCCGTCTTACACTTAAAAGACGTATAATAATCGGGCATCAAAAACGTCTTGGTAACTCTCATATGTTTCACCCCCGTTAAGACACGATCGTCCACAAAAATAATTATATTTTTTGAAAATCGATTGTCAACGGGATGAAAAAATTTCGCTTTGATTTTTTACTGTTTTATTTCCCTTTTGGCGATATAAAAAATCTCCGCGACGATACTCGCCGCGGAGGTCCGTTTTAGTTAAGTCGAAGGTTTATCTTCTGACGATGACTTTACCGTCGGAAGTTATCTCTATCTCGTCGCCGTCCTGAACGTACGCGAGGAATTCGTCTCCCAGTCCGTCCACGGTGGGGATGTTGTTGGGAGTCCAAACGGAAGCCAAAATCGCACCGGCAGCCGCCAGAGAATCGATAGGCTTGGAGAATAACATCGCGCCGGGATTGCATCCTATCACGGCGGAATTGTACAGCACCATACCGCCCGTAGTGGAGCCTATGGTCTGAGGAAGACACAGCGCCACTCCCACGGTGGACTTTCCGTACAGGTCGCGATTGTTCTGGTCCGTACAAATATTTTTACCCTCGGAGCAATCTTTGAAAGAAGCCAGCGTATTGAAACCTTCTCTCGATACCAGTGCTTTTAACGTCACGGTCCCGGGGACTACCGTTCTGCCCGAAAAAATCTTTTCCATTACTTGTTACCTCCCGTAATCTGATCGAGAATTTCTTGGTCGCTATAGTATCTGCACGAAGTATACGTGCGGAGCTTATTGGAATTGGTGATGACGGGCATCTTGGCGCACAGGGGGTTGTTCATATACATCAGAGGACATATATAGGACACCACTACGCCCATCTTCCTGAGGCGAGCGTACTCGGAGGTCTTTTCAAATTCTTTAATGACCGCGGGAGCCGACGTGAAGACCGTCTTAATCGTCACTCTCTTGCGGCCCTTGCTCTCGAGTTTTTCTTCGAGGCGATGAGTCCAATCCTTGAGCTGAGCGAGAGTCATATGAGGACATCCCATGAAGCAGAGCTTGGGCTTGGCTTCTTTGTTCTCCCAAATGACGGGATAAGAGTTTTTAACGTTTTCGAGAGTTTGGTCATCCACAACGAAGACTTTGGCATCCTCTTTGATAAGTTTTTCGCCCATCTCCACAGCTTCGGGGGTGAGGTTCTCCACGTGATATAGACCTACGGAACCGTTGGAGGCGGTCGCCGCGCCGAAGTCCTTAAGATAGGACGTAGCCTCGTCGTTGAGCTCCGTGCCTATCCACTTGTCGAGTCCTTTAATGTACGGTACGTCCTCTAAGACCTTCATTCCGATGGCGGAGCCTAGGAGCTGAGCTTCGGGCTTCTTTGAAGTTTTGATCTCCACAATCCAGCTCGCTTTTCTACCCTCGTCGGTGAGGAGACCGAAGTACGGCACGTAGCCGACTATGGATCCGAACAATTCTATTATTCCCGAGTTACGGTTACATCTGGCGCCCAGTACTGAATTGGCGTAATTGACCGCGGACGATTCTGCCCAGGAGAGGATATCTCCTTTTTTAGGACGATTGCCCACTTCAGGGAAATAACACGCGCAGGTGAAAGAGTCGTCGGAGAGCAGTCCGAGAGCTTTAAGCTGTTTCTCGTATCTCTTTTGCGGACCGTACATAACCTTGAATACGATATCCTGAAGAAGATTCTTAGGCACGTTTTTATCGACGGGTCTGGGGTCTGCGGAGAACTTCTGTTTGGAAGTCACTCCTGCTTCTATCAGTCTGTCCATGAGGTCGAACACGCCCTTGATTACGATTACGCCGAAGCTCGTCACAATATGTCCGTAGGTAGACGTGACGGGGACCATTTTGGTCGCGCCGAAAGTCTCTCCGTACATGACGAGAGTCTTCATAATCTTAGCCATGACCTCGCCTTGAGAGCCGTCTAATATTTCCTGTTGATTTTTAGTCAGTTCCATAATAATCTCCTTAAATCTTCATCGCAACGTCCCACGCGCGCCATACGACGGTGCGGAGGTTGCCTATGCCGTTACAGTCGCCGACCAGTTTGACTTTTCCTTTGCCTTCCGCGATCGGAGCGGGAATATAACCGATACTTGCCACGACGGAATCCGCCTCTATGAGCTCTTTATTGCCGTCTTTATCCACCACTATGACGCCGTTGTCGGTGATCTCCGCGACGCCCGTATTGAGTCTGACGTCCACTTTGTGTAGCTTAAAGAAGTCTCTGAGGTATGAAGAGTTGGCGAGGCACACGCCCTTGACCGCGACGAGATCGTTTTTCATCTCGACGATTATAGGCGTCTTACCCTTATTGTAGAGGTCGAGAGCCATTTCGCAGCCGGTAAGTCCGCCGCCTATGACGACTACTCTGTCGCCCACTTCTTTTTTGCCGAGCAGATAATCGCACGCCTCAATCGCCTTCTCTCCGCCTTTTACGCGAAGCTTTCTCGCAACGGACCCCGTTGCCACGACCACGACGTCCGCGTCGAGAGAATCGACGTCCTTTATCTCGGTATTAAACTTAATTTCTATTCCGAGGTCTTTCATCTCCTTCTCGTACCACTTGATGAGTTCTTTATCCTTATCCTTAAAGGACGGTGCGGCTGCCGCGATGAACACGCCGCCGAGGACGGAGCTCTTCTCGTAAATAGTGACCTTATGACCTCTCATCGTAGCGACTCTGGCTACTTCCATACCGCCTATGCCGCCGCCGATAACGGCAACTCTTTTAATCTTCTTGGCGGGGACGATTTTATATTTCTTTGACTGCATCGTCATAGGATTGAGCGCACATCTTGCCATACCGGCGTTGTCGGATAGAGACTGATCGTTGCCTACGCCCTCGTAATGCGCCATATTGAAGCAAGCGTTGTGACAATGTATGCAAGGATGAATGGACTCTTCGTCGTCGTCGAGAAGCTTGGTTATCCACTCGGGATCGGTAAGGAATTGTCTCGCTACGCCCATTGCGTCTATACGGCCTTCTCCTACCGCCTTGGCACCAGCGTCGAGGGTCATTTTGCCCGCGCACACGACCGGAATATCGACAAACTTCTTAATATGCTCCACGTCCTCTAAGTTGCAGTTGTCGGGCATATAAGGCGCGGGATGAGCCCAGTACCAGGCGTCGTAGGTTCCGTTGTCGCAGTTGAGCATATCGTAACCGGCGTCCTGGAGATATTTGGCGGCTTTTTCCGATTCCTCCATATCTCTGCCGACTTCTACGTACTCTTCTCCGGGAAGAGCGCCTTCCTGGAAACCTTTCGTCTTGGACAAAACGGAGTAACGTAAAGAGACGGGGAAGTCCTTTCCGCAACGCTCTTTGATTGCCTTGACTATCTCTACGGGGAAGCGATAACGATTCTCGAAACTTCCGCCGTACTCGTCGTCACGGAGATTGGTGTATCTCATCGTGAACTGATCTATGAGGTATCCTTCGTGCACGGCGTGTATTTCCACACCGTCCACGCCGGCTTCTTTCAAAAGAAGGGACGTCTTGGCGAAGGCTTCTATCATCTCGTGTATTTCTTCTACGGTCAGAGGACGCGACCAGCAAGTATTATCCCATCTGTTGGGGGTACGCGACGCGCTGGCGGTCAGATAATCCACGTCCAAAACGGGCTTAAGAACCTTGCCCAGAGTCTTGTTGTGGATAGCTTTAATCATAATATCGTTGATGGCGAGGCTTCTGCCGAATCCCGCCGTCAATTGAACGAAAAGTTTGGCTCCCGTCTTGTGAAATTCTTCCATGAAGGCTTTCAGTTTCTTAAACTTTCCTTTGCCCTGATAGAGCCACTTGCCTAAGAGGATATCTCTTATGGGCGCGATGCCGGGTAGGATAAGACCGACGTTGTTTTGGGCTCTCTCGAGCAAAAAGCGGGCGGCTTCTTCGTCGAAATGATTGGGCTCCATCCAGCCGAATATGGACGTGCCACCCATAGAAGTCATAACGATGCGGTTTTTAATCTCGCAGTTGCCTATTTTCCAAGGCGTGAATAATGATTGATACTCTTGTTTCATACGCAAAAACTCCCTTAAAAGGTTGATAAGAATATTATATACAATTATCTCTTAACAAGTCAATATCGCTTTTTAATAAAAACTTAAATTTTTCTTTTCAATCGTCCTATTAATACGAAAAAACGCTCGATTTCTCAAGCGTTTTAACAACCTGTTTAACTTTTTTTCGCACCGTCGCCGACTAGTCGGAGGCTTCTTCCAGATTGAGGGTAACGCTCTCGCAATCGAAGAGGCGCGGATAGAGAAGTCCGACGTTCATAAGAGCGGCTCCCGTCGCTTTAACTCCCGACTGCAGGACTATATAGGTCTTGTTCTCGTCGAGACCTTTTAGCTTCATCACTATATCGTGCTCGCAAGGCGTCGTGCGGAATCTTTCGCATACGAGATACGCTCTCGACTTGTCTTTAGAGACGAGCATTTCACAGAAGTAATTACTCTTAAAAGGATCCGAAATTCTGAAGAGGTCTCCTTTAATCACAAGCTCTTCTATTCTCTTATAAGCGGCGACCTGTTCTATGACCAGACGCTTTTCTTCTTCCGTCAACTTGGCGAGGTCCAGCTCGTATCCCGTAGAGCCGAGAGACGCTATGGCGCCTCTGGTTGAGAACGGAGTCGTACGTCCCGTCTGGTGATTGGGACAAGCCGCGACGTGACAGCTCATACTCGACACGGGATAGCACATAGAAGTACCCCACTGAATCTTAGTTCTCTCCAGTCCGTCGGTGTCGTCGCTGGTCCATATCTGAGGATAGTAATACAGCGCGCCGCCGTCGAATCTTCCGCCGCCTCCCGCACATCCTTCGAAAAACACGTCGGGAAAAGCCTCCTGAAGCCTTCTTGCGAGGTTATAGAACCCCAGAGTATATCTATGCACGAATTCTCCCTGGCGGTCGGAGGAAAGCGACGCGGAGAAAAATTCCGTCATCTCCTTATTTCTGTCCCATTTGACGTAAGATATATCGTTTTCTCCGAGAATTTTCGAGACCGTCTCGAATATATAGTCGACGATTTCCGCTCTGGTGAAGTCCAGTATAAGCTGATTGCGGCAACGGCACGGCTCGACGCCGTCCTTTTTGATAGCCCAGTCGGGATGCGCGCGATACAAGTCGCTGTCCTCGGATATCATCTCGGGCTCGAACCAGAGACCGAATTTAAGTCCGTTACGTTTACATCTGTCGATGACGGGTTTAAGTCCGCCGCGGAGCTTGTTTTCGTTGACGTACCAGTCGCCTAAGCCTCTCTTGTCGTCGTTACGCGCGCCGAACCATCCGTCGTCTAAGACGAACGTGTCTATGCCGGTATCCTTAGCCGCGTCGATTATTGCGAAGAGCTTATCGTTGTCGAAGTCGAAATACGTCCCTTCCCAGTTGTTGATGACTATCGGATGATGCTTATAGGCAAATTTAGGATTGATTATATAATCGCGGAAAAAGTCGTGATATCCTCTGGACATTTCTCCCAGACCGCCCGACGAATAACACATGGCGACCTGAGGCGTAACCAATTCTTCCCCCGATTCCAAGTGCCAGGAGAACATCGTATCGTTGATTCCGCCGCAGATACGGAGACGCTGTTGATACGACGTATCCGCTATCAATGCAAAGGAACCGCTGTACAACAGATTAAAGCCGTAGCACTCGCCGCCGTCTTCATTGCAATCGTCTACTAGTATCCCTAAGAAAGGATTCATTCTGTGGGAAGAAAACCCCACTGCAGATTCTACTCTGAGGGTACCGTCCGTCAAAGGCGTAACCTTGGGGGTACGTTCCGTAGCCCAGCCGCCGGCAAGTCTCATCGCGGAATATCTGCCCGAATCGGGTAAATCCAAGCAGAAAGAATACGCTTTCTTAAGGTCGATAGGCTCTTTTCCGACGTTACGCACGACCAGATTGCGTACCAGAACGGGAGAATCGGCTGTTACGGAATAATTGAGAGCTATTTCCGTATCGGAAAGGTCGTCTTTCAATATAACGGTGAGCGTTTCGTCGCAGCTGCGCGTATGAGGCAGGTCGCCGAGGTCGAGCGCACCGGCGGTCACGCTGTGAGAAAGATACTTAAGTCTGCTCATCGACGCACCGTCGACGCGATTGATTATAACCGTCGAAGGGCGATAATCTCCCTTGCCGAAACAGCCGCATTCGCTAGGCATATTGTCGGTAAAAGTCTCGTAATTGATATCGTCGGGATCGGGCGACGCGGATATTCCGTGTACGGATATCAGCATATCGAGATCGCCTACGGATATAGGCTTGCCGTAATACAGCTGTTGCAAAAAGCCCGCCCGATTGACGTACATTGCATAGCAATATCCCTTACCGCTCAATAAAAACGCTCTCTTAGACTCGATATATTCTATCATAATCGTCTCCTAGATATTCTTTACTTCGAAGCCTCTCGTTCTCAGCCAATCGATAGCCAGCTCCAGCCACTTGCTCACGTGCGCAAGCGCGAAGTGTTCGGGCGAATCGTCTGCCGTCTCGCGGTTGCAGACACTGAGTCCGTGCCAACCCTTCTCGAAAATATGCAGCGAAAACGGCACTCCCGCTTTTCTGTACGCCTCGGCTAGCATCAGGGAGTTTTCTACGGATACGCCGCCGTCCTCGTAGGTATGCCAAATGAACGCCGGGACGCTGTTTCCGTCGACTCTCTTCTCTACGGACAGCTTCTCGAGGTCGATACGCTCGTTGTCCGAGATGATGTTTTTAGTCATCTCGTGAGTGAATTCCCCCGTAGTGACGACGGGGTACGACAAGACGACAGCGTCGGGCTTGGATACGGAAAACGGGACGCTCTTCAGTTCTTCTTCCGTTGCGGTCGCGATCGTTCCCGTAAGATGCCCGCCCGCGGAGAAACCTATCGCGACTATATGCTCTACGTCCACAAAGTATTTATCGGCGTTTTCTCTGATATAAGCCAATGCCATGAGCGCTTCGTTAAAAGCGATCGGGTAAGGGACGTTGACGCTGTAATCGAGGACGAAAGCGGAATAGCCCTCGTTCAAAAATCCGAGCGCGACGGGCTCTCCTTCTCTGCCGGAAACCATAGTATACGCTCCGCCCGGAATTACCAGCACCGCAGGACGCACCTTGCGCTTAATCTCGGTTTGATAATCTCTGGAATACGTACTGAGATATCCTCCGCTCACGTTGCCCTTTTTTATGCCGAAATAGTTATAAAGATCGATTTTTTCAATTATCATGACGCCGTCTCCTGTCTGAATGTTTTTCTGCGAACGTCGGTACGCGATATGCGTTATAGGTCCGACCTTCGCACGACAAGTCCATTTTAACTTTTTATTTTCGCCGTGTCAATATTTATAATTAAGTATGCTTTCAACTAAATCGACGTTAAATTTTCTGATTTTTTCGTTGACGCGGTTATTGAAATCATAATGGTCGCTATTACAAAAATCCACTTGAAAAACAGGCATTGCCGATAGCCATTTATCGAAATTTTCGTTATCGAGAAGAGCCGCGTTGTACGACGTCGCGAAACGTATGAGAGACCACGACCCTATGACCGAAAAGAACTCTCCCGCTCCGTGCACGGCGAACGACGCCTGAGCCTGATTGAGCCTAAACTTACTCAAAAGACTATCGTCGGAGGCTATTTTATCGCAAGAGGCGTTGATTTTTTCGATAAGTCGCTCTTCTCCTATGCCGTTATGCCAATCGTGTACGGCGCAGGCGTCCATATCGAAGCATTTTTTTGTCAATTTTCCTTTACCTTCCCACTCGGGCTTAAACTTACCATATTCTCTGCGATAAAAAATCACCGCTCCCGGGGCGGAGCCGTCTAAAGTCAAATCGCGATATCTTAAGTCCCCTACTCTCGTTCCGCCGTCTCCTTCGTCGAACGAGTCGGCGTCGTCGATATAGACGTAATCGAATATCGACTTCCCGTCATACGTCGTCTGCAACAAAAATTCGTTAAACGTATCCAGATTCCGACCTTCGCCGAAATAGGTGATCTGGAACAACAAGACGATTATTTCTCCCTTCGCCTCGTCGGACGCCAGATATTTCAACAATTGCGTGATATAGTCGCTCATCTTGCCGCACAGATGGGAGTGAGCGCCGTACCATTCTCCGTCGTAATCGGTGCATTTGATATGAAAGAACCTCGCCCCTTGTCCGAGCTGTCGAGTTATATCGACGGTCTGCGTTTTCGCATAGCGATATGAAATACCCCCTATCAACGGATCCAGCACTCCCTGAGCTTTATCCTTATCGTTGTAATCTATGGGAGCGGACCTGTCGATAGTATCCGTAACGGCGTCGTGAGAGCCGAGCATCGCGATGTCGACGAAGCGCGGATTGGCTTCTTTTATCCCGTCTATATCGGCGATAACGGTCCCGTATCGACCGTTAAGTTCTCCGACTCCCTCGTCTATCGTGACGTCTTGTAAAATTACGATTAGCGACACCGCGATAATCAGCACCGCCGTTATAATCAGCGTTAATGCTATTTTAGATTGCTTTTTCATAAAATTTGTCCTCGTATCGAGTATACAACAACGAAAAAGTTTTTGCAATACGTCACATCGTAAAAAGAACCCGAAACTTTCGTTCGGGTTCTTTAACGTAATTTATACAAATCGGTCTTTTATCTTAATAAGTTATCTTTGAACTCTTCCGGAGGCGTTGCCCTCGGCAAGGGCTTCAACCTCGGATACCGAGACCATATTGTAGTCGCCTTCTATAGAATGCTTCAAGCAACTCGCCGCTACGGCGAATTCGATTGTTTTCCGTGCGTCGTAACCGTTAAGAATAGCGTAAATCAACCCCGCTCCGAAGGAGTCGCCCCCTCCTACTCTGTCCACGATATGCATCGAGTACTTTTTAGAAAAGACCGCTTCTCCGTCCGTGTACAACATAGCCGACCAATTGTTATCGTTGGCGGAAAGGCTTTCTCTGAGAGTAATCGCCACTCCTTTGAAGTCAAATCTCTCGGTTAGTCGTTTCGCAACGCATACATAACCGTCTCTGTCGAGTCTGCCCGTATCGATATCGGTATTGTCCGCTTCTATCCCGAAGACTTCTTTTGCGTCTTCCTCGTTGGCAATGCAATAGTCCACGTAACCGCAAAGCTTGCTCATAACCCTCTCGGCTTTTTCCTTACTCCATAATTTTTTTCGGAAATTAAGGTCGCAAGAGACGGTACAGCCCTTAGCTTTTGCCACACGGCACGCTTCTTCCAAAATATCGGGCATAAGCTCTCCTAGAGCCGGGGTAATACCCGTAAAATGAAACCAGTCGACGTCTTCAAAAATTTTATCCCAGTCGAAATCGGACGGACTAGCCGTGGCAATCGAAGAATAGGCTCTGTCGTATATGACCTTAGAGGGACGTTGACTCGCGCCCTTTTCGCAATAATAGATTCCTACTCTGTCTCCGCCGCGGACGATTTTAGTCGTATCCACGCCGAATTTTCTTAAGCTGTTGATCGCGGCTTGACCTATCTCGTGCGAGGGGAGTTTTGAAACAAACGCCGCGTCGACGCCGTAATTGGCGAGGCTGACCGCAACGTTAGCTTCCGCACCGCCGAAAGTCGCTTCGTATTTATCGCTCTGTACGAATCTTAAATAATTCTCCGGGGCGAGTCTCAACATCAATTCGCCGAACGTAACTACTTTTTTCATTTAGATTCCGTCTCCCTTACTATTGCATTGATTTTTTTACAATTTTCTACGATATTTCCTTTCATCATAAAAGAACCTCCGACCGCATATACCTTGTCGAATTCCAAAAAATCCTTCAGATTGGTCAAATTCACGCCGCCGGTGGGAATAAATTTAACCTGAGGAAAGGGACCCGAGAGAGCCTTCAACGCTTTCAATCCGCCGTACACGTCGGCAGGGAAAAACTTAATCGTCGTCAAGCCGTATTCCAACGCGGTCATTATCTCGGTAGGAGTTACGCAACCGGGATAATAGTCTACGCCGCGCGCCTTGCATATTTTTGCCACGTCCTCGGAAAACCCCGGAGAAACGACAAACTTAGCCCCCGCGTCCAACGCCTGATTGCATTGTTCCGCGTTAATCACCGTGCCCGCGCCGATATTCATATCGGGAAACAGCTCCAGACCTAGCGCGATCGCGTCTTTAGCACAAGCCGTCCGAAAGGTAATTTCCGCCACGTTAACGCCGCCTTCCCTAAGGGACGATAATATACGCTCGGTGTCCTCTATATTTTCGATTACCGCTACGGGTATTACTCTATCCATTTTCATTATCCTTTTTCGGTTATTCGAGTGTCGCTAATTTTTCGGAACGATCGGATAAAGTTGAATCGTGTTGCCGCCGTCTACTACGAGTTCCGCACCCGTAGTATTCCTTGCGTGCGCGACGAAATACCAGACCGCGTCGGCAATATCCTCTCCTGTCGCCACGTCGCCGAGAGGAGTATAACGCGAGGGTACGTTTTTGTAGAAGTCGGGGTTTTTCTCCCAGCGATCGGTTTTTATCATCCCCGGTAACACCGCATTGACGCGAATATTATATTTGCCTAAATCCAAAGCCAGTCCTCTCATCATTCCGAGCTGACCGCCTTTGCTCGCCTCGTATGCTATTCTGTCGGGAATGGCACGATACGCCGTGTTGGAGTTAACGAAAACGATACTTCCGCCGCCGCGCTGTTTCATACGCTTAGCCGCGTGTTCCGCAAGACAGTAATTCCAGCATACGTTGGTATCGATTACGCGCTGAAAATCGGCAAGAGGACTCTCAAAAATCTTCATATTCAAGCCCTGATCCGCCGCATTCAGCACTAAACTCCCGACAAAAACGCCTTTTTCGTCCAACGTGTCGAACAACTTTATTACGGACTCTTCGTCGACCCGACCGCTCTCGTCGATCGAATTCAAAACGTATCCCAGGACTTGCGCTCGAGGATATTTTTCGCGATACGTCTTTTCCGCTATCGATACGCTCGAGGCGTTTCTCCCGGTAAAAACGACGTTGACTCCTTCCGACAAAAATTTCTCCACGATGGCTACGCCGGTATTGATACACGCTCCCGTTACGAGCGCGAAGTTTTCCGTCATATTAATGTTTTGCATTGTATACTCCTTGATTTTAGATAATATTCTTCGCAAAAGCGACGTTACTAAAAATAAAACTCGGTTTTAGGAGGACGGATATCGGTCAGCGCGCCCGTATAATGGCGTAAATTGTGTTCCGTATACGGATGTTTCAGACATTCTTCCTCGTTTAATTCTATCCCCAAGCCGGGCTTGTCTCCGATTTTTATTCTCCCGTCTTTGTATTCGAGATTTTCGTCGGTAACGTATTTACGATACTCCACGTCGGAATACATTATCTCCAGAATACAAAAGTTGGGACAGCACGCCGCCAGTTGAAGAGTGGCCGCATTGGCGATCGGACCCGAGGGATTGTGCGGAGCGAACGGAATATAGTCGGCTTCCGCCATAGCCGCGATCTTTTTAAGTTCCATTATTCCGCCGGCGTGAGACACGTCGGGCTGGATATAATCGCAAGCGCGAGTGCGGAACAATTCATTGTAATCGAACCTCGTATACAATCTTTCTCCCGCCGAAATCGCAACGGGGGATTTATCTCTGACCGCTTTTAGCGCTTCAAGATTGTTAGGCGGGACGGGTTCTTCGAACCACATCGGCTTGAAAGGAGCAAGCTCGTTGGCGATTTTTATACCCGTGGGCACGTCGAATCTGCCGTGTCCTTCTATTAACAAGTCGACCTTATCTCCCACCGCGCTTCTTACCTCGGCGACGCATCTCAGAGCGTTGTCCAGATCGGCGTTGGAAATCTGTAAGTAACTTTTCCCGAACGGATCCCATTTCATTGCCGTTACGCCTTTTTTAACGGCTTCTTTGGCTTTTTCGCCGAATTCTTCGGGAGTTTTTGCTCCCGAGAACCATCCGTTGACGTAAATTCTCACGTCGTCGTTGACCTTGCCGCCCAATAATTTATATACAGGCACGCCCAGCGACTTACCGACGATATCCCACAACGCGCACTCGACCGCTGACAGAGCGCTCATCAAAACCGCGCCGCCGCGCCAATACGCGTCGCGATAAATATAGTGATAATGCTTCTCTATCTGCGTAGGGTCTTTTCCTATAAGATAACTTCTTATATGTTCCACCGCGCCGACGAGAGCTTTTTCTTTATATTCCAGAGTCCCTTCGCCGACGCCGGTTATTCCCTCGTCGGTATACACTTTGACAAACACCCAATTGGTACGAAAACAATCCACCACAAAAGTTTTAATATCGGTAATTTTCATTTTAACTCCACCTCTTCGTATATTTTAGGGATCACGACGTTGTCTCCCGACAATTCCTCTCCCGTTAAGCAATCGAACATCCCGAAATGAATAGGGACGGCATATTTCGTTTTTATTCTCTCTAAAAACATCTCCGCGTCGGCTACGTTCATATTGTTGCCTACTCCGTTAATCGGCAAAAAGACCGCCTCGAACCTAATCTCGGGCAAACCTGAAAAAACTCTCTCGCTATACAGCGTGTCGCCCGTAACGTAATAATTCTTCCCGTCCGCGGTTATAACGACGCCTATAGCGTATTCGTCGGAATGTTCGGCTTTTACCGCACGGAAAGTCACGCTTTTTTCCGTCCGAGTCGTTCCGTCGTTGAACATAATATAATTGTTACGTTCGCCGCCGAATTTCCGCACTTCTTTCCATGCGGAAAACGGTGCGAGCACCGCCACGCGGCTGTTTTCCGACAAATAACTCGACAACGTTTCTTTATCCATATGATCGGCGTGATCGTGGGTAACGACGATAACGTCGGGACGTATTTTCAAGAATCGCTCGTCTATACGCTGCCGCCTGAAATTGAGCGGTTCTATCTTAGCCACGCTGTCGGTAAGATAAGGATCGACCAATATTTTCGTCTCGCCGTCCTCAAAAAGCAATCCCGCCTGTCCCAGCCACGTTATTTTCATAAAATTCTACATTCCCGTTGACTCTTTTTTCGATTTTATTGTATATTATTTTTTGTTCTGAGTATATATAAAATTTGCTATCTTTATTAGATATCTTGTCATTAAGAGGGCTTATGAAAGAAATGATTTTACCGCAAATCGTAGCGGTGGGAATATACAACGCGCAAGTCGCGCTGAAAAACAGAACCGTCTCGCGGAACAGAAAAACGACTATGTTCGAAATAGAAATTCCGATGGAAGACGGAGGCATATCCTATATCGACGACGCCTCGCACCCGATTAAGAAAAATCTGGTCATCTGCGCCAAACCCGGTCAAATCCGTCATACGAGAGTTCCTTTTAAGTGTTACTACATCCATATGATTCTTCAAGAGGGCTTCCTTTACGATATGGCAATAAATATGCCCGATTTCATCGAAACGTCCGACTCGAAACGTATCCGCAATATCTTCATGCAAATGTGCGAGCATTACGACAACGGCACTAAAGAAGACGAATGTATGCTCCACAGTCTGTTTTTGGAATTGATTTATTTGCTCTACCGCCATTCTCGCAATTCAAAAACATCCTATCGCGCCAAGAGGAGCAACCGCTCCGTCATAGAAAACGCAATAGCGTACATCAACGAGAATATCACCTCGAAACTGGACCTTGACGCGCTGGCGAGCGAAGCTAAATTTTCTCCGACTTATTTTCATAAACTTTTCAAAGCCGCCACCGGCAAAACTCTGCACGATTATATCGAAGAGGAACGAATTAAAAAGTCCGTCAATCTGTTGATTTCCACCGACATGACGCTGACTCAAATCGCTTACGAATGCGGGTTTTCTTCACAGTCTTATTTCAGTTACGCTTTTAAGCGCCGTATGGGACTTCCGCCCTGCACTTATGCGAAAAAGGCGATGGAACGTTATGCCGAGCCGTCAGAATTATGAAAATACGATAAAATATTTTGTAACGTAAAAAGAACCCGAAATTTTTGCTCGGGTTCTTTTAAAAGATTTAATATCTAAGGTCTAGTCGACGTTGAGAATTTTTTCGAGGATGATTCTTGCGGCGTCTTCGCCTATCTTAATCATATCGTTCTGATTCCAGTGCCAGGAGTCGGTACCGACCGCGACGCTGGTGCCGTCGACCATTTTATTGATATCGTAATCGCCTATTTTACTGATATACACGTTATCGTGCGATTCGCAGTAAGCGTTTTGCATGGCGATGAACTTCTTATTGACGCTGACTGAGATGTCGGCGTTGCCGGAGGTTCTGGATATCTCTCCTATTATGAATGGCAACTCGGACAAGTCTTCGTCGGTAATTTCTCCGAGGTCTCTTCTCAAGTCGGAAATGAAGTATTCGAGAATCACTTTATACTCGTCGGGGGAATACTTATCGGCTTCTCCCTGCATCCACCATACGCCTTTTATGTTAATCTCCGTATAACCGTCCGCTCTGAGCTCTTCTACTCTCTGCTCGACCTGCTTTAAGAGATTCCTATACAATCTTCCCGTAAGAGGATCTCCGACGGACCATTCATACCCCTTGATATCCGCATAAGACTTAGGAACCCAGTTGCCGCCGACGGCGTTTTCGCCGGTGAGGCTGTTAAGAAGGGCGGTTCCGCCGTGAGCGAATTTGATTATGCCCGCCACCTTGCCCGAGGATGCGTTGTAATAAGACGCGAGTATCGCCGACATGGAAGCTTCCGCGCTCATCTTAGTGTTGGACCAGCCTTGTCCCACACGAGCCAGTCCCCAATTGTATTCGTTGTAACCGACGGTTTTGTTAGTGCCGGTATATTGCGCTCTGCCCGCGTATAAGACGTTGTTATTGCCGTAGACGGTGGAGTCGTCGTAAGCAATCATCGTCGCGTTGTCGAAAGCGGTATATCCGGAAGCGTTCGACTGACCTGCCATTATATAGATGTCTATCTGCTTGGGTCCCTCTATCGCCATACTCTTCAGCGCGGAAACGAGACTTGCGTCCGTAGAAGCGTTGAATTTATACACGACGCTCTTATTGTTTAAACTTGCAAGTCCCACGCCGCAATCCTCGGTGATCAGCGAGAGATTCTTCTTGGTCACGAAAGTATCGTTGACGAAGAAATAATAATCCGTGCCGTCTCTCAAGACTCCCAGCTTGACCTTTTCGGGTAGCGTATCGATAATCTGAGACCAGTTGGCAACGGTGATCGTGTTGGATGCCGACCAGCCGTTGGTATAGGTAAGCACGATGCTCTTGCCGTATATTCCGACCAGAATTTTCATTTTATCGTCGGTTCCCGTTCCGTCGCCGTCGAGATTAACGTGTCTGGAAGCGATCATTATACCGCTGAATTTATTGGTCGTATTGAGATTGTAGTCGGGTAATGACGTATCGAAATAAGCTTCCGCGTAATAAGAAGAAGCATACAAACCTCTGTAATACACGAAGGTGTAGTTGGTCATACTGACCGTATCGCGCATTCCGCTCTTCAGATTCCAGCTCGTACCCGACGTCGCGTCCGCCGCTGCGTTATTATAACTGGAAGCCGTATAGCCGTTACCGGATACTTTTCCGCCCATATAGGCATCGGAGAGATATATCGTTACGACGCCGCTGTTCTCGGTGACGGACACGGGCACTTCCGTAACGTTATCGGCGTATTTTGCGATAAAGGTATATCTTCCGGTCTTCAAACTAAGCACGGGCGTAAGTTCTTCGACCTTAATCGAACGGGTCTCGGAAGAGGAATAATCGAATACGGACAGCTCTATATCCGCGGGGTCGATATCGAAGTCGTGCAGCGCGTATTCTTTGCCGCCCAGCAATAACGCGTACGGCTTGAATTCAATCGTAACGGCGGAATCTATTTCGTCGATAAAGCGCGCCGATATCGAATAGACTCTGTCTCTCGTCGGGACGAACCAAATCTTGCCGTCTTCTTCGTATACGGTTACATTGCCGTTATCGGAAGAGACTTCGTATCCTACCATCGACTTACCCGAGGGAGCGTTGAATTCCAGATACGTGCGTACGCCCGGTATGGCGACGCCTTCGACGAGCTCCGTATCGGATTGCGTGACCGATATCGTCTCGGCATCGTAATCGACGGTAGCCGAGCCCACGACCTCTTGCTTCATTCTCAGTAAAACCTCCTCGTCCGTTATATATCTGACGTCGGAATACGTAATGGGGTTACTTTCGCCGGTCTTACCGAAATCCGTCGTTATGCAGAATCCGAACCCTGACTTGTCGAAGGCGTCCGTATTATAGACCAGTTGAAGTTTTCCGTCGACGAAAACGTAATAGTTGTCTTCGTATCTGAGCACGGCGAGCTTATATTTGGTATTGATCGACACGACGTTTTGCGTTTCCGCGATAATACCGGTGCCGCTCCCCCATCCCTCGGACATCTGCGAATAGAGAGTTTTGTTGGCAGATACGGAGAACACCAATTTGTTTTTGTTTTTATCCGTGTCTCCGCGATATGCATACGCGGCGTCGCCCGAAAGATTGGCGTAGTCGCATGCAGGCATTATGCCCGCCATCATCCCCAGGGCATTGGACGGGAAAAGTTCGTCGGCTTCGATATAAACTTTATCCACCAGAGTGCCGTCGCCTGCGAAGGCATAGGTTATGTTCCACATAGAAATCGAGTCTCCGTCCACGGCATAATTGACGCCGTAAGAAGGATATCTGTAGACGGCGCTAGTCTTGCCCATATAGCCGCCTATCTTCACGTCGGGAGCGATATACGCCTTGTACTCGTTAACGTCGCCGACGCTGAACTGTCCCTGAGAAACCATCCCTCGAAAAGTAATTTCATAAGAATAATCGCCTCTTGCGATATCGAGTCTTAACGCGCCGTCGCGTATAGCGCCGAGCTCAACCTCTTCTCCCGAAGAGTCCTTGATTACTACCGTCATCGACGCGTAATCTTGGTCGGTAATACTCATCGCCGCATATTTATTCCCGCCGAGGACGACTTCTTCGGAGAGTATCTCGAAAGTGAACAGTTCTATAAATCTCGGGACAAGGACGATATCCGACGCGACGTAATCTTTTTCGAAATTCCACATCCGATCGGTAGCCTCATTAATCCAGCAATCGAACTTATGCGTGCCGCGGAGATTTTCGGGGACTTCGGGGTCTGCGGGTCGGGATATCTTTTCCAAGTACTTATAAGTAACGGGCTCGGCGCCGTTAATCGTTACGTTGAACCGTCTTGTCTCGCCCTTAAACTTAGCGCGTATCGTCGTTTCGCCGATGACTACGTCGTTGTCGAAGTCCCATTGCTCGGAGTATTTTTCATCCTTATACCAGCCGAGGAAGATATAATCGAAATATTGGTCGGAAGCCTTGGTCGGATCTTCGGGGACGTCGAGCCTGGTTCCGTAATCTTTTAAACCTAAGTCGGTATCGCCGATTTTCACTCGATATTGTCTGGTGACTTCCGTGAAAACGGACACTAGAGAAAGGTTCTCCGTCGCTTTATCCGTAGCGAAATCCCATTTAACGTCGGTCCCTTCTATATACCATCCGTCGAAAACGTAATCGTATTGCGCGGTGGAATCTTTTTTAGGTACGGAAGGTTCCTCTATAGATTCTCCCGCCTTAACGGATAAAGTCTCGCCGTCTAATGTGACGGTTACATTGTCCTTTTCTCCGTTATCGCACGCGGTGAGTCCGACCGCGACGACGGCTATAATCGTTATGAGGATAAATAAAAACTTGGACTTTTTCATATTTTTCTCCTGTTTTTTATTCCTGCCTTACAGAATCGGAATCGTCGTTAATAGGTTTCAACCTCTTTTCTTGTCGGAATAGACTGTTGCGCGCCTCTCTTTTCGCACGCGATAGATGCAGCTTTACTACCCAATGCACAAGCGTCCTCGAGCGACATGTTTTCCGAGAGTCCGACCGCCAGCCCGCCGCACAGGGTATCGCCCGCTGCCGTAGTATCGACGACGTTAACTTTCATACAAGGATATACGACGGAGCCTTCCTTGGAGGCAATCTCGTATCCTCTGCCGCCGAGAGTCGTGACGATCTTCTCGATGCCTTCGGAAAACAGCGACTCTTTGCCTCCGAAGAGTTCCGACTCGGTTTCGTTGGGCGTGATTAAATCGACGTACTCGAAATATTCCGATATATCCGTATCGGCGGGAGCGGGATTCAAAATCGTAAAGAGTCCCTTTTCCTTAGCCAATTTCAGTCCGTATCCCACTACGTCGACGGGGTTCTCGAGCTGAGTAAGATATATATCCCCCGCTTGAGCGTCTTTTAAGAAGTCGCGGATGTTTTCTTTCGTCAGACGGGCATTGGCGCCTTTATCCAGGATGATGCGATTGTTATTGTCGGTGACTATAATGACGGCTATCCCCGTAGAGACTCCCTTAACCACGCTTATATGAGTCGTGTCGACGCCGACCTTATTCAGATTGTCGATAAGAGTCACGCCGAAGATATCGTCTCCGACCGCTCCGCACATCGCAACCTTGCCGCCGAGCTTGGCGCACGCCACTGCCTGATTGGCACCTTTTCCGCCGCCGTTGGTGATGAAATCGCCGCCCGTAATCGTCTCGCCCTCTTTAGGGATATAAGGGCTGGTTATCACCATATCCATATTCAGACTTCCTGCAATATAAATCATATCGTTCTCCTTCTCTGGCTTGTTGTATTCTATAATGTGTTTTACGATTGTATTGTCTATTGTTTCTGTTCTTGCACGGACTCCGACTCTTGTTCGGATTGTACTTGTTCGGGGTCCTCGGGCTCTTCCGGGGTCGCTTCGTCGGTGTCTTCCTCGAGAGGCCTCAGTCCCCTTCTATAGATACTCGGGTACTGCTTTTTATTCAAAATCTCGTCGAAATATTTGTTGGCGAAGAGTAGCCAAATCATTGTAATCGGGACGATGTATACAAGTCCCAATAAGAATATCGCCAGATATTTGACGAGCGGTATCGGAACCAGTTCCGTTATCAACCAAAACGGCAATACGGTAACCAAAACCAACAATAAGGTAACCGGAAGCGTCTTCAAATAATATAAAATACCGTTTTTGAGACTTCCGAAAAATCCGATTTTATAATACACCGTCTGGAGGAGGGTCCATATCATGACGGGCAAAATCAATCCGACGAATATTCCGAAGAATATATAAGTCAGTACGGATCCGTCGAGTAATCCTATAATGTAATCGAGTACGGCTACGAAAAACGCGACCAGTGCGAATCTGCCGGAATCGTTCTTCAATCCCGCCGCGAAGTCTTCTTTCCAGAAGACAGGCTCTCTCCATACGAATTGACGTATTATTCTCACGAGCCCCGCAAAGATTGCGAAGAACAACGTGAACGTCAACACGGACATAATCCCGTATCTCATCCTCGCCGCGTAATATATCGGCGCGAGAGTCTCGGAGGTTATTTCAGTGAGCTTAGCAGTCTCGGAGACTATATAATTGTCCTTAAGCATCATCGCGATGACTGCGGGCAAAACGAGTGCGACGCATACAAAACCCAGTCGCATAACCAAAGAGAATTGTTCTCTGTAGCAATCGAAAAAGACCTGTTTTCTGGTAGCAGGCAAATCTTGCTCGGTAAAGTCTTCTTTTGCGCTTCTTACTTTTCTCATAACTCAAGCAGCTTCTTAGCTATTTCTATCGCGGCGACGTCCGTCTCGCCGTCCTCTTCCGACATCTCTCCGATATGGAGAGAATTGTTTCTGAAGAACATATAATAGTTTTCGTCCTCGTCTCCCGCGGAATAATCGATACACGTAATCAATCCGTCGTCGATACCTTTGGAGTGTACTTTCAGTCCGTAGACTTTATCGTTATACTCGAATACTCCGAGATTGTCCAGCTCTTCGACGTACTCGGGGGATATCTCCGCGAAATACAATTCACAGTTTTCCGCGGTCGCCAGGCTCTCCGGCAAAATCAATATATCCGCGTTGCTGTAACCGAACATACTCAGATACACGTCGAAATACAGTGAATTGAGAACTCTGGCGGTTACTTCCACCTTCTTGATATAATCGGGACGGGACTCTTCCAGCTCGGATGTCCGAGTGAAGCTCTGAGAATAACTTCCTATGAAGACGGACACCTTTTCTTCCTCGTCCACTACGGTGAGGAAGCTGAACACTCCGCTCCACATTATTATGACTACGAAGATGCACAGAAGATACGCCCAAATATTATTCTTTATCTTTTTAAAAAACGCTTTCATTCTTTTTCTTCGTACCCGTAGACTATGTTTTGCACTACTTGAAAATCGATTCTCTTGCCGACGATATCGGGGAGAGCGTATTCCGTATCCCAATAGAGGAGATTTTCAGCATTGTCGTCGGTACGGAGAGTAATCTCGTATGCGGAGACGTTTTTAGACAGAGTAATCGCTCCGCCGCACTCGGAGACTTCGCCCGAGACGATACGTTTGTCGCCGTCGAGCATTCTGTAGAGATGCTTTTGCCTGTCGCCGAGAGGGACAATAACGTTAAATATAAAAAACAACGCCGTGCAAAATCCCGCGGAACATAATACTATATCTATTATCTCAAAAAGAACCGCGTTGTCGTCGTCGACGAAAAAGCATAGCGTTATACTCGCTATTAAGACGATTAAGACCGTAACGAGGCTTATCAGAATATATTTTTTTCTTTTCTTCTTCACCGCTTCCGCGGCTGTATCGGAAAAAAGAGCTATCATTCAATCACCTCTTTTTCATCGTTAAAAAAACAGCCCTTCTTTCAGATTGCGGACGACTTCGTTGTCGGATTTATAGACCTCTTCCGGAGTGCCGCATATCGACAATTGCCCCTCGTCCATAACGTAGAGGGTGTCCGCGAGAGAAAGTGCTTCTCTGAAGTTATGCGTGACGTAGATAGCCATACAGCCTTCTTTTTTCAACAGATTCTTCACCCAGACGCACATTTTGGCACGAGCCAATTCGTCCGTGTTGGAAAAAGCCTCGTCCATAAGACAGACCGACGGACGCTTGACGAGCGCTCTGGCGACCGCAGTCCTCTGTTGCTGACCGCCCGAAATATGCTTGGGGCTCCGCGACAGACAATGAGCGATGTCGGTCATTTCCGCGACTTGCTTCACTCTCTCTATAATCTCCTGCCTGCTAGCGCCCATTACTTTAAGAGGAAACGCGATATTGTCGAACACCGTATTGTGAGGAAAGAGCACGTATTCTTGCGATACGAAAGAAAAATTACGGTCCTTGATTCTGACGTCTGCCAGATCCGTACCGTCGAAAAATATCTTCCCGTCGTAATTCACCAGTCCCAATATACAATTAAGAAGAGTCGTCTTGCCGCATCCGGAATATCCGACGATGACGTTCATTCCGTCACGAAACGTTGCGCTGAAGTTGTTCAGCGCAACGGTATCGGTCCTTTTGTTACTGTAGATTACACTTACGTCTTTTAATTCTATTTCAGCCATTCTTCCTCTACGGTTAACATATATTCATCCTTCTCCCTAGTAATATCCTCTCGTGCTCCCTGTCCGGGGAGCACGAAACTTTTTCTGTTACTCCTCGCTACCTTGAGGAGCGGCTACGTCTACGCCGTAACTCCAGTCGGAGAAGCTAAGGCTCGGCGTGGTCGACGTACTCCAGTCGTCCATTCTGAAGCCGATACCGACCTGCACGGGCTCTCCGAAGTCTTCTACTCCGAGCTCCGTCGCACTCAGCGTACGGAAGAGGACGCCGTTGAGATATACGTAGTACTGAGACTCGTAGTACGTCACTTTAACGTTAAGGTTCTCTTCGTTAAGATAAGAATCGAGTATGCCGGTCATCTCTTCGCTATCGTTGGTCGTCGTGAACTCTCCCTTATAAGAGGAATCGAGCCAATCCACCATTGCAATCGCATTCGCGGAACCTCTCTGGCTGGCACCCAGAATAACGTAATTCCCGGTGGAATACTTAATCGCTATTCCGTAGGTCTGCCATAACGTGAGCGTAGAGGTCTTGAAATTGACTTCCGCGGACCAGTTCTTACCCGCTATCTCGGTAGAAGAATTAGGCATAATCCCCGTATTGACCCCACTTGTAACCGCGGTCCTTGCGGTATAAGTACCGTCGGGACTGAGAACCAACACGTTAGGAGTATTACCGATTATGGTCATGTCGTTGTTCACAGCCGCAGGCGCATCCACGTCTATTTCGTATCCCCAGTCGGAGAAGGTAAGACTTCTGGAGTCCACACCCGTGAAGTCGTCGATTCTGTAACCGAAACCGACCTGTACGGGAGCTCCGCAATCGCCTATTTCAAATTCTGCCGCACTCGCTACGCGGAACAGGACGTCGTTAAGATACACGTAGTACTGAGAATCGTAATACGTAACCTTGATATCCAGCCATTCTTTACTCATATACTCGCCCAGAACCTTAGCCATGCCGATGCTGTTGCTCGTATTCAAGAATCCTTTCCAATTGGCGTCGAGAATCGATATCGTCTGAATCCAATCGGTAGATCCTCTCTGGCTGACGCCGATAACGGCATAGTTGCCGCCCTCGTACTTGACTGCGATTCCGTAGGTCTGCCAGTTGGACAGCTCCGCAGTACTGACTTTGACGCGAGCGGTCCAGTTTTTGCCGGTGACGTCGCTGGAAGAACCGATGAGTAAACCCGTATTAACGAGTGCGTCGGTGGTCACCGTGTATGAGCCGTCCGCGTTGCAGACTTGAGAAGCGGGCGTACTGCCTACTACCGTCAGATTGTTGGTACCGACCTTAGGCTCGTCCAAATTGATACCGTATGAGAAGTCGGAGAAAGTGAGACTCTTAGGCAGACTGTCGTCCAGTCTGAAACCGAAGCCGACTTTTACGGGCTCGCCTAATTCCGCCACTCCGAGCTCCGCCGCACTGAATATACGGAAGAGGACGTCGTTAAGGTACACGTAGTATTGCGAATTGTAGTACGTCACTTTTACCTTAAGGTTATCTTGCGACAAATACGTATTAATCACATTGGGCATATCGACGGTGTTGGTCGATTCATAGAATCCCTTATGATAACCGTTGACTACGGGCACTATCATAACAATACTTGTGGAATTTTCTCTCTGAGAAGGTCCTATGATGGCATAATTGTCGTCGGAATATTGAATTGCTATTCCGTATACCTGCCAGAAAGATAGCGTCGAGGTCTTGATATTGACCTGAGCGGTCCAACTCTTACCTTGGATATCGCCGGAAGTGTTGATAAGGAGTCCTGTAGTGACAATCTCATTAGCGGTCGCCGTGTAGGAATCGTCGGGATTGTGCACCAAGGTATAGGGCGATACTCCGACCAGAGTTAAGTCATTGCTGACAGCCGCGGGCTCGGCTACGTCTATACTGTATCCCCAATCGGAGAACGTCAGGCTAGGCGTGGTCGTCGTGTTAAAGTCGTCTATTCTGAGACCGAAGCCTACCGCCACGGGCTCGCCGCACTCGCCTACTCCGAGTTCTGCCGCACTGAATACGCGGAACAGGACGTCATTGAGATACACGTAGTACTGAGCGTTGTAGTAGGTCACTTTAACGTTAAGGTTTTCATTGTTAAGATACTGTCCCAGCACGTCTGCTAGTCCGACGGTGTTGGACTGATCGAATTCTCCTACGTAACCACCGTTGAGCCACGATACTATTATGATCTTGTCGGCAGAACCTCTCTGGCTTGCGCCGATAACGACATAACTGTCGTTAGAGTACTTAATAGCTATTCCGTAGGTCTGCCATAACGTGAGCGTAGCAGTCTTGACATTGACTTCCGCGGTCCAGTTCTTACCCTGAATCTCGCTAGACGCATTCATCAATACGCCCGTAGCAATCATCGCGGGTTGTTCGGTCTTGGCAGTGTAGGAACCGTCTTCCGCAACATACGACTCGGCAGGTACTGCACCTACTACCGTCAGATTGTTGCTCTTGACCGGCGCGGGTTTCTCTACGTCTATTTCATATCCCCAGTCGGAGAAAGTGAGGCTTCTGGAAGTTACACCGTTATAATCGTCGATTCTGAAACCGAATCCGACTTGGACGGGAGTGCCGTATTCGCTTATTCCGAGATCCGCCGCGCTGAATATACGGTACAAGACGTCGTTGAGGTACACGTAGTACAGAGAATCGTAGTACGTGATCTTGACGTTGAGATTTTCTTTAGTACCATATATCGCCAGTTCGTTATTAATGCCGATGCCGTTGGTCGTGTCGTAACCGACGTAACTTGCGTACGCGTTGTTCAGCAGAGCGGCTATTTGTACCGACTCGACCGAGTTTCTCTGGCTGACACCGATAACTATATGTCTTCCATCTGAATACTTAATAGCTATTCCGTATACCTGCCAGAAGGTGAGCGTGTCTACTTTGACGTTGACGGAAGCGGTCCAATTCTTGTTTTGGATTGCGACGGAATCTTTTATAAGGATACCGGTAGAGGTCCACTTGGTGGTAGTCACGGTCCAGGAACCGTCCGAGTTGAAGACTTGTCCGTACGGCGCGTTGCCGACCAATTCCAGACCTTTGTCCTCGGGCAGTTCGGGCTTTTCCGACTCTATAGAGTAGCTCCAGTCGGACAAGGTAAGGCTTCTGGTGTCTACGTCGCCGAAGTGGTCGATTCTGAAGCCGAAGCCGACCTTAACGGGGTCTCCGCTCTCGCTTACGCCGAGTTCTGCCGCACTGAATACGCGGAAGAGGACGTCGTTGAGATACACGTAGTATTGAGACTCGTAGTAAGTTACTTTTACGTTAAGGTTTTCTTGACTCAAATACTTGTCTATGACGTTCGACGCTATGTTCATACTGTTGGTCGATTCATAGAATCCCTTATGATAAGCGTTGACCACGGGCACTATCATTACAGTAGCGGAATCTCCTCTCTGCGAAGGTCCTACGATAGCGTAATCGCCGTTGGAGTATTGAATTGCAATTCCGTATACTTGCCAGACGGAGAGCGTGGAGGTCTTGATATTGACGGAAGCCGTCCAATTATTACCACGGATCTCTTTGGACTCGTTGATAAGGATTGCGGTATCGACCAGTTGCTTGGTAGTAACGGAGTAAGAGCCGTCGTCATCGAAGCTCTGGGTAGCGGGCATATTGCCGACCAGAGTATATTCGCCTTCTTCTATCACGGGCTCCTCAACGTCTGCGCTGTAGCTCCAGTCTGAGAGCGTGACGCTCTTGGGGAGGCTGTCGTCCAATCTGAAACCGAAGCCCACTTCTATCGGCTCGCCGGATCCGGCTACACCCATTTCCGTCGTAGTGAAGATACGGAAGAGTACGTCGTTGAGGTACACGTAATACTTGGCTCCGTAGTAGGTCACTTTTACGCTGAGGTTTTCTTGAGCTAAATAGGAACCGAGCACGCCCGTCATATTGATATTGGTAGAATCGTAGAATCCCTTATGAATGCCGTTGACAACGGGTATTATCTGGGTCCAGCCTGCAGAACCTCTCTGAGAAGGTCCGATGATGGCGTAGTCGCCGTTAGAGTATTTGACTGCGACGCCGAACACCTGCCAAATGGTCATGGTTGAAGTCTTGATGTTGACGGAAGCCGTCCAGCTCTTGCCGGCTATTTCTGCGGAATCTTTAATCAAAAGTGCCGTAGTTGTAATTGCCTCGGCGGTCGCGGTGTAAGAACCGTCATCGTTAAACTGTTGAGACGCAGGCATAATACCCATCAGCTCGAGACTGTTGCCTGCGGGCACTACGGGCGCCTCTACGTCTATTTCGTATCCCCAATCGGAGAGCGTGACGCTCTTAGGCAGACTGTCGTCCAGTCTGAAACCGAAGCCGACTTCTATCGGCTCGCCGTATTCTCCCACTCCGAGCTCTGCCGCACTGAATATACGGAAGAGGACGTCGTTGAGGTATACGTAATACTCGGATTCATAGTACGTTACTTTGACGTTGAGGTTCTCTTCGTCCGTATAGGAAGCGATTACTGCGGACATATCGCTATTGGTCGCATCGTAGAATCCTTTGTGACTGCCGTTAACGACGGGTATTACCTGTACCCAGCTTGCAGAACCTCTCTGAGAGGGACCGAGAATCATATATTGTCCGTCGGCGTATTTGACTGCAACGCCGTATACCTGCCAGATGGTCATGGTAGAAGTCCTGACGTTGACGGAAGCGGTCCAGTTTTTACCTT
Organism: uncultured Christensenellaceae bacterium; assembly: GCA_964613035.1. Classification (GTDB taxonomy): domain Bacteria; phylum Bacillota; class Clostridia; order Christensenellales; family DTU072; genus CAVIQK01. The sequence continues at coordinate 17,459 of CAZTFQ010000007.1, read as the reverse complement.
GAATTTCCGATGAATTATTGATGAAGATCGCCGTATTGTCGATTGCAGTGGCGGTCGCGGTGTACGAGCCGTCCATATTGAATTCTTCATACGCGGGCTTGTCGCCGACTATATCGTAGGTGCTTTCTGTGTTAAAACTATACTCGATGATACCGTTGGCGTCCGCCGAATTTGCACTGAAATTCTTGACAACGGGGAATCCGCCGTCTTCGAAGCTGACCATGACTACGTACTCGGAACCGACGACGTATTCTTTGTCGCCGATCACGTAAGCGGAATCTTGAGGCTTAAGGAAAGACAGCTCGAATCTGCCCTGGGTGTTGGTACCCATATCGTAGCAGAAGAGAGGATTGCTTAAATCGTACGCTTTGATTTTGGCTCCGCCGAGGACTCCCGTTCCGTTGCTGGAATAGACGGTACCGCGGATCTTGACGACTTCGTTGCCTCTGTCAAAACGCGTGAATTCAGCATCGATAGCGATACTCTCGTCGACTTCCAGAGTCAACAGACCGTTGTCGATATTCTCGACCACGTAATCGAACTTATCTTCGTCGTTGACGGTGAAGGAACTCAAAACGTAGCCGTTGTTGGGTTTAATCGTAATAGTAACGGTCTTATTGGTATCGTTTTTGTCGATAGCGGTGTTGTCTACTTCTACCTTTCCGCCGGATATGCTTGCGGGAGCGTCGATCAGATAGACGTATTCGCTAATCATTCTGCGGAGTTCTTCCGCGTTGTCGGAGAAGTCCGTGAATTGAGGATTGGAGAAAGTCGCCTCGGTGCTCAGCGTATATACGCCGGGGCAGCACTCGCCCGCGAGGTCTTCTTCCGTATTGAAGTATATCAGCTCGCCTTCCGCGAAGTAGTAGAAATTGGCGCCGTCTTTTATAACTTTAAGAGTGACTGTTTGGTTTCTCTCTTCGAAATTATACTCGGAAGAAAGCTTCTGATTGACGGCATTGGTATATTCCCAAGGACCGATTTTCAGGCGATACATTCTGAGCTGATTGTTCTCGAGACCTTTTCCTTCGACGAGGAGCGTAGTGAAATCGTTACTGTTCTCGCACATCGTGGCGATACCCGCACGGAAAATACCGTCGGAGCCGTCTACGCCGGCTATTCCGTCGACCAGTTGCATATCGACGCTGTAGATATATCTGTCGGAACGCTTGTCGGTCAAGAAGATACCTTGGCTGTGAGCCTTATCGGACGTAACGACGGTGGGATCGTCTTCGGATATCGACCAGCCGTCGGACTTGGAAATACCGTTGGCGGCGTTGCCCCATACGGCGTCTTCCGCGTCGACGTTCATGTAACCGTTCTCGTTAAAACGAGAATAACAATGTAGTCTGTATTCTTCCGCGAAGAGCGGCATAATCCATTTGTTGGCGGTATTGTCGTCAGTATCGACCACTACTCTGTACTTGGGAATGACGTTGACCAGATTAGGCATGCCGGTCTCTTCGCTGACTTCCATATTGAGGTCGTCCCAAGTCGCAAAAAACTCACCCGTCATCACGGTCGCTTCACCTGCTTCTATATCTCCGTCGGTGACGGCTTTTGCCGCGAAAGGAGTCTGCTCGCGGGACGCTTTGTTCTTACTGTCGAAAGCGAATCTGTACAGAGTGAACATCTGGAGCGTCTCGACGTTTTCCGACGTAATCAGATAGCAAAACGCGGAGTTGAGAGCCGTGGCGTCGTTGAAATTGAGACGCGCGGTCCAAGTCAGATTGGGGTCGGTTACGGTCGAAGCCAGATAGAGACCCTTCTGCGTGAAGTAAGAAGTGTACGAGACTGTGGCGCCCTTTTCGGAGAAAGTCAACCATTTACGATTACTGTCTTTCCATACGTCCTCGTCCAGCACGCCGTCTATGTTCATACCCTCGTCGGGTTCTCCCTGAAACTCGCGGTCGTACTCCCATTCGTACTCGTTGTCATATTCTACTTTGCCGGCATCGGGGTCGTCGTTGCAGCCTGCGAAACAGACTATCGCGAACGCTACCACCAGTATAACGGCTATTACGAAAAATAATCTATTACCTATTTTTTTCATATTATTCACCCCTATTTACCCAGCACTACGATATCGGAGACTTTGATGGTCTCGGAAGTGTCGCTTATCTTAGCGGAAATCGTGATTTTGATTTCGCTGACGGTTATTTCGTTGAACGAAACGACCGATGCCGCGCCCGTGCTTATCTTGCGCATCTCGGTATCGACGTAGTCGGAGCTGAAACCGACGTTTTCGATATAGCAATCTCTGAGCTCTTTATGCGCGTCGTCCATCCAAGCGGCGGCTTCCGACAGAGTAAACTGAATTGAGTCTATCTTAGAAAACGCCGATTGATAGTCGAGGGTGTTGTAAATCATTATTGCGGAAATCGCTACCGGCGTGTCGAACTTCATCGTGATGGTCGTCTTGCCGTTGGCAACGAATTCTCTGTCGGCGAAATATTCGTGACACACGAAGAAATCGTCGTTGAGATACTTGAGGGTATCTTTGTCGCAGTTGGTCGCGCTGACGGTTGCCTTGGGCGCGACGTTGTGCAGTCCCGTATAAGAAGCGGGCTTGGCTTGGACGGTCTGTGTGGGTCCGAGACCTGCGAGCAGCTTGCCGTAAGTCGCGTCTTCTATCACTACCAGCTTGTCGAAGGCATAGAATCTGCCGTCATAGGTCGAGCTGGAACCGTCGAAGGGATTCGAGTGCGCGTAGTAAATGCAGTACAACTCGCCTTCCACTTCCACTATGGCGTGGTGACCCGTACCGGACATATGTTGATTGACGTAGTCGTTGAAACCTCTGCTCATAACGGCGCCGGGCATGGAGGGCAGCTTGTGATACGGTCCGAGCGGTCCGTCGTCGCTGTATGCCTGAGAGGCGTCGTAATTCTGGTCGGAATATCCTCTGGGGGAATACATATACAGATACCTGTCGCCGACTTTCCACATATGAGGTCCTTCGTTGACGGTCCCTTCGTTGGACCAGCCGACTTTGTTCCAAGTGTCGCCTTTCTTCTCCCACTGCTCTACGCCGTCTTCACCCTGAATGTGATAGTATCCGTCCTCCGATATCGCGGTAGACTCCAGAGTGGCTTTGACGTCCTGCGCGTAGTCCGCGGTCGAGGGGATGGCAAAACAATTGTGAAGCGTATAGGCGGACTCGTCGATTCTCTCGGAAGCGGTATCGCCTACGTTCTCGTCGGTTACGTATTCGTAATTACATTTTCCTACCAAGGTCAGCGTATCGAAATCGGGCGTAACCATGTCCTTCATCCTCATTATCCACAGACAGTTGTGGTCGTGGCCGCCGGAGATATGACGGACAAACGACATATACAGAGTGCCGTCGTCGTCGAAGAAAGGACTGAAGTCGATAACGGAGAAAACTTCTCCCTCTACTCCGAGGTCGTAAGTGAAGTTCACCGAAGGATTGCGGTGAGTTAAAATTTTTCCGTTAAGGTTGCTGAGTTTTCCGGTCTCGTCGTAGGTCGCCTTTTGGGCGTCGTTCATATCGTCGTACTCGAGCCCCGCGTAATAAGACTCGCTCTCTACCTGCTTGAAGGGTCCGACGGGGGTATCGGATTCCATTATGCACATATAGAACGTATCGTAATAAAACTCTGAACGGTTGCCGTATTGAGTTTCTTCGTCGATTGCGTCGAAGTTGTCGTAACTCATGGCATTGAAGTACATATAATACTTCTCGGTCTTCTCGTCGTAGATGACTTCCGGTGCCCAGCAGTGTCTCTCGATCCAGCTGTCGGCTTCCAGATACACGGCGAATTCTCCGTCCACGCCGCCACACAGTTCCCAATCGTTGAGGTCCTTGGAACGAAGGCACGTCGTGACGAGTCTGTACTCGAGATTCAAGCCGGCTTCTTCTCTCGTAGTAGCCGTGTGAGGTTGACCTTCTTTCCAATAGTCGTTGATACTGTTGGCAACGTTGTCGGAAGTGTACAGATAATAATATCCGCCATATACGGGATCGCGCTCGATCGGCACGTATTCTATATCCGCGTCGCCTCCGATTACGTTGAGGTCGTTACGATAAAAATACTTGCTGTCCAGCGCGCCGTCTTCCGCGGCGGCATCGTAGTGCGCCAGCGCGAAACCCTTCACATAACCGTCACTGTCGTCGCAACCGGCGACAACGATCATCGTCAGGACGCATATCGCACATACGATAATTATCGATAACGTTTTGAGTTTTTTCATAAATAGCCTCCTTGTGGTGTATTATCTTCAATACCCCCCGGGAAGTATTAGAAAACGTAATATTATATATCAGTCCTTAAGACCCGACGTGATAGCCATCCCCTGGGTTATGTATTTTTGGGCGAAGGCATATATGATGAGCATCGGGATGAGCGATACGACGACGCCCGCCATACGTAGAGGCCAGTTCTGCGTATAGGGGTCGACGAAGAATGCAAGAGACAGCTGGACGGTGTACATCCTGGCGTCCTGCAAATAAATGAGCGGATTCATGTAGTCGTTGTAACCTGCCATGAATCTGAATATCCATTGAGCGAGAAGGACCGGCTTGGCTATAGGCAGGGCTATCTGAGTGAATATTCTGAACTGCCCCGCGCCGTCTACCTTGGCGGCACTTATCATAACGTCCGGTACGGACAGGAAATATTGTCGGAAGAAGAACATCGCGCTGACGTTACCGAGCATCTCGGGTATCATCAACGGCAGAGGCGTGTTAATCCAGCCGATGGTATCGAATATAAGGAAGGACGCGACCATGTTCATGACGTTGGGGAACATCATCGTGAACATCAATACGCTGAACATAAACTTGGACGCTCTGAACCTTATCTTGGCGAAGGCGTACGCCGCCATGGCGGAAGAAAGAATTCCTACCGTAACGGCGGGGATGTATATAAGGAAGGTGTTCATCAGTCCCGAAAGGACCGACGCGTCGCCCGTACTGGTGAAGAGTACTTCGTAATACGACTTGAGGGTAGCGCCCATCTGAGGCCACCAGTGGAACTCCGCGTAGTTGGATTCCTGCTCGGTCATAAGGGACGTAATAATCAATATATAGAACGGAGCCAGTACGATGAGACCTATAAGGATAGCGAGAATATAGTCCATAGGAGAAGCCGCGTTGAGCTTATGCTTCCTTCTCATAGATACTCTGCCGTGCTTATGGAGCTCTTCCGGCGAGAATTGATTTTTATCTTTTTTAAGCAATCCTACGACTTTGGTTTTGACTTTCAGCAGAAATTCGCCCGTCGCGACGAGGGCGCATTTCAGTTTTGAGGAGATTGTACTGAATACTGCTTTTACTTTTGCGTTCATGGTACTCTCCTTATACGTCGTAGCTGACCCATCTGTCGCCCAGACGGAAGTTGAGCTTGTTAAGAGTAATGATGAATATAGCCATCATCAGTGCCAGCGCGCAGCCCAGTCCCAGACCGTCCGTCGCTATAGAGGTGAACGCCATACGATATACGTAGTAACTCAACGTGACCGCCTTGAAGTCGGGACCGACGCCGTTGGTCGTAACGAATTGCATTATACCGGACTCCTGGAGAGCGGCGATGAGGTCCATAGTAACCACGTAGAAGAGCGTTGGCGTAATGGACGGCAAGGTAATCTTCCAGAAGATCTGTCTCTTGGACGCGCCGTCTATCTTAGCCGCCTCGATGGAGCTCTCGGAGACGTTGGCGAGAGCCGCCTGAAGATTGACTATATTGGTCGCTCTCATCCACAGCACCATCAAGTTAACGCTGAACCAGAACCAGTCGGGGTCGCCCATGAAGTTGACCTTTTTAAGTCCCAGCGCGCCGAGGACGACGTTGATGACGCCGTAGTCGGCTTGGAGTATCCACTGCCACATCAGAGTGACGCCTACGGAAGAGCACAGCGACGGGAGAAACAATATTATTCTGACGGGCGCGCTGACGCACTTGCGGATAGGCTTAGCCATAAGATTGGCGATGAATACGGTCACCACTATTCTGAGCGGCACGCTGATACAGTACGTCAGAGTGTTGACGAAAGCTTTATTGACCATTTCCGGGACGTATTTGCTCCCGGAAGGTTCTTCGAAAATTAAAGTATTGAAATTCTGAAATCCTACGAAAGTCGCCTTGGAAATATCGTAAGAATGCAGTTCGAATAAGCTCATTACGAGGGATATCGCCGTAGGAATAAGTACGAAGCATAAGAAGCCGATGAAAGGAAGAGACGCCATGGCGGTACCCGTCAGGTCCTCTTTGAGAGCCTCGCGGGTCAGTTTCTTTCTGCTTCTGCCGGCGAGGCGAGGAGCGTTTTTCTTCTTCCTCGCCAGCATCATGATTTTATACGCGATTACGCTGAACATCCCGAAGACGAGTCCGAGTAACATCCAGAGTATCTTTTTATCGCCGTTTTTCTCTGCCTCGTCCCAGTTGATGAAGACCGACAACAAATGCAACGCGACGAATATTCCTATCAGTAAATACATTTTAGTTCCTCTTATAGTTATGCGCTAGTTGGCACTTTTTCAGAATAGTTGTTAATTCTAGTATGAGAGCAATCTGTTGTTGGTATCTTTGATTGCGTCTTTTTTCCAATCGTTATAGGTCATATTACCGTTACGGACGTTGGAATTGAGCGGTATAGCCCAGATGTTGATCCATTCGTAGTCCTTCATATACCACCAGTCGCCGGGGCCCTCGAAGCTCATCGCTTCTCCGAAGACTTTAACGTTCTTGGGAGCGTAGCCCTTGAACTTGATGTCTTTGACGAGGTCGAGCTGATTGGTGAAGAAACCGTTTTCCGCGGCGATTGCCTGTCCCTGACGGCTAGCCATCCACGCCATGAATTCTGCTGCGGCGTCTTTGTTTTTGGAGTTTTCTCTGGAAACCATTGCCTTGGAGTTGGATTGTCCTGCAACCTTACCTCTGGCTACGACGGTGTCGCAGTCGGGGTCGGAGGGATCTTCGTATCGCTTATAGACCGCGAGAGGAGCGACGTCCCATTCCCAGCCGTGAGCTTCCATCTGTTCGGAGATAGCCGACATATAGGCGGAATATTCTACCAGCATGGCGAGCTTGCCGGAATAGAAATAGTTGGTACGAGTACGGTTGCTGAATACGTTGGGGTTGGGGCAAACGTTGAGTCCGCCTTCTCCTTCTATATTTGCGTTACCGGTCGCGCCGAGTTTCAGATATCTGGTGAATGCCTCTCTGGTGGAGGGGAGCTCGTTGAGGATGCCCTCGTCGGCGGCGTCGATGACAGCCTGACGGATGCCGAGTGCGCCTTCTCCGTCGAGTTCGCTGTTAGTAAGGGTTGCGGAAGCGGAATCCTTTTCGTGATAACCGCCTACGTTGTCCGCGACGACGTATTTGCCGTTGCTAAGAGCCAGTTTATCGTTAAGGGAGAGAGTCTCTCCTGCATTATAAGTGGTGCCGGAGTACACGCCTACGTAAGTCTTGCCGTCGGCGACGATGTAGTTGGCGGTGTAGTCGAGGAGGGAGAAGTTCCAGTCGCCGCTACCTGACAAGTCGGTCAGGCAGTCGCCGCCTACGCTCCAGCCGTAGTTAAACCACCACTCGGTGAAAAATCCGTATCCGTCGGAGCCGACCAGAGCGGCTGCCGCAGGGTTATGCTCGGGAGTGAAAAGACGAGCGAGGTCTTCCAGTTCGTCCCAGTTGAGGGCGATTCTGTTGTTGAAGACGAGTATTTCGTCTTTATCCGGAACAGACCACTCGCTCCAGTTGTCGTCGCTTGCCGCGTAGGGCTTTTCGCTTCTGTAATATCCTTTCTTGGGGACTGTGATGTTTGCCAATTTGGTAATGTCTTTTTTCCACTGACCTCTGTTGTCGGCGATTTCGCCTCTGTTCCAGGCGTCCATGTTTTCTTCGTCCACGCTTATTACGATGATACCGAGTTGCTTAAAGAAGCTCTCGTTGTAATAGAGCGCGCTGGGCTTGGTGTCCAGAGGAAGACCGTAGAGGGGATCGTCCGCATTGGAAGTATTGGTGTTGATGTTGTAACGCATACGGGAGACGACGGTCTCGTAGATATCGCTGATGTCGATTTTTTCCGCGGCGGCGTTAAGCTCGTCCGTCATATCGGCAAGGATACCCATATTGACCCAAGATTTGAAGACGTCTTCATAGGTGAAGAAAACGTCCGGACCGGACTTGGAGGTCGCGTACAGCTTAACCTGATCCGCATAACCGCCCGCGGGCTTCTGAGAGACGTTGACATGGATGTTGTGTTCCGCACCGTACGTTTCGTTGAATTTGTCGGTCATCGTTTTATACAGAGCCAATTCTTCCTTGTCTCCGTATACCCAGAAAGAAAGTTCGGTCTTGCCGCTGAAAGTACCGCCGTCGCAAGCATACAGTACGCCCACGCAGATCGCGATTAAGACTATCAGCGCCAGAATCTTGGTAAGATAATTCTTTTTCATTTAACACACTCCTTGTTTTGATTGCTTTTTCATTGTACCGACCGCTCCGACGGCGGCCTATCCGATACTACTCGACAGTATCGGCATAGCCATTGTAATATTTCCGAAAATCAATTTCAATATCAATCCCCGAAGAGAGCCGTTTTTATAAAATAAAAAAGCCGATTTTTCCGACTTTTTTATATTGAGAACAAGGATATTAAGTTACTTAAAAACTCTTAATATTATATAACTAAAGAGCGATTTTACTCGGTATATTTCACCTGAAGCTTGTTTTCGGTCGGTTTATACTTCTTCCTATACTGAGAGGGGCTTATTCCCGCGGCTTGTTTGAACCACTTAGACAAATCCTGCACTCCGCCGAAGTTGCACAGCTTGGCGATTTCTTTGATACTCTTGTCGGTATTGACTAGGTACTCGATGACCTTGGCTTTTCTGGCGGAAGTGATAAATTCCTTGAGACCTTCTCCGCGGTACTTTTTGAAGATATGGCGGAAGTAGTCGTAGCTGTAGCCCTGCTTTTTGGCGACTTCCTTGGCGTTGACGTTGAGGTGAGCGTTGAGCTGGATATAGGCGCAAGTGTCTTCTATCAGCTTGGGGAGCTCTTTTTTAGAATCTCTGCCTCTGCCGGAATTTCTGGCGATGGTAACGAGTATCTCCGCGATGAAGGAATTGATCATCGTCCTGTAGTAGGGTTGCTTCTTGGAATTCTCGTCTTCTATCAATATAAACTTTTTTAGTATAGTGCCGTTTTTATCCGCAAAAACGTTGATATCCATATCCTCGAAGAGTTGCTCGGACATATTGAACGCGAAGAACATGACTTCCGTCTCCGTCTTATGATATTCCGAGTGAAGCACGCCCTGAGGTATATAGCAGACGGTACCCGCCTTGTAGGGGTACTCTTTACCTCCGATTATCGTCTTACCTTCACCTCTCACGTAATACACGATCTCTATCGCGTCGTGCATATGTTCCTTTTCGAAGGATTTTTCTTTATGAATATGGTGCCAAGTAAACTGTACGTTGATTCCCGCCATTATTTCGTCTTCCTTTTTAAGTACGACTGTCGCCGTGGGGTGTTATATCAATTCTTCTCCGCTCTCCGCGTCTAATAGTACGGTGAAAAACGGTGCGTTTTTCCTTGTAATAATTTGGTTTTTAAGATGTATTTCGGATACGGGCTTGTCTTTGGCGTGGACCAGTACGTAGCCGTTGTCGACGTCCAGTGCTTCCCCGCCGTATGAATACACGTGCACGCCTGCGGACTCGAATATATTCCTCAAATAATCGCTGTCTTTTATAAGCATAGGAGAGTCTATCACTCTGGCGTGCGGCAATTTTTTATCTATTATATCCGTTCCGTTGCCGCCGGTCAACGACTTATAGAGGTCTATATTGTGATAATTTTTTCTTATTAATCCGTTGACACCTATAAATATAACCGTTCTGTCGTTGGCTATAACTCTGTTTTTGACGTAATTATATATATCCTCGTCCATATAGACGCAGTCCATGAAGAGGACTACTTTATAGCGCGAGAGGTCGCATTTGGGGAGATCTTTAAGATATACCGAGTCGAAGCCCGTGCCGACTTTTCCGAGGGCGTCCAAGAACTCGAATTCCGTTCTGTTATAGGTGAACTCGCTCTTAGTCAGGTAATAGGATCTGTCCGTATCGCAGACCAGCAAGACTTCTATGTCCTTTTTGAAGGGCTTTTTATAGGCGTCTTCGGCTATACGGGTCATTTTTTCGATAACGTCGAGGAGCTCGGGAGAGTCCCACCAGCCGTTCTTTTCGAAGATGCTTCCGTCGGGAATGATTCTGTGGTCGTAGTACCAGGCGCCCATGCCGTGGATGATGCCGGAGAGGATGTTACGCTTGAGCATAGAGACGTTTTCTTCCAACTTTTCGGGGTCTCCGCCTATATACTTTTCCGAGCCGAACGGATGCTGATCCATCTCGCAGAGGCAGAGTTTTCCGTTAAGTCTGGCAGACTCTAGGAGGGATCTAAGCTGATACGAGTTGCCGCTGACGCGCGTATCGGTGTAGCAGAACGGCGCCGAGATATAATCTATGTCTCTGTCGGCGTAGATTTTATGGATATCCATGTGCATTCCGCCGTGGGGACCGCGGTCTTTCCAGGTCGTGTTGAAGAAGTATCCGTAGAATATACCCACCAGCAACTCGGGAGAATTGTTTTTGACGATAGCGGCGAAGTGCGTAATGGCAGCCGAAATCGCGTGCTGAATCGCCTCGAAGCTGTCTATGGCTCTCATTGAGGTCTCCGGGTAGCGATATCTGCCGTCGACGGGGGTCATACGCTCTTCGGGGGTCGGGAAAACCGCCGTATCGAAAGTGACCTCGGGGTCGTGCCAGGCGGCGCGGAGGTTGCCGACCGTGCCGTATTTTTCTTTAAGCATCCTTCTGAAAAACTTCTCCATAGAGGGGCTGTAATCGCCGTCGTAATCGAACATTCCCCAGGGGTGCCATTCTCCGTACATTCCGCACGCGACGTGGATACCGACGACCTGTTGTCCGCATCGGTCGGTTTTTAATATATCAAGGAATTTATTCAAGATATCCCCGGCTTCTTTTAGCCATTTTTCGGAAGTCAAACTGACTCTTAAGTCGGTCTGATTGTCGTACTGAATCATTCTGTCGAGGTAACTTCCTCTGTCCGTCGGCTCTATACCGTAATAGCCGTACGTCTCGTCCCTATTGGCTTCCATCCACCAGTAAGGGGGATTAAGATGCAGTCTGATAATGATAGCAGCGTCGGGATTGGCTTCTTCCGCCGCGCGGATCTCTTTAAGGGGCTCGCTCGGGTCGTATTCTTTACCTTCTTGCCAACCGTAGTGTATGCAGGTGTCCACGCACACGATGTTTATTCCGCATCTAGCGAAGTTTTTAATATTCTTTTGCGCTTGCTCCGTATAAGAACGGGACGCGGGGATATCGCTCAACGCATAGAACAACGGGGGCGTCTTCTTGCCGTCGACGTATAGAGCGGGGATACCGTTTTCTTGCCTTACTTCTGCTCTTTTCATATTATCACTCCTTTTCTTCTACCATTACGGGACTGTTAAGAACGCTTTTCGCCGTGTTTGTCGACGGTAGCGCGGATATTCCAGTCGTTTTCCGTCAAAAGACGCTCGGCTTCTTCCGTAGAGCAAGATAGCAATTCGGAAACGATCGATATACATCTCGCTCTCAGTTTTTTGTTGGACGGCTTAAGATTGATCATCAAATTTTCACAGACATACCCGAGCTTAATCATTACGGAAGTGGAGATCATATTGAGGATAAGTTTTTGAGACGTGCCTGCTTTCATTCTGGTAGATCCCGTCACGGCTTCCGCGCCCGTATCGGGGGCTATGCAAACGTCTGCGATTTTACAAAGCTCGCTGTCCTCGTTAGAGCTCACTCCTACGGTGAGGCATCCGAGGCTCTTGGCATAATTCAGCGCGCCGAGAACGTATCTGGCGCCGCCTGCCGCCGACACACCCACTACGCTGTCGTCGGAATTAAGAGAATATGCGGCTATATCGTCTATGCCGCGCTTCTCGTCGTCTTCTATTCCTTCCGACGCATATCTCAGAGCTCTGTCGCCGCCGCCTATTATTCCTACTACGAGGTCATTGGACACGCCGAAGGTGGGAGGACACTCGGAGGCGTCCAGCACGCCCAGTCTTCCGCTCGTGCCGCAACCTATATAAAACAATCTGCCGCCATTTTTCATCTTTTCGTATACGGCGTCCACCGCCGCGGCGATTTGCTTTTGAACTTTCCCTACTTCTTCCACGCAACGGAGATTTTCTCTCTGAATGGCGGCAACCATTTCTTCCGTGGTCATGCGGTCTATGTGCATAGTATCGGGGTTTCTCATTTCGGTTTTTAACATAGTTTAATTCTCCTTATTCTTCATACCGGCGCGTAAAAGCGCGCCTTTCACCACGTCTCCGTCGTACACGCTCATTTCATACGCACATTTGTCGAAATCGGCGTATTTCTGTATCATAGGCAACAGAATATCCTTTTCCGCGGTCAATCCGCCGACCATAATTATCTTAACCGAGGAGTCCTTAGAAAAATATTGTCTGCATATGTCTATGAGCCTTGCGATAGCCGCGGCGTTGTTCTCTATAATGCGGGTTGCGGTCTCGTCACCCTTTCTGTAGGCGGCGAAAACCATCGGCGCATACGAGGCGATGCCCTTTTTCCCTATCTCGTAGAAGTAGGACAGATTTTCCGCCACGGTCGGGGTATGGAATTGTTCTAAAAACATTTCGTGCAAAACGGTCCGTTGAGACGGGTCGTATTCTGCATAGCACGCGGCTCTTATCGCCTCGTTGCCCAGATCGTACGCCGATCCGCCGTGGTCGAAGAGGTATCCCAGTCCGCCGACACGGATTATTTCCCTTCCTCTTTGGACAAAAGCCACGCTTCCCGTGCCCATTATCAGGGCGATGCCGTCGTCTTCTCCCAGCCCCGCCGCTATTATATTCTCTGCGTCGCTACCGTTGGAACAGCTTCGGAAGCCGTATTTTTTCAGCCCCTCGGCTATCTTTTCTTTAGCGTTGCCGGAAGATCCTCCAGCCAGTCCCGCGAACATCGATATAGATTGCTTGGACAGCCCCGAAGTTATTTCTTCGATACCCTCGTCGAGGACCTCGAGGCACTTTTCTATCCCTATGTCGAAAGGATTGGCCGAGCCCAACTTTATCTTACGTATAATCTCGCCGTCTCCGTCCGCCAAGGCAAACATGGTTTTTGTACCGCCACCGTCTATCCCTAAGAAATATTCCGGTGATTTTTTGTTTGTTTCCATTCACGCAATCCTTATTGTATTTTCTATCCTTGTTATCTCAAGGAAATAACGAAGACGTTTTTACCCTTGTTTTTCGCCCGATACTCGGGAATCAACGCAGGTCCGCACGATCCCGTCCCCATCCCGCTCATCGCGATATCGAGATTGACGTAAGTCGCGTCCGATTCGCCCAGCTCGAAGTCATGTTTTGCATTGCCGAGCTGTTCGGTAGAATACGGAAGCACGCTGAACGAGAACGGAGTCTCTGCGGTTATTTCCGCTATATCGCTCAATTTAAGATAAGTAGAGGCGTAATGGCTGCCGGTCTCTTGAGGTTTAATATAGTGTTCGACGTTACTTGCCGCATCTGAGGTATATTCGCCGTATTCGGACGCCATATGCTTGTCGATATAGCTCTCGTACGGTCCGTATCCTCTGTAAACGAAGTCGGAATGCTCCTTATCCAACGCGAATTCCATCCCTATACGAGGCAGATAGTCGATATAATCGTCCACTTCGTATTCGAATTTCAACTTAACGCCGTCCTCGTACGCTTCCGTCTCTATATCGTATCTGATAATCGGAGCTATGGATTCTTTCACCAATCTACCGGTATAGTGTATCTTATTTCCGTCTCTCTCGATACTGTCGACGGTCTGCTCGTAACCGAGTAAAGAATTCCAAACCGCCTTCATTTTAATATCGTTGTCGGTGAGAGCTCTCGTCACGTTGATTTTCATCGGTGAACGGAACTCGATTCCGCCTATCGAAAGTATCGATCCGTTATCTTCGTCGACGACGACTTCTACGAGATTGTTGCCGCGAGTGAGCTCTTTAGGCTCCGACTCCGGCACGAACTTTTCCTTTTCTCTTTTTCCGCCGTAGACCGCCTTCAATTCTTCGTAATTGCTCTTGATTTTTCTGTCGGGATAGACCAATCCGTCGACGCAATAGTTGCCGCTGTGATGATTTTCGCCCCAATCGCCGCCGTACAAAAAGCCGTTTTCCGTACCTACGGCGTGGTCGCACCATTCCCAAACGAAGGCCCCCATAAACCTGTCGTCGGAATCGATTATGTTCCAATAATCGTTGAGATCGCCGTTGCTGTTGCCCATAGAGTGAGAATATTCGCACAGCACCAGCGGACGAGTTTCTTTCTCGTCTTTCAGGTACTCGTCGAAGAAACTCAGTTCCGGATACATTCTGCTGGCGATATCTATTCTGTCGGTATAATATTCTTCCTTTTTAGCAAAAAATATTCCTTCGTAATGGACGGGTCTGGAATCATGAGCTTTAATGTAATCGACTCCGTCGTAGAACATTTTTCCGTAACTGCTCTCGTTGCCGAGAGACCATATGATAACGCAAGTCGAGTTTTTATCGCGCTCGTAGAGGTCTATTTCTCTTTCGGTAACGCCTACGGCGAAAATATCGCTGTCAGCCCACTTCTGCCACAACGGAATGCCGTTTCGCCCGTTCAGGGCTTGTGCGGCGCCTAGCACGCCGTGAGCTTCGACGTCCGCTTCGTCCATAACGTAGAAGCCGTAATAATCGCACAGCCTATAGAACTCCGGCATATCGGGGTAGTGAGACGTCCTGATAGCGTTGACGTGAGCAGCCTTCATCAACTCGAGGTCTTTTATAGTATCTTCCACCGTAACGGTGGCGCCCGTATAGGGGTTGCTCTCGTGACGATTGACGCCCTTTAGTTTAATATGCTTACCGTTGATTTTGAATATGCCGTCTTCTATTTTTACGCTTCTTATGCCGACTCTTTCAAGAATCTTTTCTCCGTTGGCGGATAGGACCAAATCGTATAAATGCGGAGTCTCGGCGCTCCAGATTTCGGCGTCTTTTATTCTGATCTCAGCCTTTTCTCCCGTCTTAACGGTGCCTACGGCGCCTTCCGACGAATAAGAAATTTCTACGGGGCTTAAATTCTCCAATATGATTATTCCGTCTTTTCCGTCGATAGAGGTGCTTATTTTATAATCGGTGATATGCTCGTGAGGACGTTTGAGAAGATATACGCTTCTGAATATACCGGTGAAGCGGAACTTGTCCTGACTTTCCAGATACGTCCCCGCGCTGTATTTGAAGACGACGACGTCCAAAGAGTTTTCGCCGTTTTTTATGAAAGGCGTCACGTCGAACTCGTTGGTAGAATGCGCTACGTTGCCGTATCCGACTAATTCTTTGTTGACGTATACGAGGAAAGAGCTGTCTACTCCTTCGAAGTTAAGGTAATAGGATATATCTTCTTTCTCTACGAAGAAGGTTCTGAAATAATGATACGTGGGATTGTCTTTCGGCACGCGAGGCGGATCGAAAGGAATGAGATAGTCGTGCGTCAAATAGACGTATCTGTCGTAACCGTGGCACTGCACGCAGGACGGCACCGGGATATCGTCCGTCGGAGTGCAAGATATATCGACGGCGTCGGCGCTGTCGTACTCTTTTATCTTCCATTCTCCGTCCAGTGAACAGAATCTGTTGCTGGAAGCTCTGTCGACGATATGGTTCTTAAAACCGAATTCCTGTCCGTCGTCGAATGGCACGTAATAGCAACGTCTAGGCGTCGTATTGATTCTGGCATAGCTCTGTAATATATCCGAAATATTCATCTTTATATTCATCCTTTTTATTAGCAATTATAAAGGGTGTTGAAGAGGTCGTACATGAGAGGATCGCGTCTGACTTTACACACGTACAACTCTTCCAGGTCGAGTTCGCGCTCTTCGTATTTACCGGTATCGTACTCGGGCAATCTTCTTTTGGCGACGGTCGTGTACATATATCTGTATTGATCGTTGAGCATAAGAGCGACCGCGACGACGTCCCATATAACTCTGCTCCAAGTCGGCAGATCGGTGAATTCTTTCGCCACGGCGACGGTGTTCTCGTACAGAAAATCGCACAGAGGCGATTTGCCTTTCAAATAATAAGACAACTCGCAATTTTCCGTTATAAAATCGGACACGACGCCCGCGCACGGAAGCTGCGCGAAGGGTAAGTCCGCGCTCATAACGACTCTCGCGGCGGCTATGTCGCCTTCCATATTAAACTCTTTTGCATTCAGGTGATACTCGTTACCGCCCAGCCAAATCACCGCGATTCTGTCTATTATGGACGGGTCTTTTATTATTGCGCTGGCGACGTTGGTTATCGCGCCTATGGCTATTATGTACAGACGGTTGTTTTCGTCGTAATTTTTAGAAGTTTTTATAATAAAATCGACCGCCTCGCTCTCGACGGGAGTTACTTCGTCTTTCAAAAACTCTTTGCTTCCCTCGTATATATCGGTGAAACCGTTCATTTTCGTCATCGAAAAAACTTTTTTGGTTTCGACGGCACTCACTTCCACGCCTTCCGCTACGTCTTTTACCTTTTTATTGTAAATGGGCGGGAAAGGAGCTATCGTCACGCCCTTGACGTTCAATCTGTCGGAATTGCCGATCATGTACGCTATCGCATAATAATCGTCCAGCTCGTTGTATACGTCACTGTCCAAAATCACGTCTATTCTATTCTTAGGAGAAAAAACTTCTTGTATGTCGTATTTCATTTTACACCTCTCACGTTTAGCTGAATATTTTATGTCTAGGTCTCCTATAACCCTGTTCGAAGCAATTTTATCATCTCCCGTAATCTATTTCAATATCTCCCCCGAAACATAGCCGTTTTTATGAAATAAAAAAAGCCGATTTTATCGACTTTTCTTCTTCCCGTCCCCACCATAACTCACAACGAGAACGATAACGATTCCTTTACTGTCAAATAAACAAAAGCAACCTGTTCTTTTTATATTTTGAACGCCGTTCGATGACTACGCGGAGAATTCGATGATAAGTCTATCCGCTAGAAGCGCTATCAACTCTCCGTTGGTAGGTTTCTCACCCTTAGAAAACACTTTTAATCCGAAGAGCGTATTGATGTTCTCTATCTTCCCTCTGCTCCAGCTTACGTCGATAGCGTGTCGTATGGCTCTTTCAACCTTGCTCGGGGACGTGTCGTTATTCCGTGCAATACGGGGATACAGCTCCTTAGTTATACTATTTATGCTTTCGGGATATTCTATCGCCGCTTTAATCGCGTCCTTTAAGAACTTAGACCCCTTGATATGAGAAGGTATACCTAACATAATCAAGATTTTCTGTAACCTGTCTTCAATCTTTTTATCTTTTTCGCTAATATTATGAGGTTTTTCTATAATGACTACAAGCTCTTTTTCGG
>CAZTFQ010000006.1:0-103777 GCA_964613035.1 uncultured Christensenellaceae bacterium | reverse complement strand
CAAGAGATATATGCACCACTACAATATGCCCGGTTATTCTACCGGCGAAGCCAAGCCCTTAAGGACCCCCGGCAGACGTGAAATCGGTCACGGCGCTCTTGCTGAAAGAGCTCTCGAACCTGTTCTCCCCAACGAGGAAAGCTTCCCCTACGCAATCCGTACGGTCTCGGAAATTTTGTCTTCCAACGGTTCCACCTCTCAGGCTTCCGTGTGCGGTTCCACCCTCGCCCTTATGGACGCAGGCGTTCCGATTAAGGCTCCTGTAGCAGGTATCGCAATGGGACTTATCAAGAACGACGAAACCGGTAAGGTCTCTATCATGAGCGATATTCAGGGACTCGAAGACTTCTTCGGCGATATGGACTTCAAAGTCGCCGGAACCAAAGACGGTATAACCGCTATCCAGATGGATATCAAAATCAAGGGTATCAACGAGCAGATTCTTCGCACCGCTCTCGAGCAGGCGAGACAAGGCAGACTCTTCATCCTCGGTAAGATGCTTGAAGTGCTCCCCGCCCCTAGAAAAGAACTCTCCCCCTATGCGCCCAAGATCGTTTCCTTCGAGATCGACCCCGATAAAATTAAGGACGTCATCGGTAGCGGCGGCAAGACCATCAACAAGATCATCGACGAGACCGGCGTCAAAATCGATATTATGGACGACGGAAAAGTCTTCGTCGCGTCTCCCGACCAGGCTGCTATCGACAGAGCTCGTCAGATCATTATCAATATCGTCAAAGATCCCGAAGTCGGCGAAGAGTACGAAGGTAAGGTCGTCCGTATCCTGACGTTCGGAGCGTTCGTGGAATATGCCCCCGGAAAAGACGGTATGATTCATATCTCTAAACTCAGCAACAAGAGAGTCGAGAAGGTCGAAGACGTCGTCAATATCGGCGACAGAGTTAAGGTTGAAGTCATTAAGATTTCCGATAAGGGCGTTGACCTCAAACTTATTAAAAAATTATAAAAATCAACCTAAACGAGAATACTAATCATCTAAAAAGTCCGCTTTTGCGGACTTTTTGCTTATAATTCGTCCTATGTAATAATCTGCTCCGACTTCTCCGAAAAAGCGCTTTGGAGCCTTTTCGGTACGGAATTCTCTATTGACATACACGCGGTTATATAATATAATTATTATGTATGAAGAATAAACCGGCTCTTATATTTATCGTCCTTGTTTTGACAATCGTATTTTCGATTGTGCTTTTCGCTTGCACTCCGGACGACTCCGACAATTCGACTCCCGACAAGGATTCCGTCACTATCAAAATCAAAGATTATTCCGACGAGACTCCGTACGAATTGTATCTCGGAGAGGAGTTTAATCCCGCGGCGTTTCGTTTGGCGATAAAAAGATCCGACGGATATCAAGACGAAGTTTCGCTTACGGAAGATATGTTCGATAAAAACGAGCTCCGTCTTTTGTCTTCTTCCGGTACTTACAGCCTGACCGTAACTTACACGGAGAACAGCTCCGTATATTACACTTTTCTTAAAGTCGTCGTCAAACTCAGACCTCAGGAAAAATCAACCTACAACGTCAGCTTCGATTTAGGCGAGCACGGTGCCGAGTATATAGAGCCTCTTACCGACAGAAGAGTGGCAGTGCTTTCTCGTCCGTCTCATACTTATAAACAATATTCGGGTGTCAGACTTTTTGAATATCTGGACGTGGAGTGGTACTCTACAAGTGATTTTCAGAGTGATTCTTTAGTAGAATTTCCTCTGACTCTAACGGAAGACGTTACGCTTTATGCCAAATTCGTCGACGGAAGAAGGGCGGACGTTTTGTATTACGTCGTCAGAGTCGACGAAAAAGGTTCGGAAATTTCTGCGGACGGATCCGTCGTCTCCAGAAGCGATCTTCTCCCCGATTCCGCGCTCACGGCTTCTTCGTTGACTGTTTTCGGTTCGGAACTTCCCTCGGGCGTTACTCCGTCGTATACCGCGGTTCTTCCGGTCTCTACGTCATCCGCGATTGCCGGATATACCTTGAGCGGATGGGATATTTATTTACCCGAAAGCGGCGATTACGAAAACATATCCTATTCGAGCGGAGTCGAATCGTTCGGAATAGAAGAAAAGTATTTGACTTTCTCGTCCCCGAGACAAGCGGTAGTGAAAGTCTATTTGATTTATAAGGTCAATACATATACCGTACGTTTTGAGGGGCAAGACGCTCTTTTCCGTCTCGTGCCGACTGACTTTGCTCCCTCGGAGTACTCTTTCGACGTCTTCGGCAATGCGGTTGCGGATGAGGTCAATTATCACCTATATGCCGATAAAGTCTATTCCATGACGGAAGTATCCGACGTCGACTTCGACGGGTCGTCTTTCGACTTCGACGGACTGACTTATACGTATTCGGGAGGGACTGTATATCTGGAAGACGGCACGGTAGAAAACTCCGTTATCAGCAGTAACGGGACCCTTTATTACGTACACGTACCAGCTCTGGTCCTTCCGTATAACCGTATCCTCACGGATTACCCCAACGTAATTGCACGGACGGGACAAGAGGGGGCTTTTTATCTCGATTCCGACTTCACCGCGCCTCTTCCGCAATTCGTCGGAATAACGAAGGATTATACTTTCTACGCAGGTTATTCCCTCAAGAGTTACGACGTACGTTTTTATTCCTACGGCGGCGACGCCCCTTACAGAACATTTTCCGTACCCTACGGACAACGCATCGATTCCGAACCGTCCCTTTCCGTCGCGTCCGGGTATACGTTCGCATTCGAAGTAGACGGAGTCCGATATGCCACCGCGCGAGAAATTGCCGATCTGACGGTCTATTCATCGGTTACGGTTAGAGAAACCCGTACCCCGATAGTCTATGAAAACGTCTTCGTTTCCGGCTCTACCGAGATAGCAAGAATTTCCACGGCGTTTAAAGAAGTCGTCTCTACCCCGTCGAGAGACGTTATTGTCTCGGCTATCCCCGCTTACGACCGAGAATACAACAGCTTCTATTGGATACCGTCCGGTACCTCGGACATTTTGGCTACAGGTCAGACGCAGGGCGCGTCCGCGATTACTTACGTATTGAAAAAGGTCGATTTGCGGTCGTTAAAATACAGATACCTTCTCCGAGCCGAGTATTCTCAGGATAATGCGGACAAAACTTCCTCGTATATCGTCCTCGGAGACGGCGAAAGTCATTATTTCGATTTGGAGAGCTCTTCGATTTATAAAGCGTTGAAACCTCGTTATCGCATAACCTCGTATTCCGTAGGAACTCACGTCGAGAAAGATCTGTCGTCGATATCGTTCGGATCGGCTTTCGCCGACGCGTATCTCGATGAATTTTCTTACGACGCCGATTACGTCTATACCGTAGACGTAGTCCTCAACCCCGAGATTGTCTCGTATAAGGTGACCTTTAACGACCCGTTGGTCGATGCCAACAATTTATCCGTAACCAAATATTACGGCGAGTTCCTTACCGACTCCGACTTGTCTTCCATGTCCTTGTCCGACGTGGAAAAAGACGGCACCGTTTATCATTTCAACGGCTGGTATTTGATCTACGGAGAGAAGGAAACTTACGTCGCCTCTTTCCCGACCGTTACGGCGTCCGTCACTTATACGGCTAAATGGCGTTCGGAAAAAGAAGGCTCCTACGGTCTTAAGTATCGCTACGACGCCGATCTCGACGCATACTTCGTTTCAGGATACGACGGCTTCGTCGAAGAAGTCTATATCGCGTCCGAGTATAACGGACTGAAGGTAATAGGCATAGATAAAGACGCCTTTTTACTCACCGCCGACGCCCCCAATGCGTCGCTTGTGATAACTCGAGTCTATCTCCCGTCCTCTCTTAGCGATATTTCCTATATAGACGAAGACGCCTTCTCTGAATTGATGTATTCGTCCTCCCTTGAAGTTAAAGTAGTCTCCGACGTCTTACGCACCGCGCTCGAAGATAATAAAAACGTCTATTTCGCCTTACAGATAGCAAAAGGCGTCGATCTCAAGATTTCTTAACCTTATTTATTCTAAATTTATTCTAAACGGTTTTTTAGCCTCATACGATTAGTATTGAGGCTTTTTTTGACACTCTTAGTGCTTTTACGACAAAACTAGCCTTAATTCGACAAGTTAAATATTTTATTATAGAGGTGACGGATGTTCGTAGCTATTAAAAAATCAACCATTATTCTGTCGGCGATTTTACTCGCAACCGCAATAGCCTGCGGAGCGTTCTACTTCGGTACGGATTCTTTAGTAGAAGCCGGCACGGAAAACAGACTCATCCCCGTCTATTCGGTCGATACAGATAAAGATATCGTCGCTTTGACTTTCGACGCCGCCTGGGGCGCGGACAAAACGGCGAAAATAGTCGAGATACTCGACGACGCGGAAATGAAAGGGACTTTCTTTTTGGTAGGGTTTTGGATAGACGAGCACGAGGATATGGTTCGACTTATAGACGAGAAAGGTTTCCTTATAGGCAATCACTCCGCTCATCATCCCCATATGAGCACGCTGTCCGAAGAAAAGGTAAAAGAAGAACTCCTATCCGTCAACGACAAGATAGAGAGCATTATCGAAAAAAGACCCGAGTTTTTCCGCGCTCCTTTCGGAGAATACGACAATACGGTCATATCCGCCGCAACCTCTCTCGGAATGCAGACCGTGCAATGGGACGTCGATACCCTCGACTGGAAAGGTCTTTCCGGACAAGATATAGCAAGAAGAGTACTCGATAACGTTAAGAGAGGCTCCGTGATACTTATGCATAACAACAGCGACCACGTGCTCGATGCCTTGCCCCTCATAATAGAGGGACTTAAAGAAAAAGGACTTACGTCCGTGACGCTCGACAGACTCGTATATAAAGACAATTACATCATAAAAGCTGACGGAACACAACAATCTACTAAGTAATATTTTATAATCAACGTGGTTTTATAAACCGAAGGAGTAGCAATGCAAGAACAAATGCAAAACAACCTATGTACCTTGTCGGGCAGGATAGTTTCCGAACCCCGATATTCACACAGCGTATACGACGAGGGCTTCTACGAAACGGCTATAGAAGTACGACGCCTGTCGGACGCTACGGACGTCATCCCCGTTACGGTTTCGGAGAGACTCGTCTACGACGTAAGACTGGAAGAAGGTGACTACGTCACGGTGGAAGGTCAGTTCCGCAGCTACAATAAGCTGGTGGATAATCGCTCCAAGCTGATGCTGTCGCTCTTTGTTCGCGACGTCTTCGAATACGACGAAACGCGCAATGCCAACGTTATAGAACTTACCGGCTACATCTGTAAGGAGCCCGTCTATAGGACGACGCCCTTCAATCGCGAAATATGCGATATGCTGATAGCGGTCAATCGCGCGTATAACAAATCGGATTATATTCCTTGTATAGCCTGGGGAAGAAACGCGAGATTCTCAAAAAATCTCTCCGTCGGCGATAAAATCACCGCAACGGGAAGAATTCAATCCAGAACGTATCAAAAACTTCTCCCCGACGGTACTACGGAAGAACGCGTCGCCTACGAAATATCCCTTAATCGGATTTCAAAAGAAGAAGATTATTAAATTGTCTTACCTTATTTATTGAAAATTTAAGGATATTACTATATAATAATGATATGGATAAGGAGTCGATCGTCGTCAATTACAATAAGATCAAGTCCGCGGTAGGAGACGTCGAAATAGTCCCCGCCTCAAAAACTCGCGACCTAGAGACGCTTTTGTTCGCCTCGTCCCTAGGCATAAAAACTTTCGGAGAAAATCGCGTTCAGGAATGGCTGTCGAAAAAGTCCTCGGGGCTGGAATTCGACTTTATAGGCAGACTGCAGACCAATAAGGTCAAATATCTGGTCGGCGAAGTCAGATATATATCTTCCGTCGACAGAATAGAGCTGGTCGAAGCTATTTCAAAACAAGCGAAAAAGCTCGGTGTCGTCCAGAAAATATTGATAGAACTCAATATGGGCCGAGAAGAAGCCAAGGGTGGCATATACGTAGAAGATTTGCCCGAGTTTGCAGATAAGCTTTCTCGTTATGACGGAGTCGCATTGAAGGGGATAATGACCGTTATGCCCGCTACGGACGACAGACGTTATCTAGAAAGATTGTATAAGGATGCCCGTTCCGCTCTTGACGACTTGACGTTATCCTATCCCGATGCGGTAGTCTATTCCGGCGGTATGTCCGCCGATTACGATATAGCCGTAGCGTGCGGAGCCACGTCCGTAAGACCCGGACGAGCGTTGTTCGGAGACAGAGTGTATAAATGACTGATTATCTCGGCTTTATCAAAGGAGAAAGAATGGAAAGGTCTCGATTGAAGAAGACCGATTACGATAAATTTATAGAAAACAAATCCGTCCGACTAAAAGTAGCCGACGGCGAAAAAAGCGTCAACGTAAGACGGGTGAGAGGATTCGAAGACCTCGAGAGACTTATTAATATGCTGAAATCGGGTTCGGGATTGATAGTCGATCTCTCTTCGGCTCCGTCGACTCTCGTGCAACGTCTCCTCGATTATCTCTCGGGTGCTGTGTATGCTCTCGACGGTAGCGTGGAAAAACTCACCAGGACAATGTATATACTTACGCCAAAAGGAATAGATATCAACACCAATGCTTAAAAAAATAACTTTACCCTCAAAAGAAAATTTAAAAAAATACGGCATCGTTTTCGCAATCGAGTTTGCCGTCGTAGCCGTGCTCGTGGCACTGGACTTGATTACCAAGGAGTTTATTTACGGTCCTCTTGCCAAAAGCGGCACCGATAACGTGATAATAGAAGGCTTTTTAGTGTTTTCTCCTCACGAAAACACCGGCGCGGCTTTCTCTGTATTTAGCGGCAACGCGCTCATCCTCGCGTTTGTGTCTCTCTTTGCTTCGGTGGCGGTCATAGTTCTTCAGATCTGGTCGATTAAATGGCGCAACCCGTGCCTCAGAGCCGGTATCGTTTTAATTCTCGCAGGCGCGATAGGCAATATGATAGATCGATTTGCACTCGGCTACGTCAGAGACTTCGTCGATCTGAAAGGAATTTTCAACTGGGTAGGAGTGTTCAACTTCGCCGATTCATGCATAACCGTAGGCGCGGTCGTCGTTATCGTCTATTTGATTTTCTTCTATAACAAAGATTTGAAAAAATTCGAAGACGCAAAAAAATCCGCTACCGACGCTACTTCAGAGCCGATACTCGAAACGGAACGAGCGGAGCAAATTGAAAATGCGGAACAAGAGGGTGTTTCCGCGTCAAATACGGACGGAACGATTGTCGTAGAGGAGCCCGCCGCGGAGATAGCGGAAGAGGACGGAAATGAAAACGCTTAGTTTCATCAACGATTCCGCCGAAAAAGTCCGTCTCGATAAAGCATTGGCTAATGCTTACGAAAGCGACTTTACTCGTAGTTATTTAAAGAAGCTGATAGAAGAAGGTTGCGTATCGGTCAACGGCGATATAGTGAAAAGAGCGTCTTTTCCGATAGCGTCGGGTGCACTCGTCGAGATTACGGTGCCGGAAACTAAAAAACTGGATCTGGAACCGGAAAATATTCCTATCGACATAGTCTATGAAGACGACGATATCATAGTAGTCAACAAGCAGCAGGGGCTTTCCGTACATCCTTCCGATACAGAGCCGTCTCATACGTTGGTCAACGCTCTCCTTTATCACGTCAAAGATTTGTCCTCAATCAACGGCGTGGAGAGACCCGGTATCGTACACAGAATAGATAAATATACCTCGGGACTACTCGTCGTTGCCAAAAACGACTCCGCACACCTGTCTCTGTCTCGACAGATAGCGGAAAAATCCGCTTTGAGATATTATTTGGCACTCGTGGACGGCAATATAAAAGAGGATGAAGGAAAGATTAATTATCCGCTTGGAAGAGATAAAAACAATCGCCTCCGTTATTCTCTCGACTGGACTGGAAAGGACGCCCTGACGGATTGGTACGTAAAAGAGCGTTTCGGCAATTATACGTTGGTGGAAGTGCATCTCCATACCGGCAGAACTCATCAGATACGAGCGCATATGAGACTTATCAATCACCCCGTTACGGGCGACGAATTGTACGGAGGAAGTAATAAATTCAAGCTCTCGGGACAACTTTTGCACGCATTTTCGCTCACTCTCACGCATCCGTCAACGGGTGAGAGAATGACTTTTACCGCGCCTCTTCCCGACTATTACGAAAACGTATTGAAAAAACTTCGTAATAATTAAAACGGTCCGATCGGGACCGTTTTTCCTAGTATTTTTCCTCGTCGGGAGTGTTGAGCTCGTAGTAGTATTCTAGCAACTCTCGCGAATAATCTTCGATTTTTCCGTACGGCAATATCAACATTCTGCTTATGCCGATTTGTTCGACGAAGGACGGATTGTGGCTCACGACTATAATCGTCCCAGGAAAAGCATTGAAATTGCCTCCGATAATTTTTTGCGTTTCGGGGTCGAGATGGTTGGTCGGCTCGTCCAGAATGAGCAGATTGGCTTTTTGTATCAAAACTTTACATAACGCGATACGCGCTTTTTCTCCGGGCGACAGCACTTTGACTTTTTTATAGACGTCATCGTCGTAAAACAAAAAATTGCTTAATACTGAGCGCAATTGCCATTCCGTGTATTTTTCGTTTTTTACGTTGTCGAGTACGCTCTCTTCGGGGTTAAGACTCTCCAATTCTTGCGCGTAATACGCAAGGTCCGTCTTTGTGTTGTATCGTATACTGCCCGATTCGGGGGTGAGTATCCCGACCAAAAGTTTCAGAAGGGTTGATTTTCCGACGCCGTTTTCACCGACTACGAGAAATCTTTCTCCGCCGTTGATGCGGAAAGTAAGATCCTTGATGAGTTTCGATTGTCCGGGATAAGAGAAGGTCAGTCCTTCTACGTCAAGAGGTATCTTGGCTCCGTCTCGAGCAGGCTTGATATCCATTTTGACTCGCTTGTATACGCGCTCTCTCAGCTGTAATTCGCGTTTTTTCTTCTCCAGCTTGACCTCTCGGTCTTGTCCCATACGCTTGAGCGCGTGATTGGTCTGACTCGCTTGTCTGGCTCGTTGTATGAATGCTTCCAGCTCTTTAATTTCTTTTTCTTGCTGGGTTATCGCGACTTCTCGTATGCGTTTTTCCTCGGCAAGTTTCTTTTTGTAAGTATCGTAATTGCCGTCGTATACGGAGATTTTGTGAGTAACCTTGTTGATATACATTATTTTGTTGACGATTTGGTTAAGAAAATCCGTATCGTGACTGATAATGAGTACAGAGCCTTTGTAATTCTTTAGATATTGGGTAACGAAGTCCTTTGTAGAGGCGTCGAGATGGTTGGTCGGTTCGTCCAGACAAAGTATTTCGGGTTTGGAAAACAAAACTCTGGCGAATGCGATTTTCGATTTTTGACCGCCCGACAGCTCCGTCATTTTTTTGTCGAAGAGCGCCGACTCGACGTCCATATTTATGGTCAGTTCGAGCAGTTCGTCTTCAGCCGTGTACACGTTGAAGTATTCCAGCCTGTTTTGTAGCTTGTCCATACGCGACAATAGGGCGGTAGCTTCCGCTTCGTCGGCGGTTTTTAACTTCTCGTATATGCCATCCAGTTCCCGATTGATTTTTCTTATGGGACGCCCGTCGTAGAGATACTCCCATACGGTCGTATTTTCGTCCTCGACGACTATTTCCTGAGGCAGATATCCGATGCGAGCGTTGCCTACGTATAAGGAACCGCCGTCCAGCTCGATTTCTCTGAGCATCACTCTGAACAACGTCGTTTTACCCGCGCCGTTGACTCCGACTATTCCTATCTTGTCGGTAGGAGACGTGGAAAACTCCGCGTCTTCGTATATAGTCTCCGTCCCGAAGGCTAGGTTCATGTTGCTGCCTCGCATTTTATCCGTTCTCCGTGTATTGTGCGTGTTATAGTTTTACCGTAATGGTTTTGTAATTGACGTAATTGACCATGCCGGGAGCGTTTCCGAGTCTTTTTACGTGTTTCTTTAGGGTATAATCGACGTCTCCTTTACCCGCGGACGCCGCGTCGGAATAAGTCAGAGCCAGTACCGCTGCGCGATATAAGACGGAATAGGGGACTTCTCTGTTTTCAGTGACGATAATTACGTGACTCCCGTGAGCCGACTTTACGTGTAACCATATATCTCCGCCTTTGGTTATGCCGAAAGTCAATTTGTCGTTCTGTATGCCGTTTTTCCCGACGTATATTCTAAATCCTTCGTACGTCTCGTTGTAGATCGGCGCGGATTTGGTCTTCTTTACGCCTTTTTTGACTTTGGTTTTGTCGTAGATTTTAAGTTCTTCTCGTATTTCGCTTAGCTCCGCGGACGATAACGTCATACCCAGAGACGCTTTGATTCCTTTCAGATACTCCAGATGATATTCGGCATCAGAGAGCATTCCTTCCGCAACCTCGGCGGCACGCTTTCCTTTTTTGTATTTTTTGAAATAAGCTTCGGCGTTTTCTTTGGGGGACTTGAGTGGATCCAGAACTATTTTTACGTTTTCTTCCTTTTCGTAATCGTATGCGGAGAATTCTTTATCGCCCTTTTTAAGCATATAAATATAAGTCAAAATTAAGTTTCCGATACGTAGATTCTCTCCGTTTTTTTCACTGTTCTCGAGAATGTTTTTGCAATTTTTTACGGTCTTTTCGTATTTGGAAACGACTTTTTTAAGGATCTTTAATTCTTCTTTACCGTTCTCTTTGACATTTTCTTCGCGAGTGACGGCTTTATAGTATGAATCCAGAGCTTCCGACAGAGTGCGATATTTCGCCTTAACTGTGTCGGTCGAATATTCCGTCGGAGCTACGCCCGCATTTGCGGAATGTACGCACGGAGCGTAGACGTTATGTTCCTTAGGATATAATAGCGATAGGAGCCTACCGTATCTGTCGGACGCGGAAAATATTTCTTTTGCCGTAGCCGTAGATACTCCGGATATACTATCGGATATTTCCGTAGCCGTAGCAACGTTATCTAATATATTTTTTACTTTTTCAACGTCATCGAGCTTAACCTTGGTGTGTTCTTGCGTAGGATATTCCATCCCGGGCAACAGTACTCTCGTACTCATCCCGAAGCTCATTCGTTTGACTGCGTCCAGAATTATATTGTTTTCGTCAGCGAATACGATATTAGCGTATCTACCCAGCCCTTCGTAGTACAGATAATATTTTTTCGAGTCTCTCAGCTCGTTGGTGGACGAGAACGTTATCTTGATGATTCTGTCGGTGTTGTAGAGTTCTATTCGTTCTATTCTTGAGGTCGATAAATGTTTCCTCAGCAACATGCAAAAACTCGGTGCCGACACAGGAAACTCCGACTTTTCGTTCGTAACGTATATCCGAGGGTAGGTCGGACTTGCGGACAAGAAGAGGATCTTTTCCCGTTCTTTTTTTATTATCAGGACCAGCTCGTTGTCTTTTGGTTGATATATTTTATTGACTCTGCCGCCGACCAGTTCGTCTTTTAGTTCCTCGGCTAGAGCTCGATACAGAATTACGTCGTTTGCCATACGCTTATTATACGTTTTTTCGCCGTACTTGTCGAGAGATATTTCTCTCATAGCAAAATACGCTAAAAATTTCCTTTTTATCGGTTTACTTTTTATTCGCGCTGTGATATTATATCCAATACATTGATTATAAATATACTTACGGAGGTCAATATGGAATATCAACTCAACAAACTGTCGAATAATCAAGCGGAATTCGTTTTCGACGTCAACAAAGAAGAATGGCAATCCTGCATAGAGGGAGCCTATAAGAAGACCAAGAATCAATATCAGATTCAGGGCTTCAGAAAAGGTCACGTCCCGATGAACGTTCTCGTTAAGCGTTACGGCATACAGCTTTTCTTTGAAGATGCTATCGACGTAGCCATCGAGAGATACTGGCAGGAAGCTTTCGATAAAGAAAATTTAGAGCTCGTGGATTCTCCCGCTCTGGAAGTCAAAGAAGTCTCCGAAGACGGTCTTAAATTCGCCGTCAAGGTCACCGTCAGACCCGAGTTTAAACTCGGCGAGTATAAAGGTCTCTCGATTGAGAAAGAACCCGTTAAAGTCTCTGCCAAAGAAGTCACTGAGGCTATCAACAGAGAGCTCGACAATCACTCCCGTATGGTGGACGTCGACGACAGAGCCGCTAAGAAAGGTGACGTCGTCAATATAGACTACAGCGGATCCGTGGACGGCGTTAAGTTCGACGGCGGCACCGCGGAAAAACAAGACCTCGAGCTCGGCAGCGGCTCCTTCATCCCCGGTTTTGAAGAACAGGTAGAAGGTATGAATATCGGTGAAGAAAGAGACATTACGGTTACTTTCCCCAAAGATTATCACGAGCACCTCGCCGGAAAAGAAGCCGTTTTCCATATCGTCCTTCATTCCGTTAAGGTTAAAGAAGTCCCCGCCCTCGACGACGAGTTCGTTAAAGACGTCTCCGAGAAGAGCGCGACCGTAGAAGAATATAAGAAGGAAGTTAAAGCCCGTCTCACCGAGCAGGCAGAATCCAGAGCGAAAAACATCGAGACCAATCGCCTCTTGGCAAAAATCGTCGAAAATACCGAAATCGACATCCCCGAGGTTATGATTGAAAACGAAATGGATACAATAGTTGAAGAAGAGAGCAATCATATGAAGCAACAGGGCTTCACTCTCGAAATGTATCTCGAGTATCTCAAGATGAGCAAGGAAGACTTCCGCGCCCAGTATAAGGACGAAGCCAAGAATTCCGTCAAGTCTCGTTTGGTTCTCGAAGCCATCGTCAAAGAAGAGCATATAGAAGCTTCCGAGGAAGACGTCGACAACGAGCTCGCCAAGTACGCCGAGACCTCCGGCAAGAGCGTGGAAGACCTCAGAAAAGACTTCCAGGGAATGATGGGCTATATCAAAAACAATATCGTCAATCAAAAACTGGTCGAGTTCTTGAGAAGCAACAATAAATTCGTTGCAAAAAAAGCAGCCACCAAGGCAGACGCCGAGAATAAGGAAGCCGTAGAAGGCGAAGAAAAACCCGCCAAGAAAGCTCCCGCCAAGAAAACTGCGAAAAAAGCGGAGTAAAAATGAATTTCGAATGGACTAAAAATAAAATGGAATCGATTTTGGTGCCCACCGTTGTCGAAACGACTTCTCAAGGCTCTCGTAGCTCGGATATTTATTCGAGACTCCTTGAAGATCGTATCATTTTCCTTAACGGAAAAGTGGACAACGTCAGTGCCAATCTGATTATCGCACAATTATTGTTTTTGGAGACTAAAGATCCCGATAAGGATATATATCTATATATCAACAGCCCCGGCGGCTCCGTCGTCGACGGCTTGGCGATATACGACACCATGCAATATATTAAGTGCGACGTCCAGACCATCTGCATAGGACAGGCAGCCTCTATGGGCGCCTTCCTCCTCGCAGGCGGAACCAAGGGAAAGAGATCCGCTCTCCCCAACGGAGAAATCCTCATCCACCAGGTTCTGGGCGGCACTCAGGGACAAGCTTCCGACGTGGAAATTTACGCCGAAAACTTGAAGAAAACCAAAATTAAAATGAACGAGTATCTCGCACGTTTTACCGGACAACCTTATGAAAAAATCGTGCGCGATACCGATCGCGACAAAATAATGTCAGCAAAGGAAGCACTCGAGTACGGCATCATCGACAATATTTACGAGAAGAGAGTGTAATATATGGATAATAGCAAAGAATTCAGATGCTCGTTTTGCGGAAGAAAAGAGTCGGAAGTAGACAGACTTTTTCCAGGACAGAACGGTGCTTTCATATGCTCCGACTGCATAATGCTCGGATTCGGTCAGTTACTGTCCGAAGGAGTGGAAGACAAGACAGTTACCGTTACCGCTCCTAAGTCTAAAGAGACTCAAAAACCTCGTCGCGATTCGGATACTCTTCAGGTATTGCCCCCTAAGGAAATCAAACGCCTTCTCGACGAGTACATCATCGGTCAGGACGAAGCGAAAAAAGTTCTCTCCGTAGCCGTTTATAATCACGTAAAACGCGTCAATGCCCGTTTAAGAGGAGAAGAAGTCGTTTTGGATAAGTCCAACGTCCTCCTTTTGGGGCCTACCGGTAGCGGTAAGACTCTTCTCGCACGTACGCTTGCCGATATTCTCAACGTCCCATTCGCCGTAGCCGACGCTACCACGCTTACCGAGGCGGGTTACGTGGGCGAAGACGTGGAAAACGTCCTTCTAAAACTTATTAAAGCCGCCGGCGGCGACATAAAGAAAGCAGAAAGAGGCATAATATATATCGACGAGATAGATAAGATTTGCAAGAAGAGCGAGAATATGTCCATTACCCGAGACGTGTCGGGAGAGGGCGTCCAACAGGCTCTTTTGAAAATCATCGAGTCCACCATAGCGTCCGTGCCTCCGCAGGGCGGTAGAAAGCATCCCCAGCAGGAGTTTATCCAGATAGACACCACTAATATATTGTTTATATGCGGCGGAGCTTTCGTCGGACTTGAAAAAGTCGTCGAAAAACGTAAAGATAACAGCGGCGTAGGATTCGGCGGTACCGTAAAAGACTCGGATAAAGACTATTCCGAGAATATCAAAGACCTCCAGCCAGACGACCTTATTAAATACGGTCTCATCCCCGAGTTTGTCGGAAGACTCCCCGTAGTCGTTACTCTGTCGCCTCTGGACGAGGATATGCTCGTCAGAATCTTGACGGAGCCTAAAAACAGCGTCGTTAAGCAATTTACGACACTCTTCGCTCTCGACGACGTAAAAATAACTTTCACCGACGATGCCTTAAGAGAAGTCGCGCGTAAAGCAATCAGACTTAAAACAGGCGCCAGAGGACTGCGCACGATAGTGGAAAAAGCCGTTCTCAACGTTATGTTCGAGGCGCCGTCCGATCCTACGATTAAAGAAATCGTTATAGAAAAAGAAACGATATCAGAAGGAAAAGAACCGACCGTTATAAAAACGGCATAATAAAAAATGAACGAAAGATTACCGATATTCATCACGCAGGAAATATATTTTACCGGTATTTCCGTAAAAAACGTTATTTTTGATAAAGAAAGCGACGTCACGAGAATTAAGTCGACTCAGGAAGACGGCGGTTACGCCGTCTTTTATCCTATGGACGCTCCGGAGAACATACGTATAGGAACTTTAATCAAAGTCCGACAGGTTATGACCCCCGCGCCTCATTTGGCTACGGTTATTTTCGACACCATAGGCACCGCTAAATTCGATTTGGCTCCCGACGACAATTCTATGGCGATTAACGTCAGACGCGTCGATTACGTTACCGACGATTCGCCCATGGTCAGAGCTCTCGAGAAGAGGCTCTTGAGTAAATACGCCGAGCTTGAAGAACTTCTCTCGACGACAGGATTCGTCCATACTCCCGATATGGACGATATCAATATGGCGATAGACTTCATAGCGGATTCGATCAATTCGGATAATATCGATTTGTATTTTTCGGAAAACACCGAGGACAGACTCGTGATGCTGTGCGGCGAGCTGGAAGAAAACCTCGATATAGAGAGACTCGAAGAGCGCGTCGGGTCCAAAGTGCAAGAAGCAATGGACCAGAATCAGCGCGAGTATTACGTCAGAGAGCAGATAAAAGCTCTCAGCGAAGAAATAGACGAGGAAGACGAAAGCGGAGATTTTCTTAAGAAAATAGACGTTTTGAATGTGTCCGACGATATTAAAGATAAATTAAAAAAGGACGTAAAACGTCTCAACAGAATGCAGGCGTCCTCTCCCGAGGCAGCCATTATGAAGAACTATCTCGACTTCGTTACGGAGCTTCCCTGGGGTGTTCTTACGGAAGACAACGACAGCCTCGAGAATGCGAAAAAGGTCCTCGACGAGGACCATTACGGTATTAAAAAGGTTAAAGAGCGCCTCATAGAATCGCTTGCCGTAAGGAAACTTTCTCCAGAGACCAAGAGCCCCATTATTTGCCTTTACGGCCCTCCCGGAGTAGGAAAAACTTCTATCGCGAGAAGTATCGCTCGCGCTATGAACAAGAAGTACGTCAGACTCTCTTTCGGCGGCGTCAGAGACGAGGCGGAGATAAGAGGACACCGTAAGACGTACGTCGGTGCCATGCCCGGTCGTATAATTAGCAGTATCCATTCCGTCGGCTCGTCCAATCCCGTTTTTTTAATGGACGAGATAGATAAAATGGCGGCAGATTATAAGGGCGATCCGGCCAGTGCGCTTTTGGAAGTTCTCGATCCCGAGCAAAACGTCAATTTCAGAGACCATTATCTGGAACTTCCCTTCGATTTGTCCAAGGTCCTCTTCATCACTACGGCTAATTCCCTCGACCCGATATCCGCACCTCTCCTTGACAGAATGGAGCTCATTGAAATGAGCGGTTATACAGAGGACGAAAAACTCGAGATTGCCAAACGTCATATCGTTAAGAAGAGCATGAAAGAAAACGGCATCGAGGATGGTTGGGTCACCGTTTCGGACTCTGCTATTAAGGAGATTATCTCTAAGTACACCAGAGAGTCGGGCGTCAGAAAACTCGAACAGCGCATCGGGCAGATTATGAGAAAAGTTGCGGTCGTTTTCGTAGAAAACCGCAATGCCCCTTGTGTAAAAGTTACTAAGTCCAATCTGGAAAAATTCCTAGGAAAACCCGTCTATAACGAGCTCAAAGTAAGACAGGACGACAAGGTCGGCGTAGCCAACGGTCTCGCCTGGACGTCGGTAGGCGGCACTATGCTTGAGATAGAAGGCGTCCTTATCCCCGGTAAAGGAAACATCCAGCTTACGGGTAATCTGGGTAAGGTTATGGAAGAATCGGCTAAAGCGGCTTTTTCCTACGTCAAGACCATAGCTTCCGATTACGGCGTATCCGAGGATATATTCAAGGATCACGACGTGCACGTGCACGCGCCCGAGGGAGCTATTCCTAAAGACGGTCCCAGCGCGGGTATAACGATGACGTCGGTTATTCTTTCCGCGGTTACCGGTATGCATATAAAACATGACGTCGCAATGACGGGAGAAATTTCCCTCGTGGGAGACGTCCTGCCGATAGGCGGTTTGAAAGAAAAAACCCTCGCGGCTCTTCGTAACGGAATGAAAAAGGTCGTTATCCCTTACGATAACAAAAAGGATTACGAAGAACTCCCCGACGTTGTTAAACGCAACATAGAGTTTACGTTTGCCAAAACTTATTCGGACGTATATCCCGTCGTCTTCGGAAAATAATGGAGATAAAACACGCAGAGTTTTTAACGTCGGTGGCTTCCGCCGACAAAATAATCCTCTCAGACGTGCCCGAGATAGCCATCGCGGGTAAGTCTAACGTGGGTAAATCCTCTTTCGTTAATTTTATCGCCAACAACGGTAAATTGGCTAAAACTTCTAAAGAGCCCGGCAGAACGAGACTTCTCAATTACTTTTCCTTTAATAAAGGACAGTTTTATTTCGTAGACCTACCCGGATACGGCTTTGCCAGAGTTTCGGAAGGAGAAAAGCTTAAGTGGGGCGGACTTATAGAGGGATATTTGCTCAACAGTCCTATGCTGAAGAACTTTTTCCTTTTAGTGGATATCAGACACGAGCCCTCTGCCAACGATATCGATATGATAGCGTTTTTATCACATTATAATATTCAGTTTACCGTCATTGCGACCAAGGCGGATAAGCTCTCCAGAGCGCAGCAGGGGATAGCGAGACAACGCATCGCCAATGCTCTTAAAATCGGCAAAGACAACGTTTACGTCGTCTCGAGTTATGCGAAAACTGGTCGAGAAAATATCCTTGACCGCATAGAATCCGTTCTTTTTTAGTCCCGCTATTTCGGGACTTTTTATTTATATCGATGATTTTTCCCTTGGTCGGCTTAATCACAAAAAACTCCTCTATATACATATTGTGTAGTGAAATACTAAAAGGAGGATTAAACATGTCTTGTAACACTAATAAAGTTTGCTTGCAGGTAAAACGCGTTTTCGACGCCTGTATCAACAGATATACCCTGACCAATCAGACGGTTACCGTTACCTTCCCCGAGGGCGATACCCCCGCGACTTTCGTTTCGTTGACTAATTCGTCCAACGGCGATATAGCCAATCTGTCCGTTACGCCCGTCGCGACTTCGGGTTGTTCGCGGATTACCTATTCCGTCGCCGTGCCCGTCACCGTAACAGCGCTGAATTCTTCGGGCAATACGATTACCGGTACCGGGACCGTCACGCTTCTTCAAGATACCGTACTGAAAGTCCCCGGAGGCTCCGTCTTCTCTACCAACGTCGAGAATATCGTTAAGCTTGCCGGCAGAATAGGGACCTTCGACGGCACGACTCTTACCGCCAACATCTGCGTGGTTATGCTCACCAAGGTCGTCGCCGACGTGGAAATTTTCGTCCCCGCGTACGGTTACCTCACTCCGCGTAATTGCGTCTCGTACTCGGACGACGTCTGCAGAGTCTTCAATAATCTGCCCCTGTTTCCCGACGTAACTTAAAAAGCGCTTTTCAAAACCTCGATCCTGTGATACAATACGTATATGAGCGTATTTGCAATCAGCGATCTCCACTTGTCCTTCGATAAGGATAAACCGATGAACATCTTCGGAGAGATATGGGAAGATCACTTCGAGGAGATTAAAAAAGACTGGAACTCCCGCGTCACTGCGGGAGACGTCGTTTTGTTGCCGGGAGATTTTTCCTGGGCGATGGACTTGGACGGCGTTCGCCCCGATATGGCGCGTCTTACGGAACTTAACGGCAAAAAAATCATTTTAAGAGGCAATCACGACTATTGGTGGTCGAGTTACGCCAAAGTAAAAAGCGTCCTCCCCGATGACGTCCTCGCTATACAGAACAACGCTTTCAGAATAGACGGCGTGGTTTTTTGCGGCACCAAGGGCTATACGGTGGAAGAGAAGGGCAAACCGTATTCGGACGAGGATAAAAAACTTTTCGACAGAGAACTCATCCGCCTCAGGCTCTCCGTGGAAGAAGCGCGAAAATTAGCCGTCGACGGCGACAAAATCGTCGTGATGTTCCATTATCCGCCTTACAATAACAAGTGCGAGGATTCCGCATACACCGACACCGTAAAAGACCTCGGCGCCGATGCGGTCGTGTACGGTCATCTTCACGGAAAGCACCCCGTATACAGATTAAAACTCGTCAAGGACGGCATACCATATTACCTCGCGTCCTGCGACGTCTTAAAAAACAAATTGATTAAGATTTTTTAGTTTCATCGATTCGCTATATACTTTTTCACGGGACTTTAGGGTCCCGTTTTTTTGTATTTTCCGAACATTTGTTATTTTTTAAAAGGAATTTTCTCCCAAAATCAAGCAGCTTGAGGTAAAATTAAAGTAAAATTCAAAGTAAAGTGGGAAGAAGTGGTGCAAAGTGGAAAATTTGTGATATAATTTCACCGAAATTCATTAAGGAGAGGAATATGCGTTTTTTCGGTTCTGCAAAAACTAAGCTGGATGAAAAAAACAGATTGAGAATACCTGCAAAATATGCAGGCGTTCTTACCGAGAATCCGCTCGTTATGCGCGGTACTCAGCATTGTCTCTTCATAATGACGTCTGAAGATATGGAGAAGACGTTCGAAAAGATTTTCAACGCCCCCATTTCGGACTTCTCCGCACAGAATACTTTGAGACTCCTAAACTCCGGTACCGAGGAGATAGAAGCGGATGCTCAGATGCGTTTTGTGCTCAAGCCGGAGTTCAAGCGCTTTGCCGGTATAGATAAAAACATCGTTCTTCTCGGCGCGGGCAATCGTATCGAGATCTGGTCGGAAGAAGCCTACGAAAAACAGTTCGCGGTCTATGACGACGAAGTAGACGCCGCCATCCTCTCTCAGAGCGATAAGTTCGACAATGGAATTCGTTCATAAGTCGGTCCTGCTCAACGAGGCGATAGATGCTCTTAATATAAAAAGCAACGGCATCTATTTGGACGGTACGGCAGGAGGAGGCGGACATAGTTTAGAGATAGCGAGACGACTTTCGGAAGGGCACCTCTATTCCGTGGATAAGGACGCCGAAGCACTTAAGGCAACCGAAGCACGTCTTAAGGGATACGAAACGCTTTATACGCCGATACATAGCGACTATAAGGATATAGAAGAAGAGCTGGACCGCTTAGGCATAGAAAAGCTTGACGGCATTTTACTCGACCTAGGCGTAAGCAGTTATCAGCTGGATGAAGCGGAGAGAGGATTCTCTTATATGAAAGACGCACCTCTCGACATGAGAATGGACCGCTCTTCGGGGATAACGGCAGCCGACGTATTATCGACTTATTCGGAAAAAGAACTGGCAGACGTATTTTTCAGATACGGAGAGGAAAAACTCTCAAGAAAAATAGCCGCGGCGATAGTAGCGAGAAGAGCCGATAATCCTATCGAGACCACGTCGCAACTATCCGAGCTGGTCAAAGGATGCTATCCGCGTAACTATCAAGGAGGTCATCCCGCGAAAAGAGTCTTCCAGGCTCTCAGAATAGAAGTCAACGGCGAGCTGAAAGGCCTCGGAGAGTTTATAGAAAAAATAGCCCTGAGACTTAAAAAGGGCGGTCGCTTCGCGATAATCACCTTCCACAGTCTCGAGGACAGAATAGTAAAACAGAGCTTTAAGTATCTGGAATCGGATTGCGTCTGTCCGAAAAACATCCCCGTATGTGTATGCGGAAAGAAAAAAGAAGGAATTGTAATAACTAACAAACCGATTCTTCCGTCGGAAGAAGAAATAGAAGTCAATAAGAGAGCTTTAAGCGCCAAGCTGAGAGTTTTCGAGAAAATATAGGAGGTCAATATGGTTACTTTAAGAAGAGATACGGAATCATACGTCAATATGAGCGCGATGTCGGACGGCATCGGTCTTACCGACTACGATAAATTCCTGCTCGGTAAACAAAATCACTCGGTTTATTCGGACGATAGTGCGAAAATTCCCTCCTATACTTCTTCCTATGAAGATTCTTTCCGCGCGGAAGCCCCCGCGTCGGCAGTTCCCTCTTACGACGAATATATGGAAGGCGTGCTTAATCGTACGACCAAGACCGATAAGGTTATGACTAAAGCCGAGTACGAAATGAGCCTTCTCAATTCCGATAAAGCGGTTAAAAAAGCCCGCGCCGTCAACAGTACTCCCGGTAAGTTGACAAAAGGCGGCAAAATTTTCGTCGCGGCTTACGTTCTAGTAGTGGCAGTATTCGCATTTGTTTTAATAGCGTTTAATACCTTTGCCAAACAGTCCCCCGTGGACGCCGACGAGTATGTCGGTATAGAGACGGTGGAAGCAATGGAGCAAGAAGACGGCTTTATCAGATGGTTTGACTGAGGTCCGAGCGCAATCCGACAATGAGGTGAGCGCATATAAAAACATCCAATATTAAACGAAAGAAAAGGTTATTGGCGAGTTTGGTGCTGATAGCTTTTTTGTTTACGGTGATACTGTTCAGACTCTTTTACGTAGAAGTGGTCATGCAGACGACTCTGAAAAAACGTGCCCTCGACCAGTGGACCAGAGACGTCGCCATCACGGGAGCAAGAGGTTTGATTTTGGATAAAAACGGTGAAGTCTTGGTTTCCAATGCCACTACTTATACGGTCTACGTCCGCCCGATCTCGGTCTCGGACGACGAAAAAACAGCTTCGGCTCTGGCGTCCGTCTTGGGCGTGAATTACGAAAAACTCCTTGACAAGCTGAAGAGAAAAGTCTCCGAAGTGACCGTGGCGAAGAACGTATCATCCGAAGATATCTCAAGGCTGAGGAATACGGAAGGCGTGGACGGCGTGTATTATGCGCAGAATATCAAGCGCGTATATACTTTCGGCGAGTTTTTGACTCAGATACTCGGATTTACCAACGTGGACGGTAAAGGTCAGTCGGGTCTGGAATTGTATTACGACGACGTCCTTACGGGAAAAGACGGATATATATTGACGGAGACAGACCTCGTAGGCAGAGAATTGTCTTCTAATACGACTTCGTTCGTGTACGGTGAGAGCGGTTCTTCTCTATATCTGACAATCGACGCGGAGATTCAGACAATGGCGGAAAACGCCGTCCGCGCCGCTTATGAAGAATATTCTCCGTTAAGAGTCTCTTGTATTATCATGGACCCTTCCGACGGCAGTATTCTCGCGATGGCAGAGACCCCGTCTTACGACCTCAACGCAGTCCCGAGAGACAACGTGGCGGAATTATTCGCACTCTCCAAGTCCTCCTCGATAAGTTCCGTATACGAGCCCGGATCCACCTTCAAAATTCTGACTGCGGCTATAGGGCTAGATAGCGGAAAAATCTCCAGAGATTACTCTCTGTATTGCCCCGGCTACAGAATCGTCAACGGACAAAAAATCAAGTGCTGGCGGACAATCGGACACGGATCGGAAAGTTTCGACGAAGGTGTGGAAAACAGTTGCAATTGCCTCTTTATGGACATCGCTTCAAAAGTCGGAGTGGAAACTTTTTACGATTATCTCGGACGTTTTTCCGTCAACGGAAAGACGGGTATAGATATATCGGGAGAGGGAAAAGGACTTTTGATTTCCGAGTCGACGGTCAAGAACGTCGACCTTGCAAGAATAGGCTTCGGACAGGCAATCGCGGTCACTCCCATAGGATTGATTTCGGCTGTCGCCGCCGCAATCAACGGCGGAATCAAAGTTACGCCGCACTTTATGAAAAAAATAGTTTCTGCGGACGGTATAACAACGGAAGTGGCTCCGCCCGTCACTGGAGAAAGAATTATAAAAGAAAGCACTTCCGCAACGCTTAGAGACGTTTTGGTCGGAGTAGTTTCCGACGGTAGCGGACGCAACGCGGCAATAGAAGGATATGAAATAGGCGGTAAAACCGGCACCGCGCAGAAATATGAAAACGGAGCCATAGCAAGAGGTAAATACGTTTCTTCTTTTATAGGATTTATCGGAAAAGAAACCGCCTCGTATCTGACGCTCTTCATCGTGGACGAGCCGGAAGGGTACGTATATTACGGTTCTTTAGTGGCGGCGCCGTACGTGAAAAATATCTTCGAGGGCATTATAAACTATGAGAATATCCCCGGAGCGGTCGCTCCGACCGTCTCGACGGTGGTTATGCCGTATCTTGAAGATATGCCGCTTACGGAGGCAGTGGCGACCCTCGACGCGCTGGGACTCAAATATGAAATAGACGGTGACGGAGGAGTCGTTACCGGACAATTTCCGATAGAAAATTCAACCGTAAAACAAGGTGCGGTAATATTGATTAAGACGGAGTAAATTATGACTATCAGAGATTTATTCTGCGATAAGGAAAAAGTTTCGGAAAATACTTTATATGAAAAAGTCGTTACGGGAATATCCGTCGACAGTAGAAAAATATCCTCCGGAAATATTTTCATAGCTCTGGAAGGAAATTCGGACGGCGCCGATTACGCAACGGATGCAGTAGAAAAAGGGGCGGTAGCCGTTGTCAGTTCAAAACCGATATTAGGAGTCCCTAACATCGTCGTTGAGGATACCAGAGCGGAGTATGCGCGTCTTTCGGCTA
Source organism: uncultured Christensenellaceae bacterium (assembly GCA_964613035.1). Lineage (GTDB taxonomy): Bacteria > Bacillota > Clostridia > Christensenellales > DTU072 > CAVIQK01. Next base: position 80,261 of record CAZTFQ010000006.1, on the reverse strand, counting down.
AGTTCTACGGCAATCCCGCGGATAAGTTAAAGATGATAGCCGTCGTCGGTACCAACGGTAAGACGACTACGGCGATTCTTATATATAAACTGTTGCGTTCTTTAGGAAAACGCGCCGCGGTCATAGGTACCCTCGGGACGGAAATAGACGGCGTTAAATATGACACCGACCTAACCACTCCCGATCCCGACGTGTTGCATCGTACGTTGAAGACGGCTCTGGATGCCGGTGTAGAATACGTCGTAACCGAAGTCAGCGCTCACGCGATTTATTATAAAAAAGTGTTCGGGATACATTTCGCTTTAGTGATATTTACCAATTTTTCGCAGGACCATTTGGACTTTTTCGGCGATATGAATAAGTATCGAGAGGTGAAAAAATCTTTCTTCTCCGACTACTCGGTCGACTACGTGCTTACCAACACCGACGACCTATTGGGACGTGAAATAGCCGATACGGATTCCGCTACGGTTCTCACGTACGCATTCGATTCTCCCGCGGACGCATTCGGAATAGATTTGGGGATTACTAAGGAAGTCCGCTATACCGTCAACGTTTTCGATAAAATAGGCGTGGTCAAGACAAAACTCTTCGGACGTTTCAACGCTTACAATTCTTTAGCAGCCCTTACAGCCGTATGTATTCTCGGATTGCCGTTCGAAGACGTTATATGCGCCATTAGAGATATATCGCCCGTAGACGGCAGATACAACGTAATAAACGGCTCTAAAAAGGTAATAATCGATTATGCGCACACTCCCGACGGACTGGAAAATATTTTAAGAGAAGCCAAAGCTCAGGCGGAAGGTAAGGTCATAGCGGTGTTCGGGTGCGGCGGTAACAGAGATAAAGAGAAACGAAAAATTATGGGTAAAATATCTTCCGGATTATCGGATCTGACGATTGTGACTACCGACAATTCTCGGCTAGAGGATCCATATGAAATTATGGACGAGATCGCTTCCGGTATCGACGACGGCAAGGAATATTTTATCATACGCAACAGGGAAGACGCTATTTTTTACGCACTGAGCTACGCAGGTCGCGACGACGTCGTGGTGCTCGCGGGTAAAGGCGCGGAAAAATACATAGACGAGGGCGGCGTGAAAACGCCTTATTCGGATATAGAAACGGTAAAAAGAATATTGAGTACGGTATAAAAATTGAAATTCGTCGTCTATGCGCTATTGTCAGGCATAGGTTTGAGCACCGTAATAGCTCCGTTTGCGTTACGGCTGTTAAGATCTATTCGCGCAAGTCAGCCTATATATTCTTACGTAGGACAACACGAGAATAAAAAGGGTACGCCCACTATGGGCGGTATCGTTTTCATCGTGCCGCTCTTAATTCTTTATGCGGCTTTCGGTTTGTACGAATACGCTTCGGCGAATATTTTCGTACTGTCCGTTTCTGCATACGCGGTTATAGGCTTTCTCGACGACTTCATAAAAGTCCGCTTTAACGACAATAGGGGGCTCAGACCGTATCAAAAGATTATCGGTCAGTTACTGGTCGCGATAGGAGTGTCGTTTTTGGCTTATTATTCCCGCTCGGTCGGCAGTTCCGTATACATCCCCGTTGCGGATATCTACGTCGACTTGGGTTGGTGGTACGTCCCGTTCACCGTACTCGTCTACGTCGCGGCTACCAACGCGGTCAATCTCACGGACGGATTGGACGGTCTCTCTGCATCCTCTTCTACGGCATATCTCGGAATATTCGAAATTATCATATTGATTGCCTATATCCGAGCGGAGGAGTACGGAGACGTTATTTGGGCATCGGAGTATACGGGACTCGCTATGGTTACGGCTATTCTCATAGGCGCGTTGTCGGTGTTTTTGGTGCTCAATACGAATAAAGCTCTCGTTTTCATGGGAGATACGGGCTCGCTCGCCCTCGGCGCAGCGGTGGCTTCCGTAGGAGTGGCTACGCGTATGTCAGTCCTCATCCCCGTTGTAGGCGCGGTCTTCGTCTGGTCGGCTTTATCCGTAATTTTACAAGTAGCAGTATATAAATCGACTAAGAAGCGTATCTTTTTAATGGCTCCGTTCCATCATCATCTGGAGCTTAAAGGCTTTTCCGAAGCCAAAATTTCATTCTTGTATGCCTTGATAACCGTTGTTTCGGGGCTTATCGCGATACTAATTATATAAGGAGAACCGTTCTATGAATTTATTCGGAAAAAAAGTCCTTGTTGCGGGACTGAAAACCAGCGGATTGTCCGCATACGGCTTGTTAAAGAAACTCGGCGCCTCGGTGAGCGTCTATGACGACGACGAAAAAATCGACAGCTTCGACGGCGTGAAAAACCTAAAAATTTATCCGTCGGAACTCGACGAATTCGATTTTATCGTAGTCAGCCCCGGATTCTCCGATACCCATCCTCTTATATCGGAAGCCAAACGTAAAAACATTCCCCTGACTACCGAACTCGCCCTCGGTATGTCGCAATTACCGTGTAAAACGATTGCCGTTACCGGGACCAACGGAAAGACGACTACGACGCTGATGATAGAGAAGCTGTTGTCTTTAGCCGGAATCAAAGCACGCGCGTGCGGCAATATCGGTTACCCCGTTTCTCAGCTGGCGCAAGAGAAATCTCTTCCCGATTATGCAGTTGCGGAAGTGAGCAGTTTTCAGTTGGATTACGGCGAAATTTCTCCCGATATCGCCATCATTCTCAACATCGCCGCCGATCATCTCGACCGTTACGACGGCTTCAACGCCTATGCGGAATCCAAAATGAAGATTTTCGCACACCAGAACGCTTCGTCTTATTCGATAATCAACGGATACGACGAGAATATTCGCATTCGTATGAAAGAAGTCCCCGGAGAACTTATCCGAGTTTCTACGCGAAAAGAGGGCGGAAAATCCTATATAAAAGACAACTATTTCTTCTATAACGACAAGCCTTTGTGCTCTGTCAAGGATTTGAAGGCAAAAGGAGAGCATAATCGATTCAACGCTCTCGTCGCACTCACGGTAGGTTCTATCGTAGGCGTGCCCGAAGTCGCCGCGAGCTCTTTTATCAAAAAATTTAAACTTCCGCCGCACAGAGTAGAGTACGTAGCCACCGTAGGCGGTAAGGGATATTACAACGACAGTAAGGGAACCAACCTCCACGCTACGAAAGCCGCCATAGATATGCTGGAAGGCAACATCGGTTTGATTATGGGCGGCAGTGACAAAAACGAAGAATTTTGTGACTTTTTCGAGACGCTTCCGGGAAAAGTAAGATGCGTCGCCGTTACGGGAGCTAATTCCGAAAAAATTATGAATTCTGCCTATAAAGTGGGCTATTTCGATATAGTTATGCATAAAGATTTGGCAGGAGCGGTCAATACGTTTTCCGTCGACAAAAAAATCGACACGGTTCTGTTTTCACCGTCTTCGGCGTCTTTCGACAGATATAAAAATTACGAGGAGAGAGGCAATGCCTTCCGCGAAATGGTCCTTAAGGTCAAGGCATAGTCTGTTTTTCGCATATATATCCTTATCCGTAATAGGACTCGTCATGATCTATTCGGCGAGCTATTACTCGGCGTCTCTACAGTTCGGTGACGAGTTTTATTATGTCAAAAAACAAGCCGTCGCCTTGATTGCGGGCATCGTTCTGTTTATATTCGGAACGTTTTTAAGACAAGACTTTATATATAAATTCAGATATGTAATTCTGGCAGTTTCGCTTGTTTTGTTGGCTTTGGTGTTCGTCCCGGGACTGGGCGTAGACGCATACGGCGCTACCAGATGGCTCAATCTGGGCTTTATGACCATACAGCCTTCGGAGTTTTCCAAGTTCGGCTTAATGTTGTTTCTCGCCTCGGAATTGAAAGACCGACCTCCGTACAAACTTAAAAATCTCGTCGTCCCGATTCTCGCGACGCTTGCGATTTGCGCGTTAATTATTTTAGAACCCAATATGTCCATAACGATGACCGTCGTTATATCGGCATTTCTTCTGATGTTCGCGGGCGGTCTTCGCGCTAAATATATCGTTTCGGTCATAGCCGTGATAGCCGTGGCTCTTCCCGTTATGATTTTGGCTGAGCCGTATAGAATACAACGTCTTATTGCCTACGTGGATCCGTGGGCTAACCCCAAGACGGAAGGATATCAGCTCATTCAATCGTACTACGCTCTCGGCAACGGAGGACTGTTCGGAACAGGTCTTTTTAACAGTCGACAAAAATATCTTTTTTTGCCCTTCGCGGAGAGCGACTTTATCTTTTCCATAATAGGAGAAGAACTGGGCTTCGTCGGCAGCGCGTTTATTTTGACGATATATTTTATGCTAGTCTATTACGGAATCAAGATTGCGAAAAACGCTCCCGACCGACACTCGTCTCTGATATCGTTCGGAGTGGTTGCGGTAATCGCCGTCCAGACTTTACTTAACGTCGCCGTGGTGAGCGGAACCATTCCCCCTACAGGCGTGCCGTTACCGCTTATTTCGGCAGGCGGATCCTCTTTGATGGCGTTTTCTTTCGCGTTGGGCATAGTATACGGTATAGATAAAAGGAACGCGAAGAGTGTTCCCTTTCATACAATATAGCATTAGGAGACAACGTTGACTAAGCTTGTGATAAAAGGGGGAAACCGACTCTCGGGGACGGTAAACGTCCAAGGCGCAAAAAATGCCGTTTTGCCGTTGATGGCGGCGTCCATACTTACCGACGGAGAGATCGTCATTGACAATTGTCCTGATCTGTCGGACGTGGAGAATATGGGGAAAATACTTCGTTCTCTCGGAGTGAAATGTACGAAAACGGGACGTAAACTAGTTATCGACGCCTCAGACGTCTCTTCGTATTCCATTCCCGCGGAACTTGGAAAAGAATTGAGAAGCTCGATATTTTTGTTGGGCTCGGTGCTGGGAAGAATGAAAAGAGCTCGGGTATCGTATCCCGGAGGCTGCGACATAGGTTTGCGCCCGATAGACATACACCTTAACAGCCTTAGGGACCTCGGAGTGAAAATAGAAGAAGAACACGGATACATATTTTGCGACGCCGAGAATATTCACGACGGCGACGTACATCTCGATTATCCCAGCGTCGGCGCTACAGAAAACGTTATGCTCGCGTCCGTATTCACTACGGGCATAACTACGATATATAATCCTGCAAGAGAACCGGAAATCGTTGATTTGCAAAACTTTTTAATTTCGATGGGCGCTAAAATAAAAGGCGCCGGCAGTAGCATAATAAGAATAGAAGGAGTAAAAAAATTAAGCGGTACTACATATTCCACCATGCCCGACAGAATAGTTGCGGGTACGATAATGTCCGCCGTCGCGGCGTGCGGCGGCGACGTCACTTTGACCTCAGTCAATTCTCGACATCTTAAGAGTCTTATATCTAAGTTGAAAAAAACAAGTTGCAATATTGTGGAGAAGAGTGATATTATTAAAATAAGTCAAAAAAATCGCCCCGTATCGCCTATGGCGGTCGAGACTCAACCCTACCCGGGGTTTCCCACGGACCTTCAGGCGGAGATTATGGCTGTATCCGCCGTGGCGGACGGCACTACGCTTATTACGGAAAACATTTTCGAAACACGCTTTAAGCACGTGCCGGAATTGATTAAAATGAAAGCCGATATAGTGGTTAAAGGCAAGACCGCAATCGTCAGAGGAGTACCGAGACTTATAGGAGCTGAAGTCAACGCGGAAGATCTCCGAGGCGGCGCGGCGCTGATAATAGCGGGGCTGTCGGCAGAAGGAACTACCGTCGTCAACAACGTCAGATACGTAGACAGAGGATACGAAAAGATAGAAAATCTCTTCCGTAATTTAGGAGGAGAAATACAGAGAGTATAATATGAACAAAAGAATCGTCGCAATTATTATAGGCTTAGTTCTCATTGCAGCATTGGCTGTAGCGGGACAGGTTTTTAATATAGACGAGATAGAGGTTAGATTTTCGGAGCCGACTACGTATACCGCAGATGAAATAGCTTCGATATGCGGCATAGAAAAGGGAAAGAGCATTCTGTCCGTCAAGGACGCTTATGCCGAAGACGCTCTAGCCGAGACCGTGAAAACGGGTCGGCTTCAATTAGAATCCATAGACAGAATTTATCCCAATAAAGTCGTCGTCAACGTCAAGGTGCTGAAACCGACTTTTATTGTCCATACCGACGACGAAAAAGTCGTTCCGACCGACGCGGATTTTCTTATTAAAGAAAAAGTATCCTATGACGACTCGTATTCCGACCTTATATCGATCCTCGGCGTCCGGGTCTCGGATACCCTCAATATCCCCCAGCTTAAATTCGCTCGCAGCCTTGCGTATGCCTTTTACGGAGAAAACTTCGACGACGAAGGTTTTATCGCTTTTGTCGAGAGTATTGAATTTAACGAAGACGGCGGAGTAAAAGTGTACTTGCGCGACTTTGAAAACGTCTCGTTCGACTTCGATATGACCGTACAATCCTCTCATGATAAGCTCGTGGACGCACTTAGAGCCAAGCTTAATACATTTTTTGACAAGCCCGAGTCCGAAAGACGCGATATGAGCCTTTAGAAAAATTACTTTTTTATTGACTTTATATATTTACTTTATTATAATAATTCTAAGAAAAACGAAACAAGATTCGCGACGTCCGTAGCGAAACTTCGGTGGAGATATGAATAATTTGTTCGTCAACGCTGTTCTTAACGTTAAATCCGATACGATAACCTTGCTTCTTTCTAAGGAAGACGGCAAGGTGCTTCGTATACTCTATAGAGAGGATAGTTCTTACGACGGATATACCGACGGCAGATTTTTCGACGAGCAGAGTCTCGCCGTAATAGTGCAGAAGCTTAAAGAAAACGCCGAATCGGCTTGCGGAATAAAAATAAAAAAATTGACCGTAGGCGTTCCCGGAGAGTTTACTCCGGTAGTAGAAAAGCAATTCAGATACGACTTCGACAGAGCAGTTAAAGTTAACAACGCGCACGTAGAAGAAGTCCATAAATTCGGCGATACGTATACGGGAAAAGGCAACTATATAGCATTGGCGTGCACACCCAATTTTTACGGCACGGACAGCTTGCTAAAAGTCAACAATCCTTTGGGTATCGTCACCAAGAGTTTGCTGGCAGATTTGTCGTACGTGCTTGCAGAAAAGTATTTTTTGGATATCTTCGACAGAATCGCCGCGCGCCTCGGGCTGAAAATCTCTTATTGCCCTACGGTATTATCGGAAGGCATGTACGTTGTTCCGACAGAGTTATCGGAAAAAGGCGTCATTTTGGTCGATTCCGATTTTATGTCGACGTCCGTGGCATATTTCAAGGAAGACGGCATACTCTTCAGCACGACTTTTCCGCTGGGCACCGCTCATATAGCTGCCGGAATTATGGATAAATGTAACGTGGGGTACTCGGAATCTCTCGAATTGATTAAAAAAATCAATCTCAACGTACGTACGACGACCGATTCCAAATATACCTTAAGCGTCGGTAATTCCGTCAAAACGTATTCTATGGTGGACGTCAACGAAGTGTGCTTCGAAGTAGTACACCATATAGGAAAAAGCATCAAAAAAGTTATCGAAAGCATCAAGCAGGATATAGGAGAAAGCGTCCCCGTCGCATTGACCGGAGACGGTATAGCCAATATAGTAGGAGTCAAAGGTATCGTCGAAACCGTCCTCAACAGACTGGTAACTACCGTGGCTCCGTCTCACGCGGAATTAAATTCTGCCAAGGATTCGTCCCTCGCGTCCTTGATGATATATGCAGAACTTCAGAACAACCGAGGCATAAAGAAAGCGTTTCGCTCTCTTTTCAGAATATAGGAGGAATAAAAAGTGGAGAATAAAGCAGCGGAATTCGGCGCGGTCATTAAGGTCGCAGGCGTAGGCGGAGGCGGCGGCAACGCCGTCAATAGGATGATACTTGCCGGAGTCAACTCTTGCGAGTTTATTTCGATGAACACCGACAGGCAAGCCTTAAACGTGTCCAAAGCACCTACGAGAGTTCAGCTCGGCGTAGAACTTACCGGCGGTTTGGGTGCGGGATCCGATCCCGATATCGGAAAGCGTGCCGCAGAAGAATCTGCGGAAGATATCAAGGCAGTATTGGAGGGGACCAATCTTCTCTTCATTACGGCAGGAATGGGCGGCGGTACAGGTACCGGCGCGGCTCCGGTCGTAGCAAGAATTGCCAAAGAAATGGGCATTTTAACCGTCGCGGTAGTTACCAAGCCTTTTATAAGTTTCGAAGGTGCCGTAAGAATGGAAAATGCCGAAAAGGGTATAGAAGAATTGAAGAAGAATGTCGATACCCTTATCGTTATCCCCAACGAAAAAGTCCGTTCGTATCTCCCTAAGGACACCAGTTTTATCAAAGCGTTTATGGTTATAGACGACGTTTTGAGACAGGCAATACAAGGCGTAACCGATATGATCGTGCGTAATTCCATCATCAATCTGGATTTCGCCGACGTAAAAAAAGTCTTGAAAAACAGCGTTTCCGCTCATATCGGTATAGGTATAGGAAAAGGGGAAAACAAAGTCCTCGACGCGGTCAGACAAGCAGCTCAGAGTCCTCTTCTCGAGACGACCATTATGGGCGCTACCGGCGTTATACTTTATATCGTCAGCGACCCGTCTTTGGGCATCACGGCAGGTTCCGACGCCGCGGAATTGGTAAGAGAAGTCGTTTCTCCGGACGCGAACATTATTTTCGGATACGGCATCGACCCCGATTTCAACGACCAGGTCTCCGTTACGATTGTGGCTACGGGATTTAATAAGAACCAAAAACGCTCTAGCGGTATCAATCCTTATCACGATATCAAAGTTTTGGAATCGCTCTCGATGAATAAGGATAAATCGGAAAAAATCGACCGTATGTACGTCGAAAAAGAATCCTCCCAGGAAGCTCCCGCGGAGAAAATATCCGACGCAGGCGATGAGATTCCTTCTTCCAGAATGAAGTTGGACGAAGAAAACATACCTCCGTTTATCAGAAAATTAAAGAATCTATAGTCGTTATTATCCCTTTATACGAAAGATGAGACGCTCGAAGAATTGAGCGTCTTTTTTATTGTTGTGTATGGAAATTATATCGAAATTCGCATTGATAACCGCCGTGGCGATTTTGGCAGGAGAAGTGCTCGGCTCGGATACGGAACTGTATAAAACGTTGTTTCTTTCCATGACCGCGGCTTGGTTGTTATCGGTATTCGACGCACCCGAGTTGTATTACGTTAACGTCGCGGTTATATTTATAGCGTTTTCGACAATTCTTTACTCGGATAACCTAAAAAGAATCGTTCTATTTTTCTTGGTCGATTATGTAATATATATAGCGATAGAACACGCAGTGTCTCTCACCGCGGAGACTGTCCCTAATGCGTTGTCGGAATTATCGGCGGCTACGGCTATTGCGGCTGTATGGTTGACGATAAAAGGAGTCAAGTTGCTGTATAATCGACATTTCGCTTCCAGACGCACGTCATATAAAATAGAACTCATCAACGGAGAAAGAAGTGCGTTTTCCAAGGGATTTTTAGATAACGGTAACGTTGCCAGTTACGAAGGAACCCCTATAGTCTTTGTGGAAAAGCGTCTTGCGGAGAGCGTAGGACTACGTCCCGTAGATACTACGGCTGTTATGACGGTAGCAGGGCTGAAAGCGATAAAAATAGCACCCGCCCGATTGAAACTATATTATAACGATTCTTCCGACGAGACCTTCGACGTAGCCGCAGCTATATCCGATATTCCCGTCAGACAACCCGTATTGCTCAATTCTTCAATGAGGAGGTAGATATGATAGATTTTAATGAAATCGTTAATTTTCTGAAGCTTAAGTTCAGAGTCTTTTTCGGTGCGGATAATCGCGTCGACTACGTTACGGAATTACCGGTCCCGTTAACGCCGGAGGAAGAAAGCATAGCGCTCGACGCTTATGAAAACGGAGACGAAAACGCCCGAGAACGTCTCATCGAACATAATCTCCGACTTGTAGTTTATATAGCCAAAAGATTCGATAATACGGGCTATGAAATGGACGAGCTTATTTCCGTAGGTACTCTCGGACTGATAAAAGCAGTCAAAAGTTTTTCTCGAGATAAAAATATCAAGCTGGCGACTTTTGCTTCTAGATGTATAGAAAACGAAATTCTTATGTATCTTAGAAAAATGGTCAGAGTCAGGACGGAAGTCAGCTTGGACGAGCCTCTCAATACCGACTCCGAAGGTAATCAGCTTGTGTTGTCCGACGTGCTCGGCACCGACTCTGACGTCAGATATAAAGAACTCGAGAGTGCCGCGGAATTGGAAATACTCAGAGCCGTCGTAAAAGGATTGTCTGTGAGAGACCGAAAAATCATCGCCATGAGATACGGACTGTTCGGTGAGTCGGAAAAGACTCAAAAGGAAGTCGCCGACGAATTTTCCATTTCTCAATCCTATATATCGAGATTGGAAAAGAAAATTTTGCTAGATATGAGGAAAGAATTTACCAGATTTATTTAACGATCGTTTAGGTATATTTTGTCGATTTTTGTGTAATACTACTTAAGCTCGCTACATAACGGAGAGCTTAATGAGTAAAACTGTCACCATCAACGGAATTAACACGGCAGAATTGCCTAAGTATAAAACGAAAGAACTCGACGAATTGCTACTGGCGATAAGTAAGGGCGATAAAGCGGCAAGAGAAAAATTTCTTATCGGCAACGTACGATTGGTGTTGTCGATAGTGCAGAGATTCCGCGATTCCCGTCAGCCCGCGGACGACCTTTTTCAGGTAGGGATGCTCGGGCTTATAAAAGCGACCGATAACTTCGATTTGTCGTACGGAGTACGCTTTTCGACGTATGCGGTACCTATGATAGAGGGGGAAATACGTCGCTTCGTCAGAGAAAGCACCGCGATGAAAGTGGGCAGAAGAATAAGAGATATAGCGTATAGAGCAATTAAAGCAAGAGAAGAGCTGAGACAGGTCGCGACGGAAGACGTGTCGGTAAGAGACGTTTCGTTGAAAATAGACGTCCCCGAAGACGAAATAGTGTCGGCGCTGGACGCAATAAGCGATCCCGTTTCTCTCTACGATACCGTCACCGACGACGAAGAATTGCTTGTTATAGATAAAATAGCGGACTCCTCGTCGGAAGATAAACTGTTGGACTTCGTTACGCTTAGACATGCCTTATCGGAATTGCCCGATAAAGAAAAAAGAGTAGTGATGCTCCGCTATTACGACGGCTTGACGCAGACGGAAATTTCCGCGGCGCTCGATATGTCGCAGGCGCAGGTATCTAGACTGGAAAAGACCGCCATTTCACACTTAAAACAAGCCTTTTAACGAGAAAAAACATATATCGATTTTCGTCGGCATATCTTAATGATATGAATGCGCTCGATTATACGTTTTGTTCGTTACGTGAAAAAGAAGTCGTCAACATCGCAGACGGCAAAAAGCTCGGCAGGATCATAGATATGGGGTTTAATTGCTCGGGACAGATTCTGGGCGTAATCCTTCCTGCCGATAAAAAACTTTTCAAAACATTTTCTTCGGATAATATTTTTATCCCATGGCGCAGCGTGCTTAAGATAGGCAACGACGTCATTTTGGTGGAATTGGGTTCCAACCACGCAGACAAAACCCCTCCTCAACCGATATAACACTTTACAGAACTTCTTTTTTGATATATAATATCATCATTATACAAGAGAGGTTTTATTGTTATGAAATGTCCGTATTGCTCCCTAATGGACTCTAAGGTCATCGATTCTCGTATATCGGAAGACGGTACGTCGATCCGCAGACGCAGAGAATGCGAAAATTGCGGGAAAAGATATACGACTTATGAAAAAATAGAACAAACCCCCGTCCTTGTAGTAAAAAATAACGGCAATCGTCAGACCTTCGATAGGGATAAAGTTAAGAGCGGCATTCTAAAAGCTTGCGAAAAACGTCCCGTTTCCGCTACGCAGATAGAAGATATAGTCTCGGATATCGAGAAGTATATCCATAATAGCTTCGCTCAGGAAATAACCTCTAAGAAAATCGGAGAATTGGTTATGGACGCTCTCGTAAAAATCGACGAGGTTGCCTACGTACGCTTTGCAAGCGTCCATAGAGAATTCAAAGATATCAATACCTTCCTCCAGGCTATCGAAACACTCGTAAAAAAGGAAGAAAAATAATATTTTTTGTCAACTTTCCCGTAATATCGTCATACAGTAGTCTTATAGCGACCTTTTAAGGTCGCTTTTTTTAGGGGGATTGTATGTTTTTGGAAGGATTGTTTTCCTTATTGTCCAATATAATTTTTTTTACGTCGAAAATCGACAACGACAATTGCTTTCCGTCACCGCTGTCAAAAGAAAAAGAAAAGGAATATATAGAAAAATATAAAAACGGCGACCTCGCGGCAAGAGACGTACTCATCAAGCACAACTTGAGACTCGTGGCTTATATAGCCAAGAAATACACCAATTACAGCGATCGTGACGAATTGGTGTCCATAGGGTCTCTGGGGCTGGTAAAAGCCATATCGTCGTATAAACCGGAATCCGGTACGGCGCTCGCGACGTATGCGTCCAGATGTATAGAAAACGAAATTCTTATGGCTATGCGTGCCAACAAAAAGACTCTTTGTAACGTATCTTTATACGATAGCGTAGGAACCGATAAAGACGGCAACGAAATGACCTTTCTTGATATGCTTTCGATAGACGAGGAAGAACTCTTTGCTAAAGCCGACAAAAAAATTCTTTCGGAAAAGATATCTCGTCTTATCGATAATTCTCTTACCGACAGAGAAAAACGCGTGATAATCGAAAGATTCGGTTTCGGTGACGGCGTGGAACGATCTCAGCAGACCATAGCGGAAGAACTGGGAATATCCAGGTCCTACGTCTCCAGAATAGAAAAAAAGGCGGTGGCCAAACTGAGAACGGAACTCCTCCGATCCGATTTCAGATTATAAAAAAAATCCGCCGAAAAGCGGATTTTTCGAGTTACCCGTAAGCCGAGTTCTGTTTTGATGACCATCTATCTAGCAATATCGTCACCGATACGCTTAAGCGACCTAAGAGATCGGACGGGCAATCCATAGATCTCAGTCTTGCATCGGACGGGGTTTACATTGCAGAATTTGTTACCAAATTCTCGGTGAGCTCTTACCTCGCCTTTCCATCCTTACCGTAAAAAACGGCGGTATATTTCTGTTGCACTTTCCCTAGAGTCGCCTCCGGCAGCCGTTAGCTGTCGTCCTGCCCTGTGATGCTCGGACTTTCCTCGGTAATTACCGCAGTCATCTGTGTAACTCAACGTTATTTTAACACCGTTTTCATTTATTTTCAACTCTTTTCGTATATCGAGTATAGACATCGGGCATAACTATTTTTATGAATGAAAAAATAGATATATCCTATCTCGATGAAGAACAATTCGCAATCCTTCTTAGGTCTACAGCGAAAGAAAACCGTACCGTCGATACCGTCCCGTTCCCCGAGCGTTATCCTTTGACCGACGTTATAAAAAAGGCTTTCTTAATGTGTAACGACCGAAAAAAGCGCGGTCTTGTTCTTACGGAAGCGGAAACCTGGCTTACCGATAATTATCACTTGATATCAGTAAATTTCCCGGAAGAAAATAGAACTTTATATCCGGGTAAAAAAGTCCCGAGGATACTTTCGATTGCAAGAGCGATTGTTTTTAATTCAAAAAATCGTCTCGACAGAGATAGACTGAATTATGCCATGCGTATAATCTCGCAAGAGGTCTCTTTAGATATAAAAGAATTGACGGCTTTAGGCAGAGCGTTGAGATATGCGGCGGAAGAAGGTCTCTACGTGGTAGCGAAAAGGATTCTTTTTAACAGAAAGACGGAAAAGATTGCCAAGAATTGCCACCGTTTCCGAGCAGATCTCGTCAACAGCGACCTGTATTTATATTACGCTTGTTCCGATTCTAAAATAGCTGAAGAAGCGGAGGAGAGACTGACTGCTCTCGGAATAGAAAAAAAGAGTATAGAAGGGGATTATTACGCCTCTATGTATGCGGCGGACAGTATGGCGGCATATCTTTTCGGGATTCTGATGAATCTGAAAGAAATTTTTTGTCTGTCCGATTTGTACGCAGAGCTGCAACCTTATAAAATTCTTGTTAAATCTCCGGAAATTTCCGATTCTTCGGAAGACACTGTCTTGGAACTATTAAAAATCGTTGAAAATTTATCTAAAAAATATCGTGTTGCCGAAAAGAAGATTGCAGAAATAGCGACAGAACTCGCATTCTCTTACGACATAACGGTATCGGAAATATTGACGATATATAAAAAATCTTTGATAAATCGCATAAAAGGAAAAAATGCGGATCTAGTTGTAAAAAAGTCCGTCAATAAAGAAGTATTTTATATATCGGCGTTGATTTTGACGGCGTTGTCGATATCCGTATTAACTGGATTTGTTTTTATGGATTGGTATGCCGCGCTGACGTTCGTTCCGCTGATTTACGCTTTGGACGGTTTGTTTCATAAACTTTTGCCAACCTTAGGACTGAGACGTAGATTTACGCCGCGTCTAAAAAAAGAATCCGTCGATGCGTCGTCGCGCACGTTAATCGTTCTATCGGAGCTCGTCTCTTCGGAAAAAGCTTTCGATGAAGCATTAACCGCGGCGAAGAATGCGTATTATTCCAACTCGTCCGATAACGTCGGCGTGGCATTGCTGATAGATTTTACCGAGAGTAGAGAGGAGTTATCGGATATCGATGCAGGACTTATTGACCTTATAGACGGATATCGGGGCGAAATTAAGATATTTGTAAGAAAAAAAGTTTATAAAAACGGAACTTACGTCGCCCGAGACAGGAAAAAGGGCGCAATCGAAGATTTGGCTACGGCACTGTATAGCGGAGATTATAGCGCGTTTTTAAGAAAAACTTCCGTGCGTACGCCGGAATATTTATGCCTTCTCGACCACGATAGCGTTTTGTTGCCGTCGGGAGTTCTTGAAATGGTCAATATAATGAGTCATCCGGCTAATTCTCGCTATGACGTATGCGCTCCCGCGATTGCTTTTAATCTGAAAAACATATCGACTTATTATGCGCGGAGCTTCGATTCGGGATATGAGACGTACCCGTATTATTCATCCGCATATTACGATCTTTTCGGACGTGCGGTATTTTGCGGAAAAGGTCTCGTTCGACTAAAAAGCTACGTATCCGAGTTGATAGGAGAGCTTCCGGAGGGGAAACTTTTGTCTCACGATGTATTGGAAGGCGCGATTCTCGACACCATGTCGGGTGGTTTTGTCTTGGAGGACGTCCCCGATACGTTCTTTGCGGAAGAAAAGAGAGCTTCGCGCTGGAAAAAAGGAGACGTGCAATGCCTGCCGTATGTGTTTTCAAAAAAGCTTTCCGTCTCACCGCTATATAAATTCATTATAACGAAAAGCTCTTTTTCGTTTTTGTCGTATTTGTCCTTAGCCGTAATGCTAGGGCTTGGATTGTTCGTATCCGCACGCGTCGGTATTGTTTCGACGGCGATAGCTTTTTTACCGTTTTTAGGCGATTTGATTAGAGAAATGCGCAATTTCTTCGATAAAAAACGCTTCAGATATGCGTTTAAAGACGCTCTTAGAGGATACTTGGAAACCTTAAAATATTATCTATTGATACCTTACAACGCGATAAAAGAAACCGTCGTCTTTTTGTCCGCGCTAAAAAGTATGATTACGGGCATAGGTCTGCAGGAATGGTCGACGTTTTCGGAGAATACGGGAAAAAGAAATCTCGATATTCTTATTCCGTCCTCGATTGTGCTGACGGCGATTTGCATCGCTTCGTATTTTGTGTCCGAAATGGCGTTTTTTGCGGCGGTATCGTATTTCAGTCAGGTAGCGATACTGTATTTGTTGACGGAAATTACTTCTTTTGAAATAGTTTCGGATGAAATATCCGATTCGGATAAAGATTTTCTTCTCGATACGGCAAGAAGAACTTACGATTATTTTCGTTTTTTAACCGCTACGGGACTCCCTGCGGATAATTATCGGACGGCTCCCGCTAAAGTCGCCGATTATACGTCGGCTACGGATATAGGTTTCGCGATAATGGCGGAAGTCTCCGCGCTCGGTTTGGAGATTATAGACAAATCGACGTTTTTAAAAAATATCGACGTACTGCTTAAAAAAATAATCCGACTTAAGAAATGGAAAGGAAATCTTTATAATTGGTATTTTGTTTCAGGAAAACCGTCCATAAAATTCGTGTCGAGCGTAGATAGCGGGAATTTTTTAGCCGCGCTTATCGTTTTGAAAGAGCAATTGAAAGCTCTTAATTGTCCCGATTTGGAGAAAAAGACCCGATTTTTGATATCGGAAACGGATCTTGACGCATTGTTCGACAGCGATCGGAAACAATTCTATATAGGGTATGATGCCACGGAGGGGAAATATGAGGGGCATTACGACTTGTTTTGTTCCGAAACGAGGCTTCTTTCGTACATTTATACGGCGCACTGTCGCAATGCTTCTCATTGGTATGCTTTAGAGCGTGTGTATACTTCTATGTACGGTAATACGTTATTGTCATGGTCCGGGACTGCGTTCGAAACGGCGCTCCCATCGATTTTTATGCCCTCGCCCAAAGGTAGTATTACGGATAAAACCGTGCGTAACGTATTAAGAATCCAACGAAAAAACGGTAAGAGAGGTGTATTCGGTATATCGGAATGCGCCTACTCCGATATCGACGGGGACGGTAATTATCGATATCGCGCATACGGAATAGAAGAACAATCTTTGCGCAGAGAGCCTACTTCGTCTGTATATTCTCCGTATGCCGCGTTTTTGTTTTTATCTACGTCTGCTAAGAGCGTAATCCGTGCGTTGAAAAAATACGTCGACCTCGGACAAGAGGGCAGGTACGGCTTTTTCGAGAGTATGGAAGTAAGGCGGGAAGTAAAGAAAATTCACTCGTATATGACCCATCATCAAGGGATGATTTTAGCGTCCGTTTGTAACCTTCTTAAGCACGATTATATATCGAATTTATTCTTAAACGACGATTCCGTTTCTGGGGCGACGGGACTTTTGTCCGAAAAAGCTTCGACGTTAAGGATTGAAAGTATTTTTGCTAAAAAATTAGCCAAAACATCAGAAAACAAAAGCAGGTATTACAAAAAATGCGATAAAGTAGAATACAACAACGGTCTGTTTTTTTCGTCTAACGGACAAATATCTCTCTTTTTCGACGAGGACGGTAACAACGTGTTCCGTTATAACGGCATTAGAGCTTCTTCGCTTTTATCCGAGTACAGGAAAGAACAAGGCGGTTATGTTTTTATAAAAAAGAACGGTTCGGTCGCTACTCCTACGAGCGCGCCGTTTTACGATAGACGAGTGCGCTATTCCGAGATAAGAGATAATAAGGTCTTTTATCATAACGAGTCCAATCGTTCCGAGTCGGTTGTCTCTAAATGTGATTTTTTGGACGCGAGAATAATCAGAGTAAGACAAAAGGGAAAAAAGACCGACAACGTCTCCGTGACTTTTTACGAGCCGGTGTTTTTGTCTACGATTGACGAGATATACGCGCAACTTCCGTATAAGCGTATGTTGATTTGTTCGGAATGGATTCGAGAATATAACGCGCTGATATTCAAGAGCTCCGATCCCGGTTCTAAAAAAGACGTTTATTATGCCGTTACGTCTAAAGGACTCTCCGACGTTAAGTTTTCTTCGGACGAATTGTCCGTATTCGGTCGTCACGCGAAGTTTTCCGATGCTAATTTTCTTAAAACCGATTTTTCTCCCGACGAAAAGTGCGGTTCGGTACTCAATCCTTGCGCGTATATCGAGGGTAAACCCGATTATGACGGTGAGTTTTTCGAATGCGCGTTCGTTTCCACCTTTTCGGACAATCGCGACGGATTGTTGAAAAATTTGGCTTTTATTCATTCCGCGGAAAAAGACTTCTTCGATTATCCCGCAGACAGCGTAGAAAGAGTCGATAATAAGTTAAAATACGACTTGTTGAGCGCGTTTGTTGCTTTGATACCTTCGGATTCCTTGGACAATGCGGCTTTTTTAGGTATTTCGGAAGAATATAAAAACGTATCTCAAGGGCGTCCCGTCGTCCATTACGAATTCGACGGAGAATTGACTAAATTAGAAGCCGTCATAGACGCGATGAAGATCGTCGAAAAGTTCGGTTATGACTGTAAATTGTGTGTTTATGCGCACAATATGAACAAAATCAGACAAAAAATATCATCGTTTTTTAACGAGAAAGGCTTTTGTTCGTTTTTATTGACCGAGAAAGATTATTCGGCTTACGCCCATATCGTTATAGATGCGGATTTCGGGTTAAAGTATCGCGCATTAGAGTACGTTACGGATGCTGAATCGATATTATATCCCGAGCAACAGCCGATTCGAGGGGAGCGTATCGGCAACGGATACTTCGACGACGACGGAAATTACGTCTGTACCTCGCCTACAGAGGCGCCTTATTCCGATGTTATTGCCGAAGTTTTCGGCGGTTTTATCGCAACGGAGTCGGGAGGCGGATATACTTTCGGACCTAATAGCAGAGAAGAAAAAATTACGGAATTTATCTCCGATCCGATAAGAGAAGTTTCGTCCGAGGAGATACTTTTGAAATCTTCCGCGACTTATAGGCTCGACTCGGGTGCTTTTACGGTAAAGAGGGGAGAATGTTCGTATTCGGCACAATTTTCGGACTTTTCATCGGATATCGATATGTTTTTGCTTGATGACGGAAAAATCAAAATTATTAAAGTCTCTCTTACGGGAGAATGTGACGGCAGGCTTGTTTTCAGGTTTTCTCCGTCTCTCGGATGGAAAGCGGAGAAGTCTTTCCTCACGACGTCCGCTTCCGGCGATACGATGAGAATATTTAATTTGAAAAACGAAAAATCGGTACTCGTCAGAGCCGTTGCGGGAGGATGCGATATAGTGTTTTCTAAGCGTAACGAGAGACCGTATGTATCGGTCGAGCTAAGTGCCGGCGTTTCGACGATATATTTCGCAATCGGTTCGGTAGAAGCTTCGATATTGTCTCTCACCCCCGATTTAATCGAAAAGAAGCGACTCCTCTCGATTGAAAAATTTCAGGCAATCAATAGCGTTTCAATCAAAACTTCTGATGAAAAACTCGATAAATTGTTTCCGTTTTTAGCATATCAGACGTATTCTTCTCGACTGAGAGGCAGACTCGGTTATTTTCAGATTGGCGGTGCGATAGGGTTTAGAGACCAGCTGCAAGACGCAGTCGCTCTTCGATATACTTGTCCGGAGATTTTAAGAGATTTGATTTTGGAATGTGCGGCTCACCAATATCGTGAAGGCGACGTCCAACATTGGTGGCATACGCCGACTTTCGGAGTCAGAACTAGAATAAGCGACGACAAGCTCTTTTTACCCTACGCGGTTGCGGAATATATAGAAGCAACGGGGGATTATTCCGTTTTGGACGAAAAAATCCCGTTTTTATCTTCTAGTCCGCTCGGCTATAACGAAATCGACCGTGTGGAAAGTCCTTCCCGTACAACCGAAACGTATTCGTTGTCGGAACATTTGAAAAGAGCGATAAAAAGCGCCTTAAAAAAAGGCGATCACGGACTTCTGACAATGGGATCGGGGGATTGGAACGATTCGCTTAACGCAGTCGGGAAAAAGGGGAAAGGCGAGAGCGTTGTCACTACGCTTCTTGCGATTATCGCTATAAAAAAACTAAAAAAGTTTCTTCCCGATAAAGAGCGGATGGAATTGTATTCTCTAGAGAGACGCCTGACCGATGTCGTTAATAAAAAAGCTTTCGACAAAGATCGATATATAAGGCTCGTTACCGATAACGGAGAGATGGAAGGGAGCGAAAATTCCGCTCATATTAATCTGGATATCGTTCCGCAGGCGTTAGCCGTTCTTGCGGACGTTGCAGATAACGAACGCGCTCGAATCGTCTCGGATACCGTGGACAGAATTTTGGTCGACACCGATTTTAAACTGATAAAATTGCTTACTCCTTATCAAAAATCGCCTAAAATCGGTTATATTTACGCTTATCCCGACGGTGTCAGAGAAAACGGCGGACAGTATACTCACGCCGCAATCTGGTATATAATGTCGTTGATTAAAATAGGCGAGTACGATAAAGCGTACACGCTCGCGGAATATATCAATCCCGTGTACCGCTGTTCGGACGAAACGACGGCTCCGTTATATAAGGGCGAGCCTTACGTAATAGCCGCCGATATCTACTCCGGAGACTTTCCCGGACGCGCGGGATGGACTTGGTATACGGGATCCGCCGGGTGGTATTACAGATTGATGATAGAAGGCTTTTTCGGTATAAAAAAACACGGAAAATATTTCTCTATACATCCGCATTTACCCGAGAAGCTTTCTTCCGCGACCGTGGAATATCGTTTCGGAAAAGGAAAGTATACGTTTAAGTTTCACCGTACGGGTATAAGAAGAATAATTTTCGACGGTATGGAAATACGCGGAGACGACGATATACCGCTTATCGACGACAGAACCGTTCTCGTTAAGGTCGAATATTGATATTAAAATGAAATTTTAATGCCTTGATTTTTCTCGATAGAAATGATAACATATATCTATGGATTTATTCGATACTATCAGAGAAAACAAAGCACCTCTTGCCGAGAGAATGCGTCCGCGTACTCTCGACGAATTTTTCGGTCAGGAACACATCGTAGGAAAAAACGGCTTTCTTCGTCGTGCGATAGAAGCCGACCGCCTCGGAAGTTGCATTTTTTACGGTCCCCCCGGATGCGGTAAAACGACCCTCGCCAATATAATCGCCAATACGACCGAGAGTGCGTACGAGAAGCTCAACGCCGTGTCTTCGGGCGTGTCCGACGCGAAGAAGGTCATCGACAACGCCGTCAACAGACTCGGAATGTACGGTAAAAAAACGTACCTCCTTCTCGACGAGTGTCATCGCTGGAACAAGGCGCAGTCGGACTGCGTCCTTTCCGCTATAGAAAAAGGGGAAATCGTTTTCATAGGTTCCACTACCGAGAATCCCTACGTCTCTATGACCAACGCAATCGTTTCTCGTTGCAGAGTGTTTACCTTCAAGCCGCTCTCGGAGTCGGATGTGGAGAAGGGACTCTTAAGAGCTCTCGCCGATAAAGAAAGAGGTCTCGGAAATTACGATATCGACTGTGACAAAAAAGCTCTCGAACATTTTTCTTTTGTTGCCAACGGCGATATGCGTACCGCCCTCAATGCGCTGGAGCTCGCCGCACTCACTACGCCTCCGGATAAAGACGGTATTATTCACGTTACGACGGAAGTCGCCGAGCAATGTGTAGAAAGACGTGCCCTCAACGTGGACGAATCTCTCTATTACGATATTTTGTCCGCATTTTGTAAGAGCCTCAGAGGCAGCGATCCCGATGCCGCCGTTTATTATTCGGAAAGATTGATAGAAGCGGGTTGCAGTCCTTTATTGGTTTTAAGACGCTTGATGGTCCATGCCGCGGAAGACGTCGGATTGGCGGATCCCATGGCTCTGGTTATGGCGACCAGCGCAATGACCGCGTTTGAAAAACTCGGATACCCGGAGGGACTTATTCCCTTAACGGAAGCCATAATATACGTGTGCTGTGCGCCTAAGTCCAATTCTGTAGTCAATGCTTTATATTCCGCGGAAGCCAAAGCGAAAGAATGCCACGATGATATCCCCGATTATCTCAGAGACCGCAATTACAAAGGCGGCGCGGATCTCGGCAAATATAAGTATCCCCACGACTACGGCGGCTGGGTGGAGCAACAATATCTCCCCGATGCCATAAAAGACGAAGTTTTTTACGTACCTTCTCACAACGGACGCGAAAAAGACATAAAATTACAAAAACATTCTAAAAAAGGAGTATGATTATGAGAGAATTGAAAGGAACTCAAACCGAAAAAAATTTAAGAACGGCTTTTGCCGGAGAGAGCCAGGCGCGTAACAAATACGATTACTTCGCGTCGATAGCAAAAAAGGAAGGCTACGAGCAGATTTCCGAGATTTTTAAAGAAACCGCTCTCAACGAAAAAGAACACGCCAAAATGTGGTTCAAAGCTCTCGGCGAAAACAACGGTTCTACATACGACAATCTCATAACCGCCGCCCGCGGCGAAAACGAAGAATGGACCGTAATGTACAGAGAATTCGCCGATACGGCAAGATTGGAAGGATTTCCCGAGCTCGCCGAAAAGTTTTTGGGAGTGGCTAGAGTCGAGCAATCCCACGAAGAGCGCTATAAAGCCCTCGCGCAAGCAATCAATAACGACTCCGTATTCAAAAAAGACGAAATCGTCGCGTGGAAGTGTCGTAATTGCGGTAACATCGTCCTCTCTAAAGACGCCCCCAAGTCCTGCGACGTATGCGACCATCCTCAAGGATACTTCGAACTCTTAAAAATCAATTATTAAAATGTCCGCTTTATTGACAATCGATTCTCTGTCGAAAACGTATCGAGGCAGTGATATAAAAGCCGTCGACGGTATTTCTCTAGAACTTAACGGCGGTGAAATATTCGGTTTCTTAGGCCCCAACGGTGCCGGTAAATCGACCACGATTAAGTGCCTTACGGGTATCTATGCCTATCAGGAAGGCAATATAATCGTCTGCGGCGACGATCTCAAAAGCAATCCCGTTGCCGCTAAAAAACATATAGGCTACGTGTCCGACGAGCATATTTTTTACGAGAACTTAAAGGCGATAGATTATATCAACTTCGTCGCCGACGTCTATGAAGTAGACGAAGCTCTCAGAAAAGAACGCGTAGAGAGACTGTCGTCTCTACTGGGACTGGAAAATCGCCTCAACGAAAAAATTTCGTCCTATTCTCACGGAATGAAACAGAAGCTCTCCGTAATATGCGCTCTCGTCCACGACCCGGAGATATGGATTTTGGACGAGCCCATGACAGGGCTCGATCCTCAATCGGCGTTTAATCTTAAGCAGCTTATGGCAGAACACGCCGCCGCGGGAAAACTCGTGTTTTTCTCTTCGCACGTATTAGAAGTCGTCGAGAAAATTTGTACGCGAGTGGCAATTATCGACAACGGAAAAATCATCGCCGACGGCAGTATGGACGAGTTGAAAGCAAAAAGAGAAGACGAAAGTCTCGAGCATCTCTTCCTGGCTCTGACAAAAGAAGCGGAAGAGGTTTCTCAATCCGCATCGGAAATTCCGCCGGTGGAAATCAAACCTAGAAAAAGAAGACTGTTCGGAAGAAAAGACGATTTACTATGACGACGTACTTAAGGCAGGTTAAATATATATTGAGGGTGTTGCTCGCCGATACTTTCTCTCCCGACGTTAATAAGAATAACAAAAGGAGTTCTAAGCTAGGCGGACTTTTGGCAAGCGGTTTTTTCACTCTGTATCTTGTAGTGATCTCCGTGGCTTTCGGAATAATCTTTGCCGGCATCGACGACGGTGCGTACGTGCCGTCGCTGTTTTTCGCCGCGGCTCAATTGTTGGTGCTCTTCATAGGTATATTCTCCGTAATAGGAGTACTATATTCCTCAAAAGATAATCTGCTCTTAGAGTCTATGCCGATAAAATCAAGTGTGGTTTTCCTTGCGAAAATGCTCTATCTGTACCTGACTCAGTTGACGTTGTCGGCTATTGTAGTCATCCCCTCTGCGCTCTCTTTCGGTATAACCAGAGCCGTTATGTGCGGCTATGCCGCGGTCGGAACGGGATACTTCGTCTATTCGGCACTTTCGGTCTTTTGGGTGCCGCTCGTTCCGTTATTCGTTATTGCGGTCTTCACTCTGCCGATAATGTATCTGTTATCCTATATTAAGAAAAACAACGTTGCCAACGTCGTTTTCTCGGTGTTGCTTGCAGTGGCGATAGTAGGCTTTAGCCTCGCGATTCAGTTGACTAGCGGCGGAATGGAAGACGAATCTGCTCAGGATATGCTCGTCGGACTTGTAAGTATAGAGCGCGTCTTGATATTCAATCGCTTCTTAAGACTGGCTCTTTCCGCAAGAAACGTCGTCTCGATAGGATGGTTTTTCGCTTACCTCGGAGAAGTCCTCGCACTGGGCGCCCTCGCCGTAATCATCTCCGCTCTCTGCTACGATCGGTTGATAAAAAGAGGCTTCGAAAACGGCGTCGACAATAAGAAAAAGAAAGTATCCTCGCCCCTTATATATAAATCTAACAACTTTAAGAAAACTTTCCTAAAAAAAGAAATTCTTAATCTGATTAATACCCCGGAGATATTCGTAAGCGTGATTATGTCGATCGTAATGATTCCGACGGCAATCGTTCTGTTGTCTGTTTCGATTGCTTCCGATCTACAGGCAGAACCCGACGAAGTCTTCGATTTAGTGGCGTTTATGTTTCCGTTCGCTTTATATATAAGCACGATGATAGGGTGCTTCTGCAATACCTCCGCGTCGACCGCCTTCTCTATAGAGGGCAAAAACTTCTATCTCCTTAAGAGCTTCCCCATAGACGTGCAAGGCGTGGTAAAAGTCAAAAAACTGTTGTCATATTCCATAACTTTTATCATATCGGTAATCGCATCCGTATCGGTTTTGGTAATGACGTGCGTTTTGGACTCGGAGCCTCTCGTAGTCGTAATCGGTACGCTTTCTACACTTTTGATAGTCAATTTAACGGGACTCGGATACGATAATCTCGCTATAGCGTGCGACTTGAAAAAAGTCAACCTTAAATGGCAAAATCTCCAGGAAATCACTCGTAAAAATAAAAACGTCTATTCTCTTAACATGATTTTTATGATCGTGCTTGTACTGGCTCTCATCGGTTCGATAGTGCTCAACGTAATGCTCTCCGTCGAAAAGGGATCGAGCAGTCTCGAGCTCACCGTAATCGATGCGGGGATATATCTTTTAATAGGGGCGACGGTGTTTTCTATCGGACTAGGTAAAAATTCCGTCGACGCGCAAAAATATTTCGACGAGGTGGAATAATAATATGAGAAAAATAGCTTTCGACTTGGGCGACGCCCGTATAGGCATAGCCACTTCCGATATTATGGGCATTATTGCCAACGGTCAAGAGACTTACGTCCGACAAAAAAACAATGAGGAAGCGGACCTTAAATACCTCGCGGACGCCTGTAAAAAATACGCTTGCGATACGATAATCATCGGTCTCCCCGTCAATATGGACGGCACGGAAGGTCCCCGAGCGGAATTCTCTCACGACTGGGGAGAAAAACTCCGCGCCCTCACGGGACTCCCCGTAGTATATCAGGACGAGCGTCTTACGACAGTCATCGCTGAGAAAGTCTTGATAGAAGGCGGCGTCCGCCGCGCCAATAGGAAGAAGGTCGTCGACAAAATTGCCGCCACTCTAATTCTCCAAGCATATCTCGATAGATTTTCTTGATTATCGATATTGATAAATAACATTTAACGTGAGGATTAATTATGTCAAAATCATCTAAGGGTATAACGATATTTCTTCTTTTAATCATTATCGCCATAATAGCATTGATAGCTTGCTATTGCCTCGTACCGCAGGTCAAAACCTTCTTCGACGGCATTTTTATATCGTCTCAAGCCAAAGACGACGCCAGGAAAGCTCAACTGCGCGACGACGATCACTACAAAGACCTTTCTGACGATGAAAAAAAGGATTTTGATGAAAAACTTGACCAAATCATAAATAGCGATGAATATAAAGACATGACAGACGACGAAAAAGATGAGTTGATGGACAAGTTTGTTGAGTCAGAAAAAATTCAACAAGAAATTCAACAAGAGCAAGAACAACAAGAAACTCGAAAAGAGGAAATCAAGCAAGAACTTGGGGGAATGTCAGAAGAACTCAACAACATTCTCACGAGTGAAGAAGAATTGTCTCAAAGTGAGCAAGTCGCTCAAGTTGCAGAAGCGATTGGCAACACAAAGAATGAACTTAAAGACATAATCAACTCTGGAACTGCCTCAGCTGAAGAAATTGCTGAGGCCCAAGAAAAACTTGAAAAGGTTGAGGCACTTGAACAAGAGTATGTTGCAAATCAAACAACAAGTTCAATCACTGAGACGATAACAAACAACAATCATTTCCAAAACACTGCAAGCAATTTGACGATAAACAAAATTAACGGAATATATAGTGATTTTGGGCGGGTTTTGATAGATGCAGAATTTATTCAAACAGAAACAACTGCAGGAGTTGAAATTTGTTCAAAGATAAGTGGATTTTGCGAAGTTGGCAATGGCAATGGATTTGACCTTTCTGGAGATTATTTTTCATTGATTGACAGCATCAACAACAGCGAACATTGTAGTTTGTTATTTTCATATACTAATAAAAATGCAGATTGGCACAAAGAGTATTTTGATAAAAATAAATATTCAATGGATCCAAGTATTCAGACAATTGAAAGCATTGGTTTTAACTTTTCAGTTCTTGCGTCATGGGAAACAGACACAAATTCCGAACATCCTGAATATATTATAAAACGAGAAATGAATGATGATATTAGATTATATATAGTTACCTACAATAATGATTTTGATCAATATTCATTTTTAACTGTTGAAAAGGCATGTCCTGAGTTTTGGGCGCAGGTGGAGGCAGAGCAGGGTAAACAGGCGGCGGAAAGTGATGTGCAGGCACAGTCTGTTCGTTCTTCCTTTGCCACCTATGACGAAAAAGGTGAGGTGACCAGTTTTGATTTCACTGCCTATCGTGAACATATGAACAAACAAAAAACGCCTGTCGAACAAGACCTCGCAACTGCAACCAACGAAATCTTCCCAGACTTTGATTTCAGCCTATAGGGCGCAAAACCTCTCATTCTGCGACGATCCTTTCTTTAAACCTGTCATTCTGCCATTGAGCGCAGCGACATCCACGAGCAAAGCGAAGTGCGACGGGCTTTTAAAATTGTCATCATGAGACAGACCGGCATGACGGGCAATCTAATGATCCCAACTTTTATATCGACCTGTAATGGTGATCGAAAAAATTTGTTCTAAATTTTGGGCGCAGGTTGAGGCAGAGCAGAAGACTTCGAATGATAAAAAAATAGGAGTAGACCTATATTATAGAATCTATATTAAATATTTATGTATAATATTTACCTATTATAACTTTTTTCTTCAATTTGATTGCATATCTAATTATCTTATGTTATTATAATCACGCCATAACGCACCCGACGCGGAGTTTTCGGCTGTTGCCTATATATAGGTGGTCGAGGACGTAGATGCGCGGGGAGGAAAATAAACAAGGAGGTAACAACACTATGGCAGTAATCAGCATGAAACAATTGCTAGAAGCAGGCGTCCATTTCGGTCACCAGACTAAGAGATGGAACCCCAAAATGAAGAAGTACATCTTCGACGCGAGGAACGATATCCATATCATCGACCTCGAACTCACCGTACAACAGATCGAGAAGGCGTATAAATTCGTCTACGATATCGCCAAGAGCGGTAAGTCGATACTTTTCGTCGGTAAGAAGAAGCAGGCTAAGGAAGCTATTCAGTCCGAAGCGGAGCGTTGCGGAATGTTCTATATGAACCAGAGATGGCTCGGCGGTACTTTGACCAACTTCCAGACCATCCGTACCAGAATCGACAAGCTCAACAAGCTCGATCAGATGGAAGCTATCGGAGAATTCGACCTTCTCCCCAAGAAAGAAGTCATTAAGCTTAAAGCCGAGAGAGACGTTCTTAAGAAGAACCTCGAAGGTATCCGCAATATGCGTACTCTCCCCGGCGCACTCTTCGTAGTAGACCTTAAAGTCGAGCATATCGCCGTCCAAGAGGCTCGTTCCCTCGGTATTCCGATCGTAGCTCTCGTCGATACCAACTGTGACCCCGATCTCGTCGATTACGTCATCCCCGGCAACGACGACGCTATCAGAGCCATTAAGCTCATCGCGTCCGTCATCGCCAATGCTGTAGTAGAGGCAAAGGAAGGCGTGCAGGTCAACGTAGAAGAAGCTCCCGTAGAAGAAGTCGAAGAGAACGCGGAAGTAGAAGCTCCCGTAGAAGAATAATCAAGGAGATATAGGATAATGGCAAATTTCACTAGCAAAGACGTAATGGAATTGAGACAAAGAACCAATACCGGTATGATGGATTGCAAGCGCGCTCTCGAAGAAGCCGACGGCAATATGGATAAAGCAGTAGAGATTTTGAGAGAAAAAGGTCTCGCCACCGCTGCCAAAAAGGCGTCCAGAATCGCTTCCGAGGGTATTGTAGACAGCTATATCCACCTCGGCGGTAAGGTCGGCGTACTTCTCGAAGTCAACTGTGAGACCGACTTCGTTGCAAGAGGAGATATGTTCAAGGCATTCGTCCACGACGTAGCTCTCCAGATCGCCGCGGCTAAACCCGAGTACGTGAGCACCGACGAGGTTCCTCAAGAAATTCTCGCCAAGGAAAAGGAAATTCTTACCGTCCAGGCTAAGAACGAAGGTAAGCCCGAGAAGATTATCGAGAGAATGGTAGAAGGCAGAATCAAAAATTTCTACAAAGAGCACTGCTTGCTCGAGCAAGACTTCGTTAAAGATCCTTCCAAGACGATATCTCAGCTTCTTAACGAGACCGTTTCGCAGATTGGCGAAAAGATCACCGTCCGTCGCTTCGTGCGTTACGAGATGGGCGAGGGACTCGAGAAGAAAGCAGACACCTTCGCAGACGAAATCAACGAAAAAGTCGCCGCAATGGGCAAATAATTAAAAAGTATTCAGGGGCGCAGATTTATCTTGCGCCCTTTTTATATGGAGAAGGTTATGTATAAACGCGTTTTGATTAAAATCAGCGGAGAGGCTCTCGGAGAAGCTTCCGGTCAGGGACTTGACTTCAATAAAATAGATCATCTCTGCGAGCAGATTAAAGCTTGTCACGATATGGGTGCCGAGATAGGACTCGTCGTAGGCGGCGGTAATTTTTGGAGAGGAAGACAAGCCCGTCCTTCAATGGATAGAGCAACCGCCGATCATATGGGCATGGTCGCCACCGTAATCAATGCCCTTGCCATTCAGGATTGTTTGGAAAAAGTCGGCGTTCCCACCAGAGTGCAGACCGCGCTTACCATTCAGCGCGTCGCGGAGCCTTTCATTTTAAGAAAAGCAATCCGCCATTTTGAAAAAGGTCGCGTCGTCATTTTCGCGTGCGGTACCGGCAATCCGTATTTTACGACAGATACGGGCGCCGCGCTTAAAGCGTGTGAAATAGGAGCGGAAGTATTGCTGCTCGCCAAGAACATAGACGGCATTTACGATTCCGACCCCAGAAAGAATCCCGATGCCAAGAAGTACGACGAGATATCTTATATCGACTTCATTAAGCAAGGGTTGTCCGCTATGGACGCCTCCGCCGTAACGCTCTGCGGAGAAAACAAAATCAAAATTATTGCATTCGGTTTATCCGAAGATAACGGTATCGTCAAGGCTGTCAACGGTGAAAAAATCGGTACCGTGATTAAATAAATAGAGGAGGTTCATATGAATTATAACGTAGAAGAAGTTGAAATGCTGTTTTTGGAATCCGGTGAAAGATTCGAAAAAACCGTCGCCAATCTCGGCAACGAACTCTCGGGACTCCGTGCTGGCAGAGCCAACGCCAGAATTTTGGATAAAATTACCGTTGACTACTACGGTACACAATCCCCCCTTAATCAGGTAGCCAATATTACTACCCCTGAAGCGAGACTTTTGGTCGTATCTCCGTGGGACGCGTCTCTGCTCAAGACTATAGAGAAGGCTATCATCGACGCCAACGTCGGAATCATGCCCAACAACGACGGCAAAGTTATCCGTCTTGTTTTTCCCGAGCTTACGGAAGAAAGAAGAAGAGCTCTCTCTAAGGACGTCCGTACTCTTTCCGAGAATGCGAAAGTCGCTATCCGCAACATCCGTCGCGATGCAATGGATACTCTGAAAAAGTATAAAAAAGACAGCGTAATTACGGAAGACGACCTCTCCGCATATGAAAAAGAAATCGAAAAAATAGTCGCATCCAAGATCGAGACTATCGAAAAAATCTCCGCAGAAAAAGAAAAGGAGATAATGAGCGTATAGTGAATCACCTTGCGGTTATTATGGACGGTAACGGCAGATGGGGTAAGAAGAACTTCGGAGACCGTCTGGCGGGACATAAAAAAGGCGCGGAAAAAGTTGCCGAAATAACGGAAGAATGTGCGATAAGAGGGTATAAGTGTCTCACTTTATACGCTTTTTCCACGGAAAATTTCTCTAGGTCGTCAAAAGAGGTGGACGGGATTTTTAGACTTATGTCCAATTGTCTCGAGGACAAAAGACTCCTCGACCTCATTGACAAATACTCGTTAAGGTTCAGAGTAGCGGGAGATTATTCTTTGCTCTCCAAGCCTTTTTTGACGCTTACTTCTAGAATATCCCGTAAATGTGAGAATAACAAGGGTATGGAACTCGTCGTGTGTATCGCTTACGGCGGTACGGACGAGATTACCCAAGCCGTCAATTCCATTTTGCAGGACAGACTCGTATATCACGATCCCACTCCTGTTACTTATGACGAAATTAAGGACAAATTATACACTGCCAATCTCCCTGATCCGGATGCGGTGGTAAGATACGGCGGAGAAAAAAGACTCTCCAATTTCTTGCCGCTCCAGAGCGTCTATTCGGAATTGATTTTTTTGGATAAACTCTGGCCGGAATTCGAGAGGACCGATTTGGACAAAATTGAAGACATATTCTCGCAGAGGATAAGAAGGTTTGGTAAAGAATAATGTTTAAGTCTTTTCTTAAAAGAACGGTTATTGCCGTAATTTTAATAGGTATAATGCTTGCGCTCTTGTACGTAGGGAGTTTCGAGCCGTACGGATTCATAGCTTTCGATATGATGATGCTTATCATGGTATCCATAGCCACTCTTGAAATGTTTTACGTAATGAAGAAGAAATACAATCCCTTCTTGATTCCCGTAATCGTCTGTATCGTCATAATATATCCCATACAATTTCTCCTCGAGAAATATACTCACACCAGAGGTTATGCGGGCGTTATGATTACCGCCGTCATAGGCTTCATATTGTCTATGACGATATTTATTTTCGATAAAAATCAACGTTCTTTCGAAGATCTCATTTCGACTATCTTCGTCCTGCTGTACCCCTTATTGATAGTTTCCATCGCATACGTATCCAATCATCGCATGGGATTCCTTCCCGTTTTGGTAGCGATAGGGACGTCTCTGATGGCGGATACTTTCGCATACTTCGTCGGATCTACGGTAAAAGGACCGAAAATTTTCCCCAATATTTCGCCTAAAAAAACCTGGTCGGGATGTATCGCGGGGTTATTCGGAGGCGTTGCGGGAGCATTACTCATATATGCGGTTTTCGAAGTATGGCAATTCCCGACCCACATAGTCTTCACCGTAACCGGACTCGTAGAACATAACGGCTGGGCGCGAGGCTGGATAATAGGTATTTACGTTATCGTCGGCTTCGTAATCGGATTTGTTTCGGAAATAGGCGATTTGGCGGCGTCTTCTATCAAGCGTCGCTTCGGAGTGAAAGACTACTCCAATCTTTTAGGCGCTCACGGCGGATTTATGGACAGAATAGACAGCATACTTTTTGCGTTGATGTTCCTTATTCCTGTATCGACGATGTGTTTCGGGGTAATGTAGTGAAAAAACTTCGTATTGCCGTTTTGGGCGCGACAGGCTCTATAGGCAGGCAAACTCTCACGGTTTTTGACAGAAATCGTGAGTTTTTTTCCTTAGCTCTTATCGCCAACGATAAAGATTTGGCAGGACTTAATGAACTCGAGCGTAAATATTCTCCTAAAAAGGTCTATAATTATTCTACGGCGTCGGATAAAAATTATCTTTCCGATCCCGATACGTATCGAGATATCGACCTGGTCGTCAACGGTATAGCAGGGCTCAACGGTCTTCGTCCGTCCGAGGCGGTAATCAGAGCCGGAAAAATTCTCGCCACCGCCAATAAGGAGAGTATAGTCTGTTACGGCGAGCATCTCAAGGCTCTCGCAAAGGAGACCGGAGCGTCTATTCGACCCGTAGATTCGGAGCATTCCGCCATGTGGCAGTGTTTGGAAGAGTACGACAACGTCAAGTCACTTATTATCACGGCTTCCGGAGGAGCTTTCAGAGATTTAAATATTGATGAAATAAGTCGCGCCACGGGAAAAGACGCGCTTAAACATCCCAATTGGAATATGGGACGTAAAGTAACCGTCGATTGCGCCACGATGGTAAATAAGGGTTTGGAAATAATAGAAGCCAAACGACTTTTCGGAATAAAGAACGTCGTCCCTGTTATGCATAGAGAAAGCATCGTGCATTCTATGGTGGAAATGAAAGACGGTACGATCAAGGCAAGTCTTTCTACCCCTAATATGGAATTACCCATACAATATGCCATGACGTACCCCGAGCGTCTGGGGACGCCTTACGAGTCGTTGGATCTCGTTAAGCTCGGACGTCTCAGCTTCGAGCCTATCGATAGGAATAAGTACCCGGCGCTTAGTATAGCGGAGTCCATATCGGATAAAGACGAGTTTTTTTCCACGGTATTCGTATCTGCCGACGAAATGCTTGTAGAAAAATATCTTGACGGAAAAATTTCCTACTTCGACGTCGCCGAGTATCTTCAATCGGCAATCGAAAACGTACCTTACAGAATAATTAAAGGTATCGATGATATATTTATTATTGATGCTTTGACAAAAGCTTATCTTTCGGAATTAATAGGAGAATAGAATGGTTTTAGCCACCGCGGCAGAAGTTTTCACCTATATCGGATACGTTATCGCGGCACTGCTTTGTCTGATGCTCATGATTGTCATACATGAGTTCGGACATTTTTTGGCAGGAAAACTTCTCGGCTTTAAGATAGAAGAATTCGGGATCGGTTTCGGACCCAAAATTTTTAAAAAACGTTTTAAGAGCGGGATGCTTTTTTCTATACGTCCGCTTCCTTTGGGCGGATTCTGTCAATTCGAAGGAGAGGACGAAGAGGGCAATGAGTCCCCCACGGCATTCAATAACCAAAAACCTTGGAAACGTATCGTCGTGCTCTTGTCGGGCGCAATGTTTAATTTCGTTTCCGGTATAATAATTATCGCTATATTCTTTATGGCTTACGGTCAGGTTTTGCCGAAAATCCTTCAGGTGTACGAAACAGCCCCCTCCGCTACGGTGGAAAACTTAAAAGAAGGAGACGTTATTCTCGGGATCAACGGTAAGCAGGTCAATATCTTGCTCCAAAACGATTTCTCGGAACTCCTTGCCAAGCAAGAGGGCGGGGTAAAGTTCAGAGTAATGCGCGAGGACGGGACCGTGGAAGATTTCGTTTTATCGAGAGGCGATTATTCCTACGTCGACGACGACGGTAATACTGTTGAATCCACCGGGTTCGGATTCAGTATGGGGTTCGCTTCGGTTAAACTTTCTTTCGGTAGAGCCATAGGTCGCTCTTTCGGATTTGCCTTCTATATAGTATACAGCGTGCTGGCAATCCTCGGTAAGCTGATTACGGGTCAGCTCGGTATGTCTGCCGTAGGCGGCACCGTAACTACCATTAAAGCCATGGCAGATTCCGCTTCGGCAGGTTTTTCCAGCCTTCTTTATCTCGTTTGCATCATTTCGGCAAATCTTGCAATAATGAATTTGCTTCCTTTACCCGCGCTGGACGGCGGCAGAATCGTATTCGTTTTAATAGAATGGATATTCAGAAAACCCGTCCCGCGAAAAGTCGAGGCGATTATTCACACAGCAGGATTATTACTCCTGTTCGGATTCGCGATATTCGCGGACGTATTCCAATTTTTGATAATGTGATTATGAAAAAGACAGTTAACGTAGGTAACGTTGTTATCGGCGACAATAGCTTTATTCCCGTACAAACGATGACCAATACGGATACGAGGGACGTATCCGCTACAGTCGAGCAAATAAGACGACTTGCGGCAGCGGGCGCGGATTTAGTAAGAGTAACGGTACAGGACGACGACGCTGCGGCGGCATTTAAGGAAATAGCCGCTAATTCTGACGTTCCGCTTATTGCCGATATACATTTCGACACAAAAGTCGCCATAAAAGCCATTGAAGCCGGTGCGAAAAAAGTCCGTCTTAATCCCGGCAACACGCCTCTTAACGTTATTAAGGATATCGTAAAATGCGCTACCGATTATCGCGTACCTATAAGGGTAGGCGTCAACCGCGGCTCCGTAAAAGGAGAAGTAACTTCTCAAAAAATGGTCGATTTATGCCTCGATGCCGCGTCTAAATTGGAAGAATTAGGCTTTTACGATTTAGTATTGGCGGTAAAGAGCAGTGACGTCAGAGAAACAATCGATGCCTATAGACTACTGTCGAAAAAGACCGATCATCCTCTTCATCTAGGATTGACGGAAGCGGGAGTAGGCGAAACCGCCAGACTTCAGTCGGCAATGGCTCTGGGCGCACTTCTCGTTGACGGAATTGGCGATACGGTCAGAGTTTCGATTGCCGGAGACCCCGTGCAGGAAGTATACGTCGCAAGAAAAATCCTCAATTATCTGGGGCTCCGACAAGATATGCCTAAAGTCGTCGCTTGCCCCACCTGCGGTCGGACGGTGATCGATGTGGAAGGATTGGCTACGAAAGTTGAAAAATCCGTGGGAAATATACATAAAAATATAAAAATAGCCGTTATGGGCTGTATCGTTAACGGACTCGGAGAAGGTCGAGACGCCGACGTGGGTATTGCGGGAGGCAAAGATTACTCTATTTTGTTTAACAAGGGAGAAAGAGTAAAAACCGTTAAAAACGAAGATATAGAAGAAGAATTGTTGAAGTACGTCGGAGAACTGTAATGGGGAATTTTATTTACGAACTTAATAAACGTTTGGACAAAGAAGAACAGTTTTTCAAACTTTCGGATGCGGAAATAGACGGTGACAAAATAACCGTCACGTTACTTGTTCCGTCAGGTAAGTTCGACGAGTATCTTTCGGAAAAACCCGGCTACGACAGACCTTTAAGAAGTAAGTTGTACGCGATAGCTTCCGGCATTATTCCGGAGGACATGACTATAAAAATCAAATTCAAGAAGACCGAGACGTCCGAGTCGCAGGTAAGAAAAGCCGTAGGAGATTTTATAGCCAACGAAAGTCGCCTGCTTTCTCCTAAAATCAACGGCGACGACGTTTTCGTTAAAATTAACGAAGGGGAATTTATAGAAATAGTCATATCCGTTTCCAAGCCCGTTTTGGATTTTTGCAAATCGTCGGCTTTCGTGGAAAGATTACAGAATTATCTCGATAAGCAGTTCATAGAATCGTCTGAAGTTTCGCTAAAAGACGTCTATCAGGAAGAAGCCATAACCATAACCGACGTCGCGGGTGCGCCTCAGCATATAATGAATTATCAGATGAAAGAAGCTCTTATAGGCAATATTACCCGTCGCGCCAAGTATATCAAAGACGTGCTTTCGACCAAGTCCGAGTACGACAGGGTCTGCGTTACCGGAAAAATCGTCGGTATGCAGGTCAAAGACTGGAATAAGCATCCGGAACTTAAGTACTTTCTTTTCAGATTGGACGATACGACCGGTGCCGTTATGGACGTTAAATACTTCCCCAAGACCGTCAATCAGGTCGAGACGATGCTTAAACTAAAAGAGAACGACAAAGTCGTCGTGGAAGGGCGAGTGGGATACGATACTTATTACTCTAAATATTCCATGTCGCTATATTCCGTGGCACTCATAGATATAGATTTCGAAAAAGCGATAACGGATATCAAATATCTTCCCGTCCCCAAGTCTTATACGGTTGTCAAACCCGAGCCGTATAAAGAAGAAGTCTACGAAAATTTATCGATGTTCGAGAGCGTCGAAAAGGCTCTGCCTCCCATTTTGGAACAAAACGATTTCGTCGTATTCGATACAGAGACGACGGGGCTTAATTCCGATATTAACAAAGTTATCGAAATAGCCGGTGTCAAAGTTTCTAAAGGAAAAATCGTAGAGACTTTTTCAACCTTCGTCAATCCTCAGGAAAAATTGTCGAGAGAAATAGTCGAGTTGACCAACATAACCCAGGATATGGTCGACAGAGCACCCGCTTTTAACAGAGTCATCGGAGACTTCTATAAGTTTTGCTACGGATGTTCGCTGGTCGCGCATAACGCTCCTTTCGATATGGGCTTCATCGTAGGAAGAGCAAGAGACGTAGGATATAAGTTCGATAATACCGTGTACGATACGCTTACGTTATCAAGACAGATTTTTCCGCAATTCAAAAAATTTAATCTCGGATATCTCTGCGGAGAGCTGGACATAAACCTCGACGGAGCACACCGCGCAATCAACGATGCCATAGCTACCGCCAAATTATTTATATTAATTGCAAAAAAAATTGAATATTAGCCTTGCATTTGAGAATATTATATGTTAATATATAAGTACTTGAATATGCTTGTCACGTTTGAGAGCGACCCTCGGGTCGCTCTCAGTGCTATAAGGAGCTCGATATGGACCTTAATAAAATCAAATTTTCTATTACGCCCGTAATAGAAGGACTGGGATACGAACTGGTCGACGCGGAATATAAAACTCAATTCGGGGTTAAAGCTCTCGTCGTTTATATTTTCAAAAAAGGCGGAATCGGTTTTGACGATTGTATTAAGGTAGACGAGGCTATTACGCCTGTATTGGAGACCTTGGACCCGAGCGACGGAGCTCAGTATAATCTCAACGTTTCTTCTCCGGGACTTGACCGTCCCGTGGTTACGGAAGACGATTACAGACGTAATTTGGACGAAGAACTGGAAGCTATCTATATCAAAAGAGACTCTGACGGCAACAAACGCGTCCACGGAATACTTGTCGGGTACGACGAAGATAGTTTTACGCTGTCTATCGACGGAAAAGAAAGAAAAATAGAAAAATCGGCAATAAAAAAATTGCAACCTTATATCAAATTTTAATTTTTGGAGGACTACACAAAAATGGCAAAAGCGAAAGAATTAAGGATGAGAGAAGAAGCCAACAGAGAATTTTTCGCGGCTCTTGAGCTTCTTGAAAACGAGTATAAGCTTGATAAAGAACAGCTTATAGCTTCGATTGAATCTGGACTGGCGTCCGCTTATAAAAAGGAAAGCGGAGAGAGCCGTTGCGTCGTCGTTACGCTTAATCCCGAAAAAAATCTTATCAAATATATGGCTTATTACAAAGTTATCGAAGGCGACACCCCCGAGAAAGATTACGAGCTGACCGAGGAAGAAGCCAGAGACATTAAGCCCGACGCCAAAGCAGGCGATATCATATCGGAAGAAGTTACTCCGTATGAGTTTTCTCGTATAGCCGCACAGACCGCAAAACAGGTCATTCAGCAGCGTCTTAACGAAATCAAACGCGATCAGATTATGAAAGAAATGACCGATAAAGAGGGCGAAATTATGCAGGCGGTCGTTATTCGTATCGAAAACGATACCGTTTACGTTCAGATTGTCGGTACTCTTCTAGAAGGCGTTATGGGTAGACAAGATCAGGTTTACGGCGAGCATTATAACATCAACGATAAAATTAAGGTATACGTCAAGCACGTCCGCACCAATGCCAAGGGCGCCACGCAAGTACTCGTCTCCAGAAGCTGCGCCGGTTTCGTTCGTAAACTTTTCGAAATGGAAGTCCCCGAGCTTAAAACAGGTCTCGTAAAAGTTAAAAACATCGTCAGAGAAGCGGGATACCGTACCAAGATGTCCGTCTACAGCGACGACCCCAACGTGGACGCTCTCGGATCTTGTATCGGTGCCAAGGGTGTAAGAGTCAATGCCATCGTTAACGAACTCGGCGGCGAAAAAATCGACGTTATTCCTTATTGCCCCGAGCCTTACGAATATATCGTCAGAGCTCTGTCCCCCGCTAAGGTCAGAATGGTACAATTCAACGAGTCTGAGAATCAAGCCATCGTGCTCGTACCCGACGATAAGTTGTCTTTAGCTATCGGCAGAGGCGGTCAAAACGCTCGTCTCGCGGCACGCCTTACGGGTATTAAGATCGACGTGAAACCGTATTCCAATATGTTCCCCGGTGATAACGGCGAAGATAACTAAAGTGAACGTAAAAGGTAGCAAAGGCGACAGAATGTGCATTGTTTGCAAAAAACACGCTTCGCCCGATAATTTCATTAGGATAGTAAAGACGTCCACGGGAACCGTAGCTATAGATACCGTTGGTAAAGTCGACGGCAGAGGCGCGTATATATGCAAGGATATAGAGTGTGCAGAACTTGCGAAAAAACGCGCCGCTATAAGACGGGCGCTCAACGTCGCCGTTTCGGATGAATTGTATGACGCAGTTATCGATGCGGTGAAAAAATCAAAAGGAGATTAGCATGGTTGAACAAGTCAATCAGACCGAAAATAAAGAAAACGTTTTTAAGCAAATAGCGGTTTTTATCAACGGTGATTATCAACAGCTTATTGCTTCGATAAAAAATAAAAGAGACGAAATTTCGTCTTCTATCAACGAGCTCTCTAAAAGACGCGAGGAAATAGAAAAGGCTATGGAAGAAAAACTTCTTAAAGAGCTTTCCGAAAAAGAAAAGGAGGCTAAAGCCAAAGCCGAACTCGAGAGAGAGCGTAACGATCTTTTCAGAGAGGCGTCTAACGTTGTAGTCCCCGAGACCCCCTCGGAAAATAACGCGGTCGACAACGTCGTCGTTTCGGAAGAGCCGCAGGCTACGTCGACTCCGACGGCACCCGTAAAAGAAGCCGCTCCCGTCGAAGCCAAGCCTGCCGAAGAGCCTAAGAAGCCCGCAGTCAGATTTTATATCCCCGAGGATAATCCCGCTCCACAACGCCCGAGATATCAGCGTCCTCAGACTTCGGGACCCAGACCTCAAGCCCCCGGCTCCGTGTCGTATCAGCAGCGTCCGACGGCGGACAGACCGCAAATGCCTCAACCCGTATCAGGTGTGCAGAATAAGAAGAAGGGCGTGTCGGGTAAGGATTCTCGTTCGATTTTCGACGACAAGAGAGTCGTTAATAAAAAAGCTCAGGTTTCCAGAGGGTATATGCTGGATAACTCCCTCGTCGAATACGACGAAGAGACCGGCGAAATAGTTAAGATTAGAAAAGCTCGTTCGGAAAAAGGTAAAAAAGTTTCTCAACAGCAGCAGACCATAGATCATGCGATTATTACGACTCCGACCCTTACCGTGAAGCAACTCAGCGAAAAAATCGGTAAAACGGGTGCCGAAATAATCAAGACGCTCTTTATGCTCGATATCAATAAGACGATTAACGATTTCATCGATTTTGAAACCGCTTCGCTTATCGCGATGGAATTCGGCATAACCTTAGAATTAAAAGCGGAAAAAACTTCGGAAGAAAAACTCGTAGAGCTGCATGAAGTCGTCGACGATGAAAAAGACCTTAGTCCTCGTCCTCCGATAGTCACTATTATGGGGCACGTCGACCACGGCAAAACGTCCATTCTGGACTATATCCGTAAGTCTCACGTCGCGTCGGGAGAAGCAGGCGGTATAACGCAGCATATAGGCGCTTATACGATTAAAACCGCTGACGGCGGTACGATCACCTTCCTCGATACTCCCGGTCACGAAGCATTCACTTCTATGAGAATGAGAGGCGCCAACGTTACCGATATCGCGGTAATCGTCGTAGCGGCGGACGACGGTATTATGCCTCAGACCGTCGAAGCCATCAATCACGCAAAAGCGGCAGGCGTAGAAATAATAATCGCCGTCAACAAGATCGATAAACCCGCCGCTGACCCCGGAAGAGTTCTTCAACAGTTAACCAACTACGATATCCTCCCCGAAGAATGGGGCGGAAGAGTTCCCGTGGTTAAAGTCTCTGCCAAGACCGGCGAAAATATCGATGAATTACTCAACACGATACTTCTCGTTGCCGAGATGATGGAGCTCAAAGCCAATGCGGATCGTCAGGCAAAAGGCGCTATAATCGAAGCTCGCTTGGATAAAGGAATGGGACCCGTCGCGACCGTGTTGGTTCAGAACGGTACCCTCAAAGTCGGCGACTATATCATAGCCGATACCGTTACGGGTAAAGTCAGAGCGATGTATTCCGACGCGGGTAAAGAAATTAAATCCGCCGGTCCGTCCATCCCGGTGCAGGTACTCGGTTTTTCCGAAGTCCCCAATGCCGGCGACCAGGTTATGTCTACTAGCGATATCAGCCTCGTCCGTAAAGTTTCGGATCTGAGAAGTAGGGCAAAACAGCAAGAATCCGGACCCAAAATCAAGACGCTCGAGGATATGCTCAACGCTACGAGTGAAGAAAAACTCACTCACCTCAACGTTATAATTAAGGCGGATGTTCAAGGATCGGTAGAAGCGGTCAAACAATCCGTCGAAAAACTCTCCAACGAAGAGGTTAAAATCAACATTATGCACAGCGGCGTCGGCGCTATCAACGAGTCCGATATCATGCTCGCGAAAACGGATTACACCATCATCATAGGGTTTAACGTACGTCCTGATAACAAAGCTAAGACGGAAGCCGAAAGATCGAAAATCGATATCAGAACCTATCGCGTTATTTACGACGTCATCGACGATATCGGTAATGCGGTAAAAGGCTTGCTCAGTCCTAAGTTCAACGAGAAGTATATTGGCAGAGCCGAGATACGTCAGGTCTTCAGAATCACCGGCGTAGGCAATATCGCAGGTTGTATGGTAAAAGACGGTAAGATCGTCAGAGGTGCCAAAGTCCGACTCTTAAGAGAAGGCGTTATCGTGTATGAAGGCGAAATTTCTTCCCTCAAGAGAGAAAAGGACGACGTAAAAGAGGTCAACTTCAACCTCGAATGCGGTATCGGTATCCAAAACTTCAACGACATTCAGGTCGGCGACGTAATAGAAAGCTTTATTTTAGAAAAAATGGCGCAATGATAGAAAGAGTAGACAGTCAATTAAAAAAAGAGATCTCCGAAATCGTCAATAACGAGATCGGAGATCCGAGAATAGACGTTCCCGTCAGTATATTCGAAGCGGATTGTTCGAGTGATTTAAGTTATGCCAAAATTTACGTGCGTGCTTACGGTACTCAAGATTTTACGGCGTTGATTAAGGCTCTCAACAACGCTTCTTCGTACATTCGCAAGCTGTTGTTTAAGAGAATGAAAATCCGTACGATACCTAAACTTAATTTCGTCGAGGATAAGTCTCTGGACAACGGTTTCAGAATAGACGAATTGATAAAAAGTATAGAGATTAAGGATAATGATTAATATTCTCGAAGAAATTAAGTCTAAAAAAACGGTTGCGATTTTTATTCATATCAATCCAGATCCCGACGCCGTAGGCACTGCCACGGCGCTTGCTCGCTTGGTGGAAAAATTCGGCGGCGTCCCGTATCTCTATTCGGAAAACGATATCTCACCCAAGCTATATTCGTTCGACGGAGAATATCGATTTAATACCGAGTATCTCGACCGCTACGATTTAGGCGTTATAGTCGACGCCAACGAAATTTCCAGAATAGGTCTTAGATCTACGGAAATTTTATATAAATGTGCCGAGAAATTTATCATTGACCACCATATAAAAGGTAATTTATCCGATATAGACGATTATTATATAGACGAAAAGGCGTCTTCCGCGTCGGAAGTCTTGTATTATCTGATTAAGTCTTATGACGTCGGTCTTATGGATAAAAAAATCGCAGACGATCTCTATGCGGGCGTTCTCACCGATACGGGCGCGTTTTTGTTTTCGTCCGTTACGGAGAAGACTATGCGTATGGTCGCCGATTTATATTCATACGGCATAGACGCGGAATCGATAGCCAGACGACTTATGCGTAGCGTCGACAAGAACGTTTTCGATTTAAAAACGGAAGTTTTGTCAAAAACTGGTTTTTATCATAACAACGAGGTCGGAATAATAGTTTTCACCAAGTCTCTGTTTAACAAAACGCATACCTCCGAGCGCGACACGGACAATATTGTCAACGACGTTGTCAATATCAACAGCGTAAAAATCGCCGTCTCTATGGCGGAAATTTCCGAAAAGGCGTTCAAAGTGTCCGTGCGCAGTAAAGAATGCGCCTACGCGTATCGTCTCGCCAGATGTTTCGGCGGCGGCGGGCACGACAATGCTTCGGGATGTAGAGTCTACGGATATTTTGAGGATTGTCTTCATAAATTGATATCCGCAGCCGACGATATTTTAAGCAATGATTAACGGATTTATTATCGTTAATAAAAAGAGGGGTATTACCTCCGCCAAGGTGGTTGCAATCGTAAAGCACCTCTTATATAAGCGTGACAAAAACGTCAAAATAGGTCATCTCGGTACTCTCGACCCCGACGGCGAGGGCGTTTTACCTATCGCGATAGGAAGCTCGACCAAGCTTTTTTCTTATTTGCTCGATAAAAAGAAAACGTATTACACTGAATTTCGATTCGGTATCGATAGCGATACGCTGGATACTTCCGGTAAAATATTAAAAGAAAACGCTCCCGTTCCGACACT
Organism: uncultured Christensenellaceae bacterium; assembly: GCA_964613035.1. GTDB lineage: Bacteria > Bacillota > Clostridia > Christensenellales > DTU072 > CAVIQK01. The sequence goes on along the minus strand of CAZTFQ010000006.1, from coordinate 37,776 downwards.
CGACGACGTACGAGATATTATCTCGGAATTTATAGGAAAGTCCGTCCAGATTCCTCCTCTATATAGCGCCAGATGTTATAAGGGCAAGCGCGGCTACGACTTGGCAAGAGAAGGTGCCGATATAGAATTGGAAGGTAAAGAAATCGAAATATATTCTATTGAAGATCTTCGAGAAGTTTCAGAAGGAGTCTTTTCGATGACGATAACGTGTTCCGGCGGCACTTATATTCGTTCCATCGCGCGCGATATGGGAAAAAGACTCGGGACTTGCGCGGTAATGCAATATATCAATCGCGTCAAATCGGGGTGCTTCGACATTAGAGACAGCGTTACGCTAAAAGAACTCGAATCCGATCCCGAACTTGTTTTTTCAAAAATTCTCCCCATAGATTATGCTTTGAAAAACGTTCCGGAAGTTAAGGTTACCAGAGACAGAGAAATAGCCCTGTTGAGAGGATTTTCGACTTCGACGGATCTTAGCGACTGTGATTTTGTTAAGATTTCTTGCTTGAACGAAACGATTGCGCTCGGTAAAGTAGAGTGCGGTCAGGCTCGAGCAGTCACGTTTTTGAAAGCTAGAGCCAATCGCTCCGACGCGTCCGTCGGTATCGCTTTAGGTTTTTTCGACGGCATACATACGGGGCATGCTCGCGTCATCGAGCAAGGTTTGGATTTGGCAGGCAACGGAAGCCTCTACGTATCGTTTTTTAAGAACGCGTCTTTAGGATATATCAATAAACGCTCCGATACGTTGTTTACCGAGAGCGAAAGGTTTTCTATTTTATCTTCGTCGGGGTGTATTCCGTTCGAATTGCCCGTCGATGAAAGCTTTTATAAATCCGACCCGATAACTTTTTTAGACTATATCAGAGATAACGTCGCTCCGGATTTTATCGTTTCGGGGAGTGATTTTCGATTCGGTCTCGATGCCGCCGGTAACGTCGACCTATTGAAAAGTTATTGCAGAGAAAACAATATCGTTTTTGAAGAAGTAGCATTGCTCTCGACGGGAGATACTGTAATTTCCACTTCGGGCATAAAAGAATTGTTGAAGAGCGGTAACGTGAGCCGTGCCAATGAACTTTTACAATCGAAATACTTTATTGAAGGAGTCAGCGCGCACGGTAGAGGAGTAGGGCGAAAACTCGGTTATCCGACGCTTAACGTCGTGCCCGATAAGCCGTGTCTGTTGGGCGTAGGCGTATATTCCGCGGATATCGTAGTCGACGGTAATCGTTATCGAGGTGTGGTTAACGTGGGGACGGCGCCGACTTTCGATTATAACGAATACAAAATAGAGGCTTACGTCGTCGATACTCGCCTCGATTTTATAGAGCACGTTGTGAAAATATATCCGAGAAAATTTTTACGAGAAATTAAAAAGTTCGATTCGACAGAGGAGCTTATTGCGCAAATCGCTTCGGACGTAGGAGAATTGGATAATGATTAAATTCGGAGTTGCGGGCAATTCCGCAAGTTTTTATGCAGAGGGACATAAACACACCGTAGAGGCTGCCGATTGGTGTAAAAAAAGAGGTCTGGACTGTTTTGAATACTCTTTCGGAAAGGGAGTTAAAATGAGCTCTGAGACGGCGGGCGCCATAGGCGCGGCGTTTAATGCCGCGGGATTGGAACTCAGCGTGCATGCACCTTACTTTATTAATTTCGCCAATCCCGATCCTCAAAAAATCGAAAACTCGATCGGTTACGTTATTTCGTCACTAGAAAAAGTCCGTGAGATGGGCGGAAAAAGAGTTGTGTTTCATCCGGCGTCGCAAGGTAAAGCGGAACGAAACGTCGCTCATCGTACCGCAGTGGAAAATATTGCCAGATTGGCCGACAGAATCGTCGCAGAGGGATACGACGATATGATAGTCTGTATCGAAACGATGGGTAAATTCAATCAGCTCGGTACGGTAAAAGAAGTAATCGATTATGCGTCTCTGGCGCCGTTCCTGTATCCGTGTATAGACTTTGGTCATATTAATGCAAGAGAACGGGGTATTCTAAAAACAGCGGCAAATTATAATACTATAATAGAGGAATTGCTTGATAATTTGCCAAAATATAAAGTTTTTAATATGCACGTGCATTTCAGTAAAATTGCTTACGGAGAAAAAGGCGAGCTCTATCATCTGACTTTTGCCGACGAAAAATACGGTCCGGAATTCCCTCCGCTGGCGGAATCTTTACACCGCTACGCACTAGAGCCGTACGTTATATGCGAGTCGGACGGTACTCAAGCCGAAGACGCGCTGACAATGAAAAAGATATATCTGGGTGAGTAGCGGCATATATTTTTAATATGTCGGACGTGCGTGCGAAAAAGCTGTTCATAATCGTTACGGGTGTAATTTTAGTCATAGCTATTTGCGTTATGTTGTACGCGCGGTTTATCGTTAAGCCTTTTGTCAACAACGTTTTGTCTGCTACGATAAAAAACGTATATTCCGATATCGTGGCGGATTTATCTTTAGAATTAAAAAACAGCAGTGAATTTTCCGAAACGTTTTTTGAATACGAAAAAAATGCCGACGGAGAGATCGTAGCGGTCGTAAGTAACGGTTATGCGATTAATCAAGTCAATTTTTTAGTCCAGAAAAAAGTTTTCGAACAGGTGTCTCAATTGGAGAATTATAAAATCCCCGTCAGACTCGGAGCTTTTTCGGGGATTTCTTTCTTTTCCGACTTCGGACCGGAAGTTTATCTGGACGTTTTACCTATCGGCTCAGTCAAATGTCGGTTTTGTTCGGAATATAAAGCGGAGGGGCTCAATCAGACCATTCATAAATTTTACGTCAGAGTGTATACGACTATCGCGTTATCCCTTCCTATAGAAAAAATTTCATTTGAAGAATTTACGGACGTTTTTATTGCGGAAAATTTAATCGTCGGACGAGTGCCGGATACGTATCTTGAAGGAAAAGACACCACCGATTATCTAGATCTCGTTCCGTAAAATAAGAAGTTTAGATAATTAATCCAAGCTTCTCGTTCGGGAATTAACTAAAAAAAGAAGACGCAGCTCCAACCACGTCTAAAATTGTAAAACTACACGCTAGAAAAATTTTCCTCGTTATGTGCGCGCGTAATCTTGATTTATATTCTCGTAAGTGATATTATATTTTAAGTTACTTTTTACACGAGGTGCATTTATGCGAGACAGAATTAAACAGGTGTTTGAAGCGTTCAAGGAGCAGATTAAAAACAAATCCGACTTGAATAAGCAGAATTTGATTGACCTTAAGGTTCGTTTTTTAGGAAAACAAGGCGAGCTGACGGCTCTTCTTAAAGGACTTAAAGACGTCCCCGCCGACCAAAAATCCGAGATAGGAAAAGAACTCAACGTTGTTAGAAATCAAATGGAATCCGAAATCGACGTAGCTCTGAAAGAACTCTCCGAAAAAGAATTGGTCGCAAGACTCGAAGCGGAAAAACTCGACGTTTCTTTATCAAAAAGAGATCTAGGAATAGGCTCCAATCATCTTTTATCCAGAGTTATCAACGAAATTTCGGAAGTTTTTCTTAATCTCGGTTTTCAAATGGCGGACGGCCCCGAAATAGAAACCGATTATTACAACTTCACAGCTCTCAATATTCCTTTCGATCATCCGGCAAGAGACAGACAGGACAGCTTCTATATAGACGAACACAGAATGCTCCGTACTCAGACTTCCACCGTGCAAGTCCACACTATGGAGACTCAGAAGCCCCCGATCAGAGTTATTTGCCCCGGTAAAGTCTATCGCCCCGATTACGATGCGACCCACAGCCCCATGTTCCAACAGATAGAAGGTTTGGTTATAGATAAAGGAATTACCCTCTGCGACTTAAAAGGTATTCTGGACGAATTTGCGAAAGGTTTCTTCTCCGAATCCAGTAAAACTCGCTTCCGTCCTTCGTATTTTCCCTTCACCGAGCCCAGCGTGGAAGTAGACGTTTCTTGCGCCATTTGCGGCGGAAAAGGTTGCAGTCTGTGTAAGGGCACCGGTTGGATTGAGGTTTTGGGCGCAGGCGTCGTCAACCCCAACGTACTCAGAATGAGCGGAATAGACCCCGACGTATATACGGGATTCGCTTTCGGAGTAGGCGTAGAGCGCGCCGCGATGCTTAAATACGGTATTCCCGATATGAGAATACTTTTTGAAAACGATATGAGATTTTTGAAGCAATATAAATAGGAGTAGGCTATGAAAGTACCGTTCAGTTGGTTAAAAGAATACGTAGACGTAGATATTACACCCCAAGAACTCTCGGACAAACTCGTTTCCGCAGGTTTTGAAATTGAAGAAATAATCGATGAAAGAACTCGCGTGACCAATACGGTCGTCGGAAAAATCGTCGGTATAGATAAGCATCCCAATGCGGATAAGCTTTCCGTTTGTTACGTCAAGATCGGTAAAGAAAACGTCGATATAGTGACCAATTCCAAGACCGTTAAAGTCGGAGACCTCGTACCTGTCGCATTAGACGGAGCGACTCTTTTCAACGGTATCGATATTAAAAAAGGCGAGCTTAGAGGAGTTATGAGCTACGGTATGTTCTGCGGTCCGGAAGAACTCGGACTGGAAAAGGACGAATATCCCGGTGCCGATAAAGACGAAGTTTTGGTTCTTAAGCAGTCGGCGGTTATCGGTAGCGATATCAATGAAGAAATCGGACATACGGAAGTTATCCTTGATATTGCCCTTACTGCCAATCGCGCAGATTGCAGCTCTGTCCTAGGTATAGCGAGAGAAGTCGCGGCAGTTACCGGAAAAACCGTCCGTGAACCCGATTTGACCTATAAATCGGTCAATCGTCCTTGCGCGTTAAAAGGCGTTACCGTCGAAGACAAAAATCTTTGCCCCAGATATATGGCGGCGGAAGTTTCGGATATAAAAATCGAAGAATCCCCCGAGATTGTTAAGTACAGACTGAGAAAAGTCGGCATACGTCCTATCAATAACATTGTCGATATAACCAATTACGTCTTAATGGAAATAGGTCAACCCATGCACGCTTTCGATTTTTCTCTGTTAGAGGGCGCCGAAATTATCGTCAGACCCGCAGTCAACGGTGAAAAAATCACCGCGCTCGACGGCAACGAGTACGTTCTTAACGAGAAAAATCTCGTTATCGCGGATAAAAACAAGGTAGTCGCCATTGCAGGCGTTATGGGCGGAGAATATTCTTCGGTCATGCCCGACACCTCCAGAATAATATTTGAATCGGCAAGATTTGCAAGAGATTCCGTAAGACAAACTTCCAGAGCCATTAAGCTTTCTTCCGACAGCTCTTTCAGATTCGAAAAAGGCGTAGATTTTTATTGTCAGGAGACCGGTCTCAAAAGGGCGCTCAATCTTATCGACAAATACGGCTACGGCACTATTACGGGTGATATTATCGACACCAATCCCGATGTGAAAAATAAAATCGTCCGTACCACTCTCAATAAAGTTAATTCTGTTTTGGGAATAGACGTTCCCGCGAAAGTAGTGTCGGATATACTCAACAGCCTCAATATAGAGACGGTCATTTCGGAAAACGGTAGCCTTATTTCGGTCATTCCTCTATATAGAGAAGATATCGACGGAGCCAACGATCTCGCAGAAGAAGTCATCAGAATATACGGTTACGATCACCTTACTCCCACCTTGCTCAACAAAGGCGGTACCGTAAAAGGCGGAAGAACCAAGCAACAGAAAACAACCCTTACCATAAAAGATTGCCTCGTTTCGGACGGTATGCACGAGATAGTGACGTATTCTTTTGTCAGCCCCAAGATTTTTGATTTGCTCCGCGTGCCCGAAGACAGCGTTTTAAGAAAATGTATCAGAATAGAAAACCCCATCGGCGAAGATTTTTCCGTGATGAGGACAACTCTGGCATATAGTATGCTTAAGACTATTTCTTATAACTATCAGAAGGGCAATAAAGAAGGTCGTTATTTCGAAGTCGCCAAAAGATACTTCGAGAATTTGTTCGATGACGCACCTGCCAAAGAATTCAACACATTAGCTCTCGGCGTTATAGGAGAGAGAGAAGATTTTTATTCGCTTAAAAATATCGTTGAAGACGTTCTCGAAAGATTGGATTTAAGCGGTAGATTCGTTGCCGGGTCCAGAAGTTATATGCATCCCACGCGTACCGCGGAATTGTATGTTGACGAAAAATACGTCGGATATCTCGGCGAGGTTCATCCTTCGGTTGCCGCAGATTTCGATCTCGATAAACGAGTCTATATCGCAGAATTGGATTTAGAAACGATTATCAGATTGTCCGGTAAGATGCCCGTATTCGAAGCCATCTCGAAATTCCAGTCCGCGGAAAGAGACCTAGCCGTCCTCGTTAAGGCGGACGTTACGGCGGATTCTATAATCGACGCAGTGAAAAAAGCCGATCGCGGAATAATAGAAAGCGTGCGCATTTTCGACGTATATCAGGGCGATCAAGTGGAAAAGGGTATGAAGAGCGTCGCCATTAAAGTCGTCCTCAGAGATAAAAACGCCACTTTGACCGATGCCGTAGTCGTTTCGCAGACGGATGCGATACTCAAGTCTCTTAACGCCGAAACAGGCGCGAAACTTCGTTCGTAATAGCTTTATATTATGCTGGATAGGACTCTAAAAGCTCTCGAATACGATAAAATTTTGGCGGCGATTGCACTTCACGCCACGTCTTTGAGCGCAAAAGAGTCTATTTTGGACGAGAAGCCCTCTTCCGATAAGATTGAAGTAGAGACTAAGTTAAAAGAAGTGGAAGAAGCGTATAAAGCGCTTTTCGAGCATTCCGTTAAGCCTCCCTTCAATTTCGATTCCGTAGGCAACGCCCTGGAGCGTGCCGGCGTCATGTCCGTTTTATCGATGTCGGAGCTTTTGAAAATAGCTGCCGTTTTGCGCCTATCGAGGACTGCAAAACTTTCTATTGAAAAAATCCCCGATGAAAGCGTTGTTCTCTTGAAAAAAATCGCTTCCGGAATATTTACTGACAAGCCGTTGGAAGACGATATAGAATCGGCGATTTTGTCCGAAACGGAAATGAGCGATAATGCCAGCGAAGATTTACGACGGATCAGAATTAAAATCAGAAAAATCGGAGAGTCGATAAAAGCCAAATTATATAATTTCGTCCATTCCGCGGCATACGCCAAGTACGTTCAGGACGGAATCGTAACCGTCCGCAACGATCGATACGTCATCCCGCTTAAAGCCGAATATCGTAAAGAAATCCCCGGACTTGTGCACGACCAAAGCTCCTCGGGCGCGACTTTGTACGTCGAACCCATGGTTATAGTAGAGCTCAACAACGATCTGAAAACACTTCTTTTAGAAGAAGAAAAGGAAATAAATCGTATTTTAAGAGACTTCACCGCGCGAGTTGCGGGCGTCGTCGATATGATTAAATACGATTTTTCCATTCTTATCAGATTAGACGTAATTTTTGCTAAAGCCGAATATGCCAATGAAATCAAAGGCATCAAGCCGATAATCAACGATATCGGATATACTAAAATCTCAAAAGGTCGTCATCCGCTTATAGAGAAATCTAAGGTTGTGCCTACCAATATAGAAATCGGTCGTGACTTCGATATGTTGCTCATAACAGGACCCAATACGGGCGGTAAAACAGTCAGCTTAAAACTGGTCGGTCTGTTTGCTCTTATGGCGGCTTCCGGCATTTTTTTACCGGCGCAAGACGCGGAAATAGGTCTGTATAAAAATATTTATTGCGATATAGGCGACGAGCAGAGCATAGAGCAGAGTCTGTCGACGTTTTCTTCGCACATAAAAAACATCGTAGGAGTGCTCGATAACGTTCAGTCGGACGATTTACTCCTTTTCGACGAATTGGGCGCAGGTACGGATCCCGCGGAGGGCGCCGCACTTGCACTTGCCGTATGCGATTATATAAAAGAATCCGGTGCTAAAGCAATCATAACCACTCATTATAACGAGCTGAAAGAGTACGGCGTGGTCACCGACCGCGTCATCAACGGTTCGATGGATTTCGACCCTGTCAGCTGTCGTCCCACTTATAAGCTTAATATCGGTACTCCGGGCGCTTCCAACGCGCTTTTGATAGCAGAGCGATTAGGTTTGAAAAAATCGATTATAGACAGAGCGCGAGAAGGTCTTAAATCTCAAAAAGTTCAGTTTGAGAATGTCCTTGCCGCGCTTGAAGTCGCACGTAAAAACGCCGAACAAAACGAGCAGGAGTCGGAGACCGATAAAGAAGAAGCGAAAAAACTTCGTCGGGAAGTAGAAAAAGAAAGAGATCGCCTTATAGAAGAACGTAAAAAAATAGACGAAATAGTCCGAAAAGAAAAGAAAAAAATGATCGAGGACGCCGTAAGCGAGGCTAACGAGATTATTGAAGAACTTCGTAATATTCTCGACGATCCTTCCGAAAAAAATCTTTTCAGAGCAAGAGAATTACGTTCCAAATTAAAAAAATACGCCGTCGACGAGGAATCCGAAGTGGCGGAGATACTCGAAGATCTCGGCGACGCAAGAGTCGGCGACGATGTTTTCTGTACGAAATTAGGCGTAGAAGGGCGTGTTATGTCTCTTAACCCTATAAAAGGCACCGCGGTGGTGAGTCTTGGCAACTTTTCTTCTACCGTGAATATAAAAGACATTAAAAAAGTCGCGAAAAAACAGGAAAAAAAGATTGTTTCGTCAGGCAGAAAGCTTCCTCATACGGAAGCCGTATCTACAGAAATTAAAGTTATGGGGCTTACCGTGGAAGAAGCGATAGTCGAAGTAGACAAATTCATATCGACGGCACTCCTTGCGGGACTTCATGAAGTTAAGATTATTCACGGTACCGGTACCGGCGCGCTTAGAAAAGCTCTTCAGGCTCATCTTAAAACTCTGAAAGAAGTGGATACGGTCAGAGACGGCGTATACGGAGAAGGCGAGCGAGGCGTTACTTTCGCAACTTTTAAGTGAGATGTATTATCGCTACGAGATAAATAAGTCGCCCGTCGGCATCGATAAAAAAAAGACGATTTTTATTACCGTATTGAAGATAATCGCACTTGTTTCGATATTGAGCGGTATATTGATGTATAGTCGATTGTATTTAATTGTTCCGTTAATCGTTATCGGGATAGGATGCGCGGCTGCGGCACTGGTATTGTCGTCTAAAAACAAAAACTCTTCGTATGTCGAAATATACGTGATAAATAACGGAGACCTGATCGTAACGCACAGATTTTCCGACGGAACAGAAAAAGAGTTTTTGAGAGAAAAAATCGATTCGATAACTCTTTCGGAATACGATGTCGTCGACGGATATCTGGAATACGACGCACGTATCGGCGATAAAACATTGAGAATCAGAAGCAATAGATATTTATATTGTATGTTGGAGAAAAAATGATTTATTTGGACAATGCCGCCACGACCCGAGTGGACGAAAAATATCTTAATATATTTTGTGAATATCAGACGGAAAAATTCTATAATCCGTCGGCAATGTACGGGAAAGCTCTAGAAGTGTCGAAAGAACTCAACGAAGCTCGCAGAAGAATTCTGGAGTCGTTATCTGGCGACGGTAAAATCGTTTTTACCTCAGGCGGTACGGAGAGCGATAATATGGCGCTTACGGGCGCACGGAAAAGGAACGGTTCGCGTATAATTATATCCTCGGTAGAACATCCCGCGATTTATAACGTTGCGATGGAGCTTAAACAAAAGGGCTACGACGTCGTTGAAGTCGGTACGGATTCCGTCGGCAGAGTGGATTTCGAAGAATTTAAAAAACTTCTCACGGATAATACCTCGCTGATTTCGATTATGCACGTCAATAACGAAACCGGCGCGATCAACGATATAAAAAAATTAGTAAAATATGCCAAAAGTCGTGTAAAAGACGTTGTTTTTCATTCAGACGGCGTGCAAGCGGTAGGTAAAACCGAAGTTAATTTGAGAGATTTAGGCGTCGATATGTATTCGGTCAGCGGACATAAACTGCACGCGCCGAAGGGAATAGGGTGCCTTTATATTAGACGCGGCGTCAATATCCGTCCGTTGATACTCGGAGGCGGTCAAGAGGGCGGACTCAGGTCTTCTACGGAAAATGTCGGAAGCGCCGTTGCTCTTTCTTACGCTATAGCCGACGCTTCGTCGGAAGTAGAGAACACCGTTCGGGATGAATCGGAATTCGTGACGATGATTTCCGATGCGTTACATATCATCGATAAAGATATCGTGATTATCCACGACGAACTTTGTTCTCCGTCGGTATTGAGCTTTGCTTCCGATAAAGTGAAAGGCGAGGTTCTTTTACGCGCCCTGGAGTCTTCCGGGGTGATAGTCGGGACGGGCAGTGCGTGTTCTTCGATGAAGAGTGTCAAAAGGGTGCCGAAAGCTCTCAATATTCCTAGCAAATATTTGGACGGTATAATCAGGGTCAGTTTTTCAAGAAAAACGACAAAATCCGACATAGAATATTTTATAAATGCGCTTAATATAGAATACACAAAACTTAAAAACATAAGGTAGGTAACAATGGAAAGAACTATTATCATCCGATACGGCGAGATTTTTTTGAAGGGACGCAACAGATATGTCTTTGAAAATATTCTTATATCCAACGTAAAAAACGCCCTCAAGGGAATACGTTACAATTTCGCCAAAACTCAATCCAGATACTTCATAGAAAATTATGCGGTTTCCTCGGAAGAAGAAATCGTTTCCAAATTGTCAAAAGTATTCGGCATCTCCAGCATCAGCCGAGCGATAAAAGTCAAGAGCGATATTCCTATGATAAAACAAGTCGCCGCGGACATCTGTCCCGACGCGGGTACGTTCAGAGTAACGGTGCGTCGTGCAGACAAGAGAATAGCGGCTACTTCCATGCAACTTCAGGCGGAAATAGGAGAATATTTGTTAGAGACATATCCCGATTTGTCTGTAGAGCTATATAATTATGATTTTGAATTATACGTAGATATGCGTGAAAACGGATATTCTTACGTATTTTGCGAAAAAATCCCCGGACAGGGCGGTATGCCGGTCGGTTCTTCCGCCAACGGCATGCTTCTTTTGTCTGGCGGTATAGACAGTCCTGTGGCAGGTTATATGATGGCAAAGCGCGGAATGAAAATATACGCCATACATTATCACAGCTATCCCTATACCAGCGAGCAGGCTAAGGATAAAGTCGTGGAATTAGCCAGAATTCTTACGGATTATACAGGGCAGATCGAGTTGTCCGTGGTTCCTTTTACCGATATACAATTTGCCATTCACGAGCATTGCCCCAAGGAGTATATGATAACGATTATGCGACGTTTTATGATGAAAATAGCAGAAAAAGTCGCCAGAGAAAAGGATTGCTATGCAATTCTTACCGGAGAAAGTCTTGCTCAGGTCGCCAGTCAGACAGCAGAAAGCATCAACGTAACCAATTCCGTCGCGACACTCCCCGTTTTCCGACCTCTTATAGGAATGGATAAAGAAGAAATCATCTCTATATCGAAAAAGATCGGTACTTTTGACACTTCTATATTGCCTTATGAAGATTGCTGTACGGTATTTTTACCCAAAAATCCCGTCATTCATCCCGTTTTGTCCGTGATAGAAGAGGCGGAGAGCCGTATTCCCGATATAGACGGACTCATCGACGCCGCTATTCGAAATATCGAAACCATTCAAGTGGGTCGTTAGTTATCGGTTCCGATACGTAGACGTTTTTCGATACGCTTCTTTTTACACCGTAGACGTTCCTGTACTCTACGGTGTATTCGTTTAGTCCGAATTCTTCTACGGGCAACACGATTTCGGAATAGCCGTCGTATTCCTCGACCGTTTTGACGTATTGTCCGTTGCGATATATGTCGTATATATAGTCACCGATAGCAAAAAAACTAATAAAAACTTCATAATCGCATATTTCTACGGACAAGTCGTCCAGTTCGGTCAATTCATATAGAGTGGTATATTCCGACGGCGCATTTTTTGACGAAAAAATTTCGTTTATCACGAATTCTTCCGGTGTGTTTTCGGTTGCAAGCAATACGCTGCCGTCGTTCTCGAGCGATAGTCTGTCTATATCCAGATATACTACGTCGTCTCCGAAATCGAACTGTTCTCCTCGGTCTACTATACTTAATATCGATTTTGCAATCGTCGTCGGTAACGTTCCTCCGGTTATTTTTCCGTCGAAAGGTACTTCGGACAAACTTAATAATTGAACGACCGCGGTAACGCTCGGAGTGTATGCGCAACATATTGCGTTTTTGTTTCCGCTTTCGTTTCCGTCCGTTCCCGTTTTAGACGCGACGTCGCACTTTAGCCCCGACAGTGCTTTAGCCGTGCCTGCGTTCGCGGTATATTGCAACATATCCGTCATTACCCCGGCAGTACCTGCATCGAATACTGCGGTTTTTAATACGGAATTACTATGAATTTTAGCTCCGTTTTTGTAGATTGCCTTAATAAAAGTAGGTCTTTTGTATCTTCCGCCCGACGCTATAGCCCCGTATGCTCCCAGTAGCTCCATAGCTGTAACGCCGTTTTTCATACCGCCTAAAACAACCGCAAGAGACGCATCCGTCTCGTTAAAACCGATTCCGCACGCTTCGGCGGTTTTTATACATCGATTTAATCCGATCTCTTCCGTCAAACTGAGCGCAACCATATTAGAACTTTTTCCGACCGCTTCTCGGAAACTGATTTTCCCTCTATATACGTCACCGTAATTTTTCGGAGAATAATCGCCGAAAGATATTTTATCGTCCAGTACGTAATCGATCGGCGCATAACCGCCGTATTCTATCGCCGGTATATATGACAAAAAGGGCTTCAAAGCAGACCCCGCGCGACGTCTCAACGTTCGAACGGAGTATGAAAACGATGAATGTAGAGACGTAATTCCGCAAGTGTCGTTGTCCATCGTCACCGCGTATCCGTCTACGTTTTCGTCTCCGACGGACGTTAATTCCTCGTTCAGAGTTTCGTAAGAGGTAATTTGTAAATTTTTGTCTAAATAACTGTCGATTACGTATCCGTTTTGTAGTATATCCGTTTCGGTCACTCCGAGTAACTCGGCGGCTTCTGTAACCGTTTCGTTAATATAAGTTATATATGGTCGGTCGGTACGCTTTTCGACGGTTACGATGTCTTCGGATATTTCTTTTTCGTATGAGACTTCGTCGATTAAGTCTTGTTCTAACATTAGCCCTAGTACGAGATTTCTTCTTTTAACCGCGGATTCTTTGTCGTTAAGCGGAGAATATTTAAGCGGATTTTTCACGATCCCTGCCAATACGGCACTCTCTCCCTCGTCCAATTCGGATACGTTTTTCCCGAAGATTCCTTCGCTTGCGGACTTTATTCCGTATAGTCCGTTGCCGAAATATATGTTGTTGAGATACATCTCCAGAATCTCCGACTTGTCGTATTTTTTCTCCAGCTCTATCGCCAGCTTCATCTCTTTGATTTTACGCTCCAGACTCTTTTCGTCGCCGGTCTGAGTGTTTTTGACAAGCTGTTGAGTAATAGTAGAGCCGCCTTCTTTAATATAACCCGCTCCGATGTCTGCCAATATCGCTCCGCCGATACGTATAGGGTCTATTCCGTTATGCTCGAAGAATCTTTTGTCTTCTACCGCAACGAAAGCGTTTATTACGTGCTCGGATACCTCTTCGATATCGATCGAGCGTTCTAAAGATTCCTTTACACCTACGGAATTTCCGCAATTATCGTTGATAATCAGATTGATTTTGGATACCGCGATATCGTCGTCGTTAAGTTTAGCTCCGTTGTATATCGTGAAGAAATATATGCTTGCGATTAAAAACGATAATAATAGAAGGAAAAAAGTCGACAACAATATGATTTTTAGCACTTTTTTTACATTGAGGCTTTTCATACGTTTAGTATGTCGATTACTTCTCACATTATCGAATTTTGTCAAAAAATTCTTGTCCGAATTTCTTTTATAGTATATAATATTCTCTATGAGATATAAGATTATTACTTACGGATGTCAAATGAACGTCCACGAAAGCGAAAAAATAGCCGGTATTTTATCCTCAGCGGGATATCTGCCGACCGACGATTTGAACGATGCCGACGTCGTCGTTTTTAATACTTGCGCCATACGCGATACCGCGGAGCAGCACGCATTGGGCAATATCGGTGCGATAAAACCTCTTAAAAAGAATAAAAAAGATTTGATAGTCGCAGTCGTCGGTTGTATGTCGGAGCAAGACGGAGTCGCCGAAAAGCTTGTGAAAAAATTCCCCTTCATCGATATTGTTCTAGGGACTTCCAATATAGAGAAAATAGGGGAAAGCGTCGAAAAAGTCCTTCAATCTCGCAAAAAAATCCGAGAGATAGAACGGATATCGCGACCTGAAATTATAGAAAACGTCCCCACATACAGAACCAGTTACCCCAACGCCTGGGTCAATATAATGTACGGTTGCAACAACTTTTGCACGTACTGCATAGTTCCGTACGTAAGAGGCAGGGAGCGTTCTCGCGCACCGGAAGCTATCATCTCTGAGGTAGAGGGGCTTCTTAAAGAAGGATATAAAGAAATTACTCTTTTAGGACAAAACGTCAATTCTTACAGACCTTACGACGACGGTAGCTGGGATTTTAAGAGATTGCTTTCCGTACTCGGTAATTTACCTTATAAATATCGTCTGCGCTTCATGACGTCCCATCCTAAAGACTTCGACGAATCAGTCATCGACGTTATCAAAAATTGCGATAATATTTGTAACAACATTCATATTCCGGTCCAGTCCGGTTCCGACGCCGTTCTTAAAGCCATGAATCGTCACTACGATCGTGCCCGATATCTCGAGATAATCGATAATATCAAGTCCAATCTTCCCGGCGTAGGCATCACTTCCGATATTATGGTCGGCTTCCCGGGAGAGACGGAAGAAGATTTCCAAGATACTCTCGACCTCGTAAAAAGAGTGGAATATTCGTCTTGCTTCACATTTATTTACTCGGTAAGAAAAGGTACCGTCGCGGAAAAAATGGAACAGATTCCGTATAAAACGAAAAAAGATCGTATCACTAGACTGATTGCTCTGCAGAACGAAATTACAAAAAACGAAAGTCGTCAATATATAGGCAACGTATACGAAATTTTGGTTGAAGATAAAAAGGGCGACAGACTTTGCGGACGTACGGAAAGCGGTCGTCTCGTTACTTTCGATGGCGATCGGTCTTTGATAGGACAATTCGTCGACGTCAAAGTGACTTCCGCAAGATCCGCATCGCTTTTCGGGGAGATAATCAATGGCTAATATCGATAATAAGAAAAAGACTAAAGAAAAAGAGCTCTCTCCTATGATGAAACATTATAAGGAGTTAAAAAAACAATATCAAGACTCCATCGTAATGTATCGATTGGGAGACTTTTACGAAATGTTTTTCGAAGACGCCGAGATTGCCAGTAGAGTCTTGGATTTAACTCTTACGGGGCGCGATTGCGGTCTTGCCGAGAGAGCCCCCATGTGCGGAGTTCCTTATCACGCGGTCGACGGCTATATCTCAAAATTGATAGAAAACGGCTACAACGTCGCCATTTGCGACCAGTTGAGTAATCCCGGAGACCAACCCGGTATGGTCAAGAGGGACGTTACGAGAGTTATTACTCCCGGTACGGTTGTCGAAGACGACATTCTCGATGCTAAAAAGAATAATTATCTGGCTTCAGTATATTTTACGAAAAACGGCTACGGTATAGCTTTTTTGGATATTAACGAGGGCGAAATCAACGTCTACAATTATCAGGGCGAAAAGCCCGCGGAACATCTCGAAAACTTTTTGGAAGTAATAGAACCGAGAGAAATAATCTGCAACGGTTCGTTTACCGACCTGGCATACGAATTGACTTCGTTCAAAGCCAAAAAGCTTCCTCGACCGAAAAGTTATTACGATTTATCCTTCGATTCCGACAACGCGACCAAGACGGTCTGCAATAAACTTCACGTTTATAATTTGGCGTCTCTGGGTATAGAATGCGCAGATTATTCTATTTCCGCATGCGGCGCGCTACTCGATTATATAGAAAACACTCAAAAACGCGAGCTTGTCCACGTTAATCGACTTAAAGTCATTACGGATAGTTCGTATATGCATCTCGATTACAATACCAAGCGCAACCTCGAGTTAACCGTCAATCTCTCGGACCACACCAAGGCTGGCTCCTTATTGTCCGTACTCGACAACACTTGCACCAATATGGGCGCCAGAGCGTTGAGAAAAATCGTCGAAGAGCCTCTTATCGATGCCGAAAAAATCAATTCCAGGCTCGACGCGGTAGAAGAGCTGTATAAAAGCAAAGGGCTGAGGATAAGAATAAAAAACGCTCTCGACAGAGTCCGCGATATAGAAAGAATATCGGGAAAAATCAGCTACGGCTCGGTAAATCCAAGAGAATGCGTCGCTCTGAAAGAGTCTCTCGGAGAAATACCGAAAATAAAGAAATTATTAGAAAACGTAAAAACGGCTCAACTAAAGGAAATCGATTCCGCGCTGGACGAAATGCTTCCCGTAAAAGAATTGATAGAAAAAGCCCTCGTCGATAATCCTCCGATTAATTTTAAGGACGGAGGAGTCATTAAAAGCGGTTATAATTCCGAGATGGACAAATTAAGAGACGCCAAGACTTCCGGTAGC
The DNA here is from genome assembly GCA_964613035.1 of uncultured Christensenellaceae bacterium. Classification (GTDB taxonomy): domain Bacteria; phylum Bacillota; class Clostridia; order Christensenellales; family DTU072; genus CAVIQK01. The sequence continues at coordinate 21,136 of CAZTFQ010000006.1, read as the reverse complement.
GAATGGATAAAAGAATTCGAGACTAAAGAAAAAGAAAAGACCGGCATTAAAAATCTCAGAGTCGGATTCAATAAAGTTTTCGGTTACTATATCGAGGTTATCAATTCCCAGAAGGACTTGGTACCTTACGAATATATCAGAAAACAGACCACCATTAATTCCGAGCGTTACGTTACGGAAGAATTGAAGAACGTAGAAAACGTTATTTTGGGTGCGGGAGAAAAAGCGCTGGAGCTGGAACTCAAACTCTATAAAGAGCTAAAAGACTTTTTATTGGATTTCGTTAAAGATTTTCAACGCAACGCCAGGGCTCTCGCATATTTGGACGCGATAGCTTCTTTGTCCGAGGTTGCTGAACTTAACGGTTACGTTAAGCCGAAAATCAAATCGCGACTTAATTCCGTTACGATTAAAGACGGTCGTCACCCCGTAGTGGAGACCTTTAAGAAGAAAAACGAATTCGTCCCCAACGATTGCGTTTTGGACGATAAAGACAACAACGTACTTATTATTACCGGACCTAATATGGCGGGTAAAAGCACTTATATGCGCCAGACCGCCCTTATTGTCCTGATGGCTCAGATGGGCAGCTTCGTCCCCGCGTCTTCGGTAGAAATGGGCGTCGTAGACAGAGTCTTCACCAGAATCGGCGCCAGCGACAATCTGTCTCAGGGGCAGAGCACCTTTATGGTAGAGATGATAGAAGTTTCTTCCATTCTTTCGCAGGCGACCCGTAACAGCCTTCTAGTTTTGGATGAAATCGGTCGCGGAACGTCGACTCTGGACGGATTGAGCATAGCTTGGGCGATAGTGGAATATCTGGCTTCCGAGACAGGGGCAAAAACTCTCTTCGCTACGCATTATCACGAGCTTTCCGAGATAGAGAGTTTACTTAGAGGAGTCAAAAACTATCGCATTCTCATCAACGATACCGATTCTAAAATTACATTTTTGTATAAAATCGCCCGCGGCGGCGCATCTAAATCTTTCGGTATAGAAGTGGCAGAGCTCGCCGGCGTGAAAAAAGAAATAATCAATCGCGCGAAGTCCGTTATGAGCTCTCTCGAAAAAGCTCACGACGTTTCGGGTGGTCTTGCGGACAAATTGTCCTCAAATGTGGGCGATTATTCGGTAATGTCCTCTCAAATGAATATGTTCGGCGAGGATCCGCGTCTGACTTCATTGGAAAAATTGTTATCCGATCTCGACGTCAACAGAATTACGCCGATAGAAGCATTGACGATGTTATCCGATATAAAAAAGATGATGAAAAAAGATTAATATGAAAATCAACGTTTTACCGAAAGAAATTTTTACGCAGATATCCGCAGGCGAAGTGGTCGAAAACCCTCGCTCGATAGTCAAAGAATTGGCGGAAAACAGTATAGATGCGGGCGCGACCTCAGTAGCTATTTATATAGAAGAGGGCGGACTTAAAAGCATCACCGTCGTCGACAACGGATGCGGTATCGAAAAATCCGAATTGGAAAAAGCCTTTTTGCCGCACGCCACGAGTAAAATTTTCTCGGAAGACGACCTTTCGAAAATTTCCACGCTCGGATTCAGAGGAGAGGCGCTCGCAAGTATATCTGCTGTAGCGGAAGTTACGCTAACTACGCACAATACGATAGACGAACTCGGTTCCTCAATAGTGGTAAAAGGCGGAGAAATTATAAACAAATCGTCCTCGAGTATTGAAAAAGGCACCAGCATTACCGTGACCAATCTTTTTTATAATACGCCCGCGCGCTATAAATTCTTAAAATCTGCCAAGACTGAAGAATCCGCAGTAACGCAGGCTGTCAACGGACTCGTATTGGCGCATTCCGACGTCAGTATCGAATATTACGTCGACGGTAAATTAAAACTGTTTTCTTCGGAAATAGGTCTCAAAGGAGCTTCCGAGGCGGTCTTCGGTAAAGATTTTGAAGAAAAATCCCTGTTTATCGAAAATAACGAGGACGATGTGTCTCTGGAAGGGTACGTTTCCGTACCAGAGTTTACCAAAGGCAATAAATCGTCGCAATATTTGATTATCAACGGCAGACCGGTTTCGGATATTAACGTATCCGCGGTCGTCCAAAACGCATACGGTTCCAGATTGATGACGAGAACCTTTCCGTTATATTGCATTTCGATTACGATTCCGATAGAAGACGTCGACGTCAACGTCCACCCCAACAAGTCCGAGGTCAGACTCGCTTATCCGAGACGTATTCACGGTATGATATACCAAGCCGTTAAGCGAGCTTTAGACGTTTTCGATGCAGAAAAATCTTTTGCGTATCACACCGCATTATCGTCGGATAATAGTGAAATAGAGCCCAAAACTTCTGTTTTTGAGCAGGATTTCGTCGTGAAAAGCAGCGATAGGGCGGATGAAAAAGACGTCGTTTCGGACTCTGATTCGGACGATAAATTCAAGTCGTTTTTCGATAAATATTCGTCTATAGTTAACCAAACGATCGATTCCGATAAAATCGAAAACGGTTATTCGTACGTAGCGAGTTTCGACGGCGAGCTCGTTGCGGAATCCAATGATTTCGCTTCCGATTCGGCTCAGGCGTTTTCTTCTGCCGATATAGGACAACCTTTCGAAAACAATTCGGCATACAAGATAGTCGGGCAACTTTTCGATACTTATTTGGTATTGGAATTAAAAAACGAAATTTATCTTATTGATCAGCACGCCGCCCACGAAAGAATTCGCTATGACGAGCTCGTCGAGGCGTTTGACGCAACCGTTCCGTCTTCACAATTGATGCTCTTCCCTTACGTGCAATATCTCGACGAGAGCGATTTGGCGGTTTTGAGAGAAGGTCTCAACGAATTGATCGCGCTGGGTTTCGATATTAAGATAGACGAAGAAAAAGTCCTTGTTTCCGCTTTACCGACGATTATTTCCGACGTCAATCTCGGGCAATTGCTTACGGAGCTTGTTGCGGAACTTAGAGGTATAGATTCGTTTAGACTTTCTTCGGTATTTAAACATAAACTTGCCACCGCGGCTTGTCGCTCCGCAATAAAGGGTGGAGATTCTCTTACGGACGCCCAAATAGAGAGATTTATACAATATTACAAAGACAGCGGCTCTCCCGTCAGATGTCCGCACGGAAGACCGACCGTGGTGCGTATATCCAAGTCGGAAATAGAAAAACTTTTTAAGAGGATCGTTTAATGCTTATTTTAGGCGGTCCGACCGCTTCCGGCAAGTCGGAGATCGGTTTAATTCTGGCAGAAGCGTTAGACGGAGAAATAATTTCGGCGGATTCTATGCAGATCTATAAAGGTTTGGATATAGGTACCGCGAAAATAACCCCCTCGGAGATGCGTAATATTCCTCATTACGGAATAGATATCGTTGAACCCGAGAGTAATTTTTCTGTGGCGGAATACAAAGAATATGCGGAAAAAATCATAAATAATATAGAATCTCGAGGAAAAATCCCTATAATGATAGGGGGGACGGGATTATATCTTAGATCCGTTCTGTATCCGTTCAGTTTCGGCGGCGTGGAGCGTAACGAACAATTTCGCGCGGAAATGACCGAATATGCCCGTATCAACGGAAATATGGCGTTGCATGGATTGCTCTCAGAAAAAAATCCTCAAAAAGCCTCTCTTATACATTATAATAATCTTCCTCGAGTCATCCGCGCTCTGGAAATAGAAGAGTTCGGTAGCGATGCTGACGACGAAATGTCTTCGGTCACTAGAGAAGACTGCGTGTATTGTTGTCTTGACGTCGCAAGAGACGTTCTGTACGAGCGTATCGATCGTAGAGTGGACGTTATGCTTGATAGGGGATTGGAACAAGAGGTGAGAGGACTGATTTCTCGCGGCGTGACTTTCGATTGCCAAAGCATGCAAGGGATCGGTTACAAAGAATGGCGGGGTTATTTAGAGGGCACGGATACATATGAAAATACCATAGAACTTATTAAAAAGAATTCTCGCAATTATGCCAAACGTCAACAGACGTGGTTTAAGCGAGAGCCGTGCATATATGTGGATTCCGACAAAAATCCCGAAAAAACCGCATTAAACATGCTGAATATTTATAAAAATAGGGGTATTTTATAATACTCGACAACAAAAAGAGACGCAGGAGAATATGTGAATATGAACGCTATAGAACTGGTTGATTCCGCAGAAAATAAATCTAAAGACTTATTTGTGCAGATTGACGATATCGCGCTGTATAATCAGAAAAAAGTCCTCGAGGCATTTAAGAATAATCGTATTTCTGCCCGACATATGTGTCAGACTTCCGGATACGGTTACGACGACGTCGGACGAGATTCCCTCGGAAGACTGTTTGCGGATATTTTTAAGACCGATTCCGCTATAGTCTCTCCTAATATCGCGTCGGGTACCCACGCGTTAACGATCGCGCTTTTCGGTATTTTGCGCCCGGGGGATCTTATGCTTTCCGTCACCGGTAAGCCTTACGACACGCTGGATGACGTAATTAAAGGTAAAAATATCGGTTCTTTAGCCGATTTCGGCGTGAAATATGATGAAATACAACTCAAAAACGATTCTCTCGATTTTAATACGATTGAGAATTATTTATCGGAAAATCAACCGAAAATGCTGTTTTTGCAGCGTTCTCAAGGATATTTATGGCGTGAACCTCTCGATATTACCTCTATATCCGTATTAAAAGAACTAAGAGACAGATATTGTCCGTCGGCATGCATTATGGTCGACAATTGTTACGGAGAATTTACCGGGAAAACGGAACCTACCGAGTACGGAGCTGACATAATCGTAGGTTCTTTAATTAAAAATATGGGCGGCGGAATCGCTCCTACGGGCGGTTATATAGCCGGAAAGTCTGATTTTATTACACAAATCGGTTACAGGCTGACCTCGTCGAGCGTCGGTACGGAAGTCGGATCTTACGCTTACGGCTATACGTCTTTTTACGAAGGATTGTTTTTAGCGCCGTCTACGGTCGCCAATGCGCTTAAAGGCAGTGTTTTATCCGGAAATATATTTAAAATTCTCGGCATCGAAACCAATCCGTCGGCTGAAAAGCTTCCTCGAGACATTATACGTGCCGTTAAATTTAACGATAGAAAAAAACTTATTGAATTTTGTGAACAGATCCAAGCCAATTCTCCTATAGACAGCTACGTCGTGCCCGAGCCATGGGGAATGCCTGGATATAACGAAGAAGTAATTATGTCTGCGGGGACGTTCGTCCAGGGCGCCTCGCTGGAGTTGACTTCCGACGCGCCGATTAAGCCTCCGTATATAGGTTATTTACAGGGCGGTTTGACATATGAGCACGTGAAATTGGCTATGATCGAAGTCGTAAAAACGTTATTTTCATAAACGTTAATATAAAATTGTAAAATTCAACAAAAAGCCGATATTTATGGCTTTTTCACTCTTATTTAACACTATCTATTCGTAAAACGCGGATTTTACGAATAGATTTAAGAGCGCTCATAATGTCATTTCACCCATAATTACCCTTTTATCGGGCGTGTTTTCATAATAGTTCGATTTTTGATTTTATTTGGAATTTTGATTTTTAATCCAGTTGTAAATATGAAAAATATTCTTTTTCTTTTACATTGAATTTTTTTTATCGTTATTATATAATATTCGTATGAGCAGGAATTATCATATTGACAGAAATATTAAAGTCGCGGCTAAAATCAAAGAGCAATTATCTATGCTTCCGGACTTTTGTTTCGATTATTTTATTTCTATCGAGCAACGTACTTCCCCTCTTACTCGCCTGGGATACGCATATGACTTGGAAGTTTTTTTCGATTACGTCGTGCAGGCTGTTCCCGGAGTTAAGGCAATGCGCCCCGGAGACGTTACGATTGAAGATATGTCTCTTATTACTTCTTCTCATATCGAGCGTTATTTAAGTCACCTGTCCGCCTACTATTATCGCGGACGATATTATTCCAATAACGAAGCCGCTAAAAAACGTAAATTATCCAGTATCAATTCACTTTTTAAGTATCTGTTCAACAACGATATGATTTCTGCCAACGTCGCAGCCAAAGTTTGTATGCCCAAGTTGCACTCGAAAGAAATTATTCGACTCGATTCCGATGAAGTCACCGATATTTTGGATACGGTTACGTCATATAAACCTTTTAACACGGAAATGCAAAATTCTTATAATGACAACGAGTTTTTCCGCATGAGAGATCTTGCGATTCTTACGCTGTTTTTAGGTACAGGTATCCGTGTCAGTGAATTGGTCGGAATCAACGTAGACGACGTTTCTTTCAAAACCAAATCTTTTATCGTAACGCGAAAAGGCGGCAATCGCTCCGTTTTGTATTTTTCGGACGAAGTTAAGGAAGCTTTGGAATTATGGTTGCCTGTAAGAGAATCCAGACTGAAAAAATGCGGTAAATTTTCGGAAGCGGCATTGTTTGTTTCTTCTCAAAATCAACGCATCTGCGTCAGGACCGTAGAAAACCTTGTAAAAAAATTCGCCGCAATCGTCTCTCCTCAGAAGAAAATTACTCCGCATAAATTACGGAGCACTTACGGCACCGCTCTATATTCCGCTACCAAGGATATTTATGTCGTCGCCGAAGTTTTGGGACACAAAGACGTCAATACTACTAAAAAACATTACGCCAATATTTCGGAAGAAATCAAACGCTCCGCTTCTACCGCCGTCGTGCTCAATAAGAAGCTGGACGATTGATTATATTAATTTCTAAATATCTGTTTACATTTTGTTTTTTTTATGATATCATATATTCCGATAAGGATTATGAGAGGTTTTTTATGACTAAAAAACAAGATGAAATTCAAGCTCGACTCACTCAGATAGCCCGTTATATTGAGGATTATTCTATAGAATTCGGCTATCCGCCGTCCGTAAGAGATATTTGCAACGCTCTTTCAATCAAGTCGACAGCCAGTGTTCAGACTTATCTTAACCGTCTGGAGGCGGACGGCATAATTAAGCGCGGTAAGTCGGTCAGCAGAGCTCTTGAAGTCGTTGCGTCCAATAGACGCAATCTCGAAAAAGATACCGTTACCATCCCTCTTATAGGTGAAGTCGCCGCCGGCACGCCTAAGCTTGCCGTAGAAATGCAAGAGGACGCGTATCCCTTCCCTTCTAAGCTTTTCGCTTCCTCCGGCGAGTTGTTTATGCTAAAAGTTTCCGGCGACAGTATGATCGATATCGGTATGTATGACGGAGACCTTATAGTCGTCAGATCTCAATCCACCGCAGAAAACGGACAAATAATCGTCGCAATGATTTCTGATGAAGTCACCGTGAAAAGATTTTATAAAGAAGACGGTTACGTGCGCCTACATCCGGAAAACAGAACCATGCGCGATATGATTTTTCAATCGGTCAACATACTCGGTATAGTCGTCGGTCTTGTCAGAACCAACGTATAATTTAACTATAAATATTATACTTTAGTAAGTTTAGTGTAATATTCTTAACATAATATTGACTTTATGCAAAAATGATAATATAATTTTATTATCATTTTTTTGTTGGGAGGCGATTATTGATGGATACGCCCAATACCGAGCTTATCAGAAGTCACGTAGATACGATTATTCTATGTACCCTTCTGGACGGCGACAGCTATCCTTATGATATCCTTAAGGAAATTTCCGATAAAACCGAAGATCGCTACAATCTAAAACAAGCTACGTTGTATAGCTGTATGAAAAGATTGGAAAAGAAAGGTCTTGTCTCTTCCTATTGGGGTACGGAATCTTCCGGAGGTCGCAGAAGGTATTATTCTTTAACCGATGCGGGAAGACAATTCGTAGAAAGAGATCAGACCGAATGGGAATATTCGCGTACCATTATCAACAGACTTCTATCTGACAAAGAATTTGACTTAGAACACGGCGAAGCCCCTTTCGACGTCTCATCGTTACGTCCTTTAACCAGACGAGAATCTCACGAAGAAGTCGACGATACGACAGAAGACGAATCTATCGAAAAAATTCCCGATAATATCTCGGAGGATGAATGTTCCGATACAAATATCGATGTTCCTTCTACCGACTCTTCTCCTATCGGTAATAACGACGATTTATTGATAAGTACGCCGTATATGCAACACAGAGATAAATCGTATTCCGAAAGTTTGTCCGACTCTACTTCCGATAACATAACCGACAACGATAAAAAAATCGAAGAAGTCCCTTCCGTCGCTCTGTCGGATATTTTGTCGGCGGATTTTCGCGACGACGAACCTACGGATGCCGACGTAAGAATGTTGGAAGCTTCCAAGAGACTTAATATCGGTCAATATTCTCTTCCGTATAAGCTGGAAGAAATCAACGAAAACGAACTTGTTCCCGTTTACGATACCTCTGCGGCAACTCCGCAAAAGCCGAAATCGTCCGATTCCGACGAAGATTATATCAAAAAATTAGACGATTTGTTTACCTCGGAGATGACTCGTCCCGCAGAGCCCGAAGAGAAAACTTGGAGCAACGTACAATTCAACGATTTGAAGAATAACCTTCTTAAAGAAGGCTATCGGCTCAGAATGTATTCCCGCCCTACCGATATATCCAGATTTTATCAGCAGTATATTTATGAGAACAAGCTCCGTCGCGATTCTTATCTGATATTGTCACTCCCCCTCATCGTTATGGCTATAGTTACCTTATGTCTTAATATATATTCGGTGCTAGCGGTCAAAATTATGCTCGGTATAGGTGTCTTCGGATTACCGATTGTATCGACGATTCTTTGCTCTCTTAATATCGATAAACGCGTACGCAACAATTATTTCTTTATGTACGACTTTATTATAAGATTGGTTGTGTCTTTGATTGCAATCGTAATAATGCTGGTAGTGTTCTTTACCGTCCCCACGTTCGATATCGCATCCAATACAGCCGTCATCTATATGAGCGTCGCTTATGCTTTGACGGTGCCGCTCTATTCGGTCATCAAAGCACTTCTTCTGAAAACCAAACGATATTACGTATAGTAACTATAAAAAACGGGCGGGTTATAAAACCTGCCCGTTTTATTTATCTAACTTTAACTCTAATATTTAATATTTATTCGATCTTCCTCGTTGATAATATCTTCCACCGACGAAAACTTAGGTTCATCTTGTGCCAATAAATTTCTAACTTCTTTTTTCAACTTGGAATCGTCGTCGTACGGATCGGATTTATATACCCTGCTTTCCAATGCATAATTCTTTTTGTGATAAGGTTCGATATTGGTTTTTCTGTATGTAATAACGTTCCGTCTGCTAAGATAATTGATGAAATTAATAAGGTTTTTTTCAAACAAAGGAGAAAATTTCCAAAAAACAATCATCAGAGCTACAATGGCGAGTGCTATCGCTATCCACACGGCAATTCCCCAGCCGGACAGCGGAATAATTTTAAAAATTTCTACCATATACACCGTCATGGCAACGTTTAGCGGTCGAGATATCAATTGCATCGCCAGGAACGTCGGGAAAGACATCGATGTCAATCCTGCTATCATACATAACAAATCATCCGGGAAAACCGGTAATATAAACATGTAAAACAGCATAAGTTTATCTTTGCCGTTGACCATTTCGTAGTATTTCGTCAACGTTGCTTCGCCCGCTATCCATTTGACGGTATTTATTCCGAATACCCTTCCTATAAAGAACGCGACTATAGAGCCTATCCATAATCCGATACAGCTGTATAATATCGCTTCTAGACGCGTTTCGAATATTATAGCTCCCGCCCCCGTGACGATAGAAGACGAGATTGGTACGAAAGTTACTTGAATAAATTCGATAAAAATATAAATTAATACGGTGAATTGAGAATCCATAGAGCGTATATATGCCACCATGCCTTCTATTGAATCCAATTTTTCCAGAATGCCGCTTTTTACTATAGCCGTCATAATGCCTACCACGATCAGTGCGCAGTACAACACGACTATCGTTAATTTATACAACTTTTCGTAACTTTTATATATGGATATCATATAGGCGGAAAACAATACTGCCCCCAGAACAATAAGCGATACGTTGATGTATAACCCGAAATTGCGATAGCACATCCCTATTAACAGAGAATATAACGTCAATGCGAAAAGAGCAACGAAAAGTCGCTTGTTTTTCTTTCTATAAAATTTATTGCGCTCATAGAGTGCGGGATCTATTATTTTAATTTTTCTATCTCCTTGCGCGCCAGCTGATCGCAACGATTGTTGTTGATGTTGTCCGAGTGCCCTTTCACTTTTACGAAGTTGACCTTATGTCCTTCCATTACTGATAGCAACTCCAGCCAAAGATCCACGTTGAGACGCTTCTTCCAATTATTTTTTTTCCAGGTCTCTATCCAGTTTTGGATGAACGGTTCTACCGAATAAGCACTGTCGGAATATACCGTAACTTCACACGGATATTTAATAGCTCTTATACCTTCTATTATGGCTGTAAGTTCCATTCTATTGTTTGTCGTATTCTCATCTCCGCCGGACAGTATCTTCTCTACACCGTTGTATATTAGAATCGCTGCCCAACCGCCTTTCCCGGGATTACCGCTGCACGCTCCGTCGGTATATATTTCAATCTGCTTCATCCGATAATCTCCTTTTTATTAGATATTTTCCTTATAGAATATATCTAAATTATTGACTATAATCAATCTTTGTTATATAATAATAAACATCCGTAGGGGAGTAGTTCAATTGGTAGAGCAGCGGTCTCCAAAACCGCCCGTTGCGTGTTCGAGTCGCGTCTCCCCTGCCATAGAAGCACTCAAAAGTGCTTCTTTTTTATTTGATTTCTTTCAATTAAAACGTACTCCTTACGATTAAATTATATCATATCCGTTATTGTGTTGCAATAAAAAAGTCGGTTAATGAAACCTCCTAGGAATTATAAAGTTATTATAACATTATACACGTCTTGCAAAAATAAATTTTTGCATCGCTGTCGCTTTTGTCATTTGCTCAACGCAAATACCAGCCGTTCATTGAAATATTGAAATACGGCGTGAAAAAAGTCCTTGCAAGCAAACTTTTTCACTTGCATTATAAAAAAATCTCGACACCGTATGATGTCGAGATAATTATCGATATGGATTTTTTACTTGTTGTCTACGTCGAGATTAAGACCCTTAAACAGATCTGCGAGAGTCGCGCCGCCGTCGCTGGAGACGTATTCTCTCTGCTCGTCGTCATCGGATTCTTCTTTTTTGGCTCTCTTAGAAACCTTCTTTCCGTCTTTATCGGAAGATTTTCTGGGAGCTCTCTTGCTTTCTTTTTCGACTTCGACTTCTTCTTCGGGAGCTTCTTCGGGTTTAACAACTTCGGGAGCGGGAAGGAGTTCCTTTATGCTCAGGACGATTTCGTTTCCTTCGAAGGAGATAACTTTCGCTTCTACTTCCTGACCGGCTTGAATTACGGAGTTGATATCTTCTACGAAAGTATGACCGAGTTGAGAAATATGAATCTTGCCTTCGATACCGTCTTCGAGTTTTACGAATACGTTGAATTTCTTAACTCTCGCTACGACGCCGTTGACAACGGAACCGACTAAATATTTATCGCGGACTCTGTCATAACGCTCTTTTTCGAGATCTTTATAACCGAGAGAAACGTGACCGTCTTCTTTGATTTCTCTTACGACGAATTCGTACACTTTACCGATTTCAAGTACTTCGGAAGGATCCGTTACATGATAATTGGCGAGTTGCGATACGTGGACGAGACAATCGTGACCGTTGACCGAAACAAACGCTCCGAAAGGAGAAAATCTCTTGACTTTACCTTCTACGATCTGATTGATTTGGATGCTGGAGAGGAATTGATCGAGTTTTGCCTTTTTCTCTTCTTCGACGACGATTTTGTGAGATGCGACGATACGCTTGGCGTTTCTGCGTCTCTCTTTTACTTCGACTTCTTCGGCACTCTCTTCACCTTCTACGGGAGCCTTCGGCGCTTTCGGAGGAGCTATTTTCAGCTTAAGGACTTTCCCTACGTATTCACCGAGATTGGAGACGTATCTGTCTTTGATTTCGGACGCGGGGACGAATACTACGTACGTACCGATTTTACCGGTAAGTCCGCCCTTAACTTCTTTATCTATCTTCATTTCGAAAACGTTACCTTCGAGTATTCCGGCAACCTTTTCGTCGTCGATCTTTATTTCGTCGTAAGCTTTTTTAGAAAGATTGATGCTCTTTTGCTTGTCGGCTTTTTGGATGATGATCGCGTCTATCTCGAGTCCCTTGGTGTAGTTGGCGGGAATATATTCTACGCCTTCTATCTCGGCTTCGTCCGCCGCGATGAATCCACTGTCGTTCTTACCGCCGTTGACGATAGAGACGGTTATACCGGACTCGTCTGCGGATTCGACGATGACTTTAACTCTCTTGCCTTCACGATATTGCTTGGGCTCATAATGCTTGAGCATATCGGCGAAAGAGACTTCTTTGTTTTCGTTAGCTACGATTTGTTCCGTTTGTGCGGTTTCGACTTCGTCTTGATTGACTACGTCATTGTTTACATTTGTCATTATAGTAATAACCTCCGTTATCAACTCGTCTGGAGTTGACGCGCCGGCCAGTATACCGGCAATTCCTTTATTTTGTATGTTGACCGACTCGAGATCGGCTACATCCTCTATTAGAAAGACTTTTTTGCCAAGCCCCTCCGCCAGTTCCTTTAACCTCATCGTGTTAGAACTGCTTTTATCTCCTACGATCAAGACTATCTCCGAGATCGCGGCGATATTTAGGGCTTCGCTTTGTCTTTCTTTTGTAGTATAACAAATACTATTAAATATTACAACTGATTTACCTAAATTTCTAAGTGAAATTTCAATATATCGAGCTAATTTGACATATTCGTTATAGTCGAAGGTGGTCTGGACGACTACGTAAAATTTGTCGTTAACGGAAAAATCCAACTCTTCCGGTTTCATGACGACTTGCGCGTCTTTGCACCAGCCGAGTATCCCGTTGATTTCCGGATGATTTTTTCTGCCTATTATGATTATAGAATACCCCGCCTCGCTGTATTCTTTGACCTTGTTATGTATGTTTTTTACAAACGGACACGTCGCGTCGATAACGTTGGCGCCACGCGCCGTCAATTCGGTGTATTCTCTTTCGGAAATACCGTGCGTGCGGATTATGACAGTATCGCCCGATTTGACGGAATCAAGGTCTTTTATGACTTTAACCCCTCTTTTTTCGAGCTTTTTTATCATTATCGAATTATGTATAAGTTCACCGTAGGTGTACACGGCGGAGCGGTTTTCCGCCGCCGACAACGTCATCTCCACCGCTCGGCGCACGCCTTGACAAAATCCAATGTTTTTTGCGACTTCTATTCGCATATATGCCTCTCGATGTACTCTATAACCTCATCGATATTCATATCGGACGTGTCGACGAGAACCGCGTCTTCCGTCTGTTTCAGCGGCGTGGTTTCTCTTTCCGTATCTTGTTTGTCTCTCGCTATAACGTCGTTCAAAACATCCTTATATTCGACTTTTTGCCCTTTTTGTAACAGTTCGTCGTATCTGCGTTTGGCGCGAATTTCGGCTTTTGCAGTAACGAAAAACTTGTATTTGGCGTCGGGCAAAACAACCGAACATATATCCCTTCCGTCCAATACGCAACTGGTTTTCTTCGCTATCGATTGTTGTAAAGCAACCAGTTTTTTTCTTACCGACGGTATTTTAGATACGGTCGACGCAGCCATGGAAATCTCGTGTTTTCTTATATAAGGAGTATAATTTTTACCGCAGACTACGACTTGTTGTATGCCGTTTTCGTTATATACTTCCATATCGATATCGGGTAATAACGACTCGATTTTTTCGACGTCGTCGGGCGTAATTCCTTTTTCCAGCACGTAACAAGCCAGAGCTCTGTACATAGCCCCCGTATCGAGATAAGAAATATTTAATTTTTCGGCTAAATACTTCGCGATAGTACTTTTTCCCGCTCCGCTAGGTCCGTCGATCGCAATGTTAAAAATCATTTTCAGATGTCTCCTTTATAGAATTACCGGCAAGATATCCCGTAGAAAAGGCTATTTGTAAATTAAATCCGCCCGTGAAAGCGTCCAGATCCAGCACCTCGCCGACGAAATAGAGCCCTTTTATCAGTTTGCTTTCCATATTTTTCGGATTGACTTCTTTCGTCGATACGCCCCCTGCGGTTATTATGCCGTAATCGATATCATCGGTTTCGATTTGGTTGAAAACGAGATTTTTCAATAGCGAAACCAACCTTCTTCGTTCTTCTTTCGTTATGTCTCTCACGACTCGGTCTTCAGGAATATCGGAAAGTTTGATTATAAAAGGTATCAGCTTCTTCGGTAATAATTCGTCGAGTGCGTTTTTGAACCTTTTATTTATGTTTTTTTCGAAATCGCGTCTTATTCTGGCATCTAAAACTTCTTCGGATAAAGCGGGTTTTAAGTCCAGCGTCAGCTCGCATTGATCGATTTTTCGATTGATGACGCTGGATGCGGACAAAACCAACGGACCCGATATCCCCTTATCCGTAAAAAGCATTTCGCCGATTTCTTCGAATACGACCTTTTTACCGACTTTGGCGGACAAAACGACGTTCTTTAACGACAATCCTTCTAAAGACGGATATTTTGAAAAAGGTTTACCGCACACTCGATTGACGATTATCGGGACGAGGGCGGCTTTTAAATCGACTACGGAATGTCCCGTTTCTCGAGCGAATTTATATCCGTCTCCCGTAGAGCCGGTCGCTTTGTAAGAGAAGCCTCCCGTTGCCACTATTACCGCATCGAAAAGTTGCGATTCGGAGCGGGTTTCGATTAAAAACCCTTCTTTTTTAACATTTAACCGTACGACTTCGGAATTTAATTTAACGGCGACGCCGACCTTTTTTAAGGCTCTTTCCAATGCCGATATTATTGTAGACGACTTGTCGCTTTCGGGAAAGACTCGATTACCGCGCTCCGTCTTAAGCGCAACGCCTTCTTTTTTAAAAAAACTTTTAACGTTTTCGGGGGAAAACGTATTGACCGCAGTATATAAAAATTTAGGATTAGATACGGTATTTTTTATCACTTCGTCGGGAGTAGTATCGTTGGTTACGTTGCACCTGCCTTTTCCCGTTATAAAAAGCTTCTTTCCTAATTTTGAATTTTTTTCGAATACGACTACTTCGTTACCGTTCTCGGCGCAGGCATATGCAGCCATCATGCCCGACGCACCGCCGCCTATTATCCCTACTCGCACTTTTCAACCTCTCGTAACTTTTCGATTAGACCGAAGTCGTTCATGAGAATCGGTACGGGCGTTACGGTAACGTATCCTGCGTTATACAGCTCGACGTCTGTTTTATCATAAGGCTGCGGACAATCGATAATATTCCCTACTAAAGAGTACTCCGTAACTTCGCCGCCGGAAGCGCTTATAAGATGATAATTGTTATACGCCTGAATTCCCAAAGGACAAATCTTCAGTTCGTTTTTAATCGTCCAATTCGGCGGGAAATTAACGTTAATCGGCGCGTATTCTGCCAGATTATAAAAATAATCCAGTTTATCGAAAAACCACTCCGCCGCGGGAATATACTCGTCGTAGTTCAAAAACAATCCCGATAGCGCAACGGCTCTGACTCCCAGCATACCCGCTTCCACGGCTTGCTGTACCGTGCCGGAAAAAATAATATCCGTACCCAGATTGGATACGGTATTAATGCCGGATATCACGAGATCGAAGGGCTTTTCTTTAGTCAAATCCAGTATTCCCAGCATCACGCAGTCTACCGGCGTACCGCTTAAAGAAAAACATTCGTATCCTCGTGCTTGAATTTTTTCGCATTTCAGAGGCTTGAAAAAGGTTGCCGAATGTGCAGAACAACTCCTGTCTCCGTCGGGAGCCAGGAGTGTAACGTTATGACCTCTTTTCGCGGCAACCTGTGCCAAAACGGTTATTCCGGGAGCGGAATATCCGTCGTCATTTACCAATAAAATGCGCATTCTTTTTATTATACGGGATGTATTTTGTTGGTTTTATCCATTAAATCGGTGTCGAGTCCGTCTTTTGACGCTCTCCATTTGAAGAAATTGGGCGCGACTTGAGGGAACATCGCATAAGACAGAATATCCTCTTCCTGCGTATAATATTCGCCCATTTTCTCAAGGAAATCCTTTTTAATGGACTCGTATTCGGGAGCAATCAGGTCCGCGGGACGACAGGTGACGATAGGCTCGTCGCCGATACACTTCTTGACAACGTCGGGATCGGGTTCTCCGGGGAGTTTTCCGTATTCGCCTCGAAGCAAGCCTTTGCTCTCTTTAGAAACCAGTTTATATCTCTCGCCGCCGATTACGTTGAGCACCGCCTGAGTACCGACTATCTGTGACGTAGGCGTCACGAGCGGAGGATATCCGAAGTCTTTTCTTACTCTGGGTACTTCTTCCAGAACTTCTTGATATCTGTCTTCCGCACCTTGCTGTTTCAATTGATTGATAAGGTTGGAAAGCATTCCGCCGGGGACCTGATAAATAAGTCCGTTGACGTTGACGGCTTTGACCTTTTCGGATAAAAATCCGTCTTTTTTCAGTCTCTTTTCTACACCTCTGAAAATATCAGCGGCACAGTTCAACGATTCCAGATTGAGTCCCGTATCGTACTCGGTCCCTTGTAACGCCGCAACTAAAGATTCCGTTGCGGGTTGAGACGTTCCGTTTCCGAGCGGAGACAACGCACAGTCGACTATATCGACGCCCGCTTCTATCGCTTTTAACTGAGTCATATCCGCTATACCTGCAGTGTTGTGGGTATGAAGATGTATCGGGATATCGATTTCGGATTTCAACGCTTTGATTAACTCGTATGCGTCGTAAGGCTTCAAAAGTCCCGCCATATCCTTTACGCAAATATAATCCGCGCCCATCTTTGTAAGTTGTTTGGCAAGATTGACGAAGTACTCCGTGTTGTGTACGGGAGAAGTCGTATAAGACAACGCGATCTCAGCCTCGCCGCCGTACTTTTTAACGGACTTGATGGACTGCTCGAGGTTTCTTACGTCATTGAGCGCGTCGAACATTCTTATGATAGAAATTCCGTTTTCAAGAGTCTTTTTTACGAAAGCATCCACTACGTCGTCGGCATAATGCTTATACCCTAAGAGATTCTGTCCTCTAAGCAGCATTTGCAATTTAGTGTTGGGCATCGCTTCTTTCAGTTTTCTGAGTCTAACCCACGGATCTTCGTTAAGGAATCTGAGACACGAGTCGAAAGTGGCTCCGCCCCAGCACTCTACGGAATGATATCCTATTTTATCCAGCAGTTCGCACGCAGGCAGCATCTCTTCGAGCTTCATTCTCGTTGCCGCCTGAGATTGATGCGCGTCTCTTAAAATTGTTTCGGTTATTAAAACTTTTCGTTCTTTTTCCATTATTGCCTCCGTTTAGCCAAACATTGCCAGTAATACGCCGGCAGCTACGGCACTTCCTATTACGCCCGCGACGTTAGGTCCCATCGCATGCATCAAAAGATAATTGTTGGGGTCCTCTTTACGTCCGACGTCTTGAGCCACTCTTGCCGCCATAGGAACAGCCGATACACCCGCCGCACCGATGAGCGGATTGATTTTTCCTTTGGTAAGTTTACACATAACCTTGCCGAGGAGCACTCCTCCCGCCGTACCGAAGGAGAACGCGATTACACCCAACAGAATAATCAATAACGTCGACGATTGCAAGAATACCGGCGCGTACGCCTTGGCGCCTACGACTATTCCCAATAATATCGTTATGATGTTGATCATTGCGTTTTGAGCGGTGTCCGCCAGTCTCGGTACCACACCGGACTCTTTAATAAGATTTCCGAGCATCAACATTCCGAGTAAAGGAAGAGAAGACGGCAGAATGATTCCGACCACGCCGGTAACGATAATCGGGAACATGATCTTTTCTCTCTTGGAGACGGGACGTAATTGCTCCATTCTGATTAGTCGCTCTTTCTTAGTGGTAAGGAGCTTCATTATGGGCGGCTGAATAACAGGCACCAGCGCCATATAAGAATATGCGGCTACCGCTATTGCCGGTAGCAAATCGGCGCTTTCTCCGTTGTATTCCGCAAGGGATGCCAACTTTTGCGTAAGATAAATAGCGGTCGGACCGTCTGCTCCGCCTATTATAGCGATACTCGCGCTGGCGGCTTCGTTGAATCCGAGGAACAACGCTCCGAAGAATGTAATGAATATACCCAGCTGTGCCGCCGCACCCAGAAGTAAGCTCTTAGGATTGGCTATCAAAGGACCGAAGTCCGTCATTACACCTATGCCTAAGAAAATGAGCGGAGGATATATGACCAGATTTACACCCTGGTACAGATAATAGAACAATCCGCCTATGGCGTCGCCTGTCGGCTTGTTCATCAGTTGCTGATACGCTCCGGGAATATTTATGATAAACATTCCGAAAGCTATCGAGAGTAATAGATTGGGTTCGAATTTCTTGACAACCGCCAAATACACTAAGATACAGGCGATGCCCATCATTATGAACATTCCCCATATGCCCAGACTGTATCCGGGATACTCGCTGGCAAGATTTTCGGAATACGCGACGAATCCCGTGCTCTCCCAAAGTTTTCTCAGCGATTCGCCGAGATCTATTGCTAATGCGTTCATTATTTAATCACCGCTATTACAGCTCCGGTCTCGATGCTGTCGCCTTGTTTGACCAGTACGGTAACGGTTCCGTCGGCGGGAGCCGCTATATCGTTTTCCATCTTCATCGCTTCTAGAACAATGACGGGATCTCCGGTTTTTACACTGCTACCGCTCGCCGCGACTATTCTGTTGACTACGCCGGGCATCGGAGATTTGATTTCTACTCCGCCCTGGGGTGCGACAGGTTTGACTTCCTGCTTGGGTGCGGACGGAGCGACGCTAGCTATAGGCGCTGCCGCGACGGTGGACTCAAAGCTGCCACCGTTTATTTCTTCGACGTCTACCTCATAAGTGTTACCGTTGACTGAAACTCTGAATTTACGCATGTTTATTCTCCTATGATAATTTTCTGATTTTTCTTACGACGAAATCCGCCTTGGTTTCTTGTTCCGACTCCATACATACGGTTATCGCCGCGGTTATCGCGGCAACCAGTTCCGCATCGTTGTCGACGGTTGAGTTTACTTGTTCGACAGGCTCGGTAGCCTGTTTATTTTTTTTCTTTTTCCCGGAAAAGCTTTTCATCAGCGATATAATCAATATCAATATGAAAAGCACTGCGAAGACCATCACCAGTCCTATTAAAAACGTATATAGACCCGTGAGCGCTTTTTCTCCTAACTCGGAAGCTAACAATTGCATGATTATTTCTCCTCGAACATCGTCAAAAGAACGTTGGCAACGTAAGGACGTACAAGAGCCGGCTCGATAACGTCGTCTACGTAACCTTCCTTAAGCGCAACGAAGGGATTGGCAAAATCTTCTTCGTATTTCTTTACGAGCTTTTCTTTTAATTTAATAGGATCCGACGCGGACGCGTATTCTTTAGAATCTTCCAATACGTCCACCGCTACGGTCGAAGTGACCGGCGAAACGTAAGCGTCGGGTAGCGCGAACGTATGGAATCCCATTCCCTTGGACGCCAAAGCGACATATGCGGCTCCGACAGCTTTTCCGACTATAACCGATATTTTATGATTATCGTCGTCGTTGACTGCTCTGATCAGCTCGGTCACGTCGTTGATTACGCCCTTTTGTTCGCATTTCAAACGACTGTCAAACCCTTCCGCGTCGAGGATGGTTACGAGAGGAATTTCAAAACTCGAAATAAGTTTGATGAATTTGGTCAATTTCTTAACTTGTTTTTTCGAGATTCTTTCGCTTTCGCCGTTATAATTGGTCGCGACTACGCCCGAGACCACTCCGTTGATCGTGGCTAGTCCCGTATAGACGCCCTTTTCGTACTCGGGATAAAATTCAATCGCGGTCCCTTTATCGACCAGAGTTTCCAGCACGGCTTTTGAAGAGTGATTTCTGTTAAGAGCGGCAAGCGTTCTGTTTGGCGAATCGTTGTTTTCTACAATAACCGTAGTGAAGTAATCGAGTAAAAACGATACTTTTCTTCTCAATTCTTCGAAATCGTCGTACGTTGCGGTCACCGACAAACCGTTTCCCGACAACGAGGAGCTACCGAGGACTTCCGTAGCCGATACGTTTTCGTTTTCGCGAGAAATAACGCTCTTGGGCGGATTAAGGGAAATCACGCCGTCTTTACTCATGAATACGAAGTCCGCCGTTTCCGCGAATATTCCGTTAAGTCCTACCGCGTTACCTTTTATAATAGCTATATGCGGAACGCATCTGTTGAGGTCTAACGCCGCGGAAATAACGTCCGCATAGCCTTCCAGTACCGATACGCCTTCCGCTATGCGCGCTCCCGTGGAGTCCGACACGGATATTACGGGCAGATTTCTGTCTATCGCTATTCCGATCAGTTTGAGAATCTTATCGGCATGAGCTCTCGACATACTTCCGCCGAGGACCGCGGAATTCTCGGCAATAACGGCAACGCTGCGTCCGCCGATAGATGCCGTACCCGTCAATACGCCTTCGCCGAGAGCTTCCACTCCGTCGAAGAAGCTGTCGGAGCTGAGGAATGCGTCCGTTTCCACAAAAGAAGCCTCGTCGATAATATTTTCGACAAAGCTTCTGATATCTTGTGTTGCAATTTGGATTTTTTTACGATTTTCTTTAAGTTTTTGCAAGTTAGTCATTACGTTTCTCCGGAAAGGCTTTGTAGTGAAAAATGTTTCCGACCTTTCTCACCTAGCATTATATAGGAAACGTAAATATTTTGCAATCGATAAAATGAAATTTTATAGTTTTTTCCAACTTCGCCGTATTCCTCTTCTGTTAAAATTTCGTTTTAGTTCCGGGTCGCATCGTTATTCGAGTTCAAACGCCCCCGTATAAAGTCTGTAATAAGTTCCTTTTTCCGATATCAGTTTGTCGTGATTGCCCCGCTCTGTTATGCGCCCGTGATCGAGCACCATAATCACGTCGGAGTTTTGAACGGTTGAAAGCCTATGTGCAATTACAAATACCGTTCTGCCTTTCATCAGCTTATCCATACCGTCTTGTACCAATGCTTCGGTACGGGTATCGATTGAAGATGTCG
>CAZTFQ010000005.1:0-114721 GCA_964613035.1 uncultured Christensenellaceae bacterium | reverse complement strand
CGCTCATAATCGTAGTACTTACGCTTATTATGAGCTTCACACTCACCTCATGCGATTTATTTAATCAGAGTAACGGTTCGGGGAGTAACGGCGGTAGTCGCAACGACAACGGATTGGACGCGTCTAAACTTTCCGCGGTGGCTAAAAATAACACCGACGCGCAAGAACTGGCTTCTAAAATCGACGACGACGTATTTAAGAATTATAAGGATAATTTTAAAATATCCGTGACGAAAGAAGACTTCGCCAATATTTTTGCAGAAATACTTAACGGCGAGGGAAAATGGAACGATCCTTACAGAGTGTATAATGCGTATACTATTAATTATAGCGAGGATAGCAATATATACAGCTTGTTATATATCCGACAACGTTTTGTATGCTTTTTTAAAAGAGCACGAGATTACGCTTGAAGAATATATTGATAATAGCGATATTTCCGATGAAGTGAATAATACCGCTACGGGATATTATGCTTTTTGTGATATATTATATGATAATAGAGAAATTACTGCTTCTGGTATAGAAGAGTATCAGAGGGGAATAGATGAGCTGGACAGCATAATATCCGAGGGTGGTTGGAAAGTAACGTCCGGAGAAAATATTTTGTATATAAAAGACAACGACAACCACTTTGCATTTTTAGGCGGTTATACGATTTATGCCCTCGAATGTTTGTTTTCTTATGAATTATACATCTAAGGTAGACTTATTAAAAATCGAAAACAAAACAAAAAGCACGTCCGCATAGACGTGCTTTTTAGTGTTAAATTATCCATCTTATTTCGGTCGGTTTGCCGTCGGCGAAGTTGAGCTCTCCCCACTGACCGTTGCGCTTTACTCTACAGGAGGCTTCCAGGACGGCGGTACCCGCGTCGTAGTCGAAGGGCACTATTACGTTGCCTTCCTTGTCGATATATCCGCATTTCTCCCCCACGTATACGCACGCGTATCCCTCCGAGAAGGACGCCGCCATATCGTAGCGAGGCTCTATGACGAATTTCCCCTCTCTGTCGATGTATCCGAACTTCTCTTCCAGCTCTACGCAGCATAGGTCTTCTTTGAACAAAAACACGTCTGTATAAGCGGGCTTGATGATTTCTTTGCCGGTGGCTCTTTCTTGGAATCCCCACAGACCGTTTTTGTTGATTTTGACATAGATGTCCTTGACGTCGTTGAGGACGGTCTTTTTAGGACGGAGTTTTTCACGTTCCTTTTTAGTTTTGGCTTCGGAGACGTCGGCGAATTTAGGTTCGGGAGACTTCTTTCCGTTGTCGTTCTTTTTCGCTTTTTCGCCCTTTTCCGTGGTAGCGGAAGCAGAAACAGTAGGCTTAGCCGATTTTTCTTCGTTAACGGCGTCTTCTATAGGCTTAAGAAAAAGTTTCCTTTTCTCCAGAGCCTTGTTGACGTCCAGTAAATTTTTTTTATTGAAAGTTTTGATTTTATACAAATCTTTTTCGGACTTTTTCAAGAGGTCGCCGAGAGTGGCGATTTCGCTACTCTTGAGTAGGTCTAGAGTGTTTTGCCTCAGTCCTAATATCTCGACGTTTTGCCCGAGGATGCTTTGCTCGAACGGCGGTTGATAATTGTCCTCGACCTTCTTGCCCTTTTTTCTCTTTTTATAATATCCCATTTTACCTCTTTTTTAGCTTCAATCCGAATATAACCAGCAGTAGCAGTACAATCAGCAGCACTCCGCCCACTACCGATAGGACGATTGTGACCGTAGTCGTATACGTCAGTCCGTCCGTTACGTCGGATTTTAGAATAAAAGCTCTCCCTCCGTTATATTTGATTTCAAAGAATTCCCCGTAATTCATTCCGTTTTGTACGACTTCCACTTCGTCGTTGTCTCTGAGAGTCGCGACGACGGTGGATTCTTTGTACGGGTATTTATATACGTTGACGGTGTTGGAAAAATTCCCCGTCCCCACGTGCTTGATGTCGGTGTTTTTAGAAAAATCCGTGTCCGTCTCGTATAGATTGACGGTCCTTACGTATCCTTCCACTCCGTTGACGGAGACTTTAGCAACCTCGTCTCCCGATTCTATGACCGTTATTTCTTCGTTACGCTGTATTTCGAGGACGGCTTCGGAGAGCGTTTCGTCGGAATATAAAGAGCAGGGCACCAGAGCTCTGGTCTTCTTTTCCGCGGCGTACGCTACGCCCGAGGGAAGCATCGATACCGATGCGATTACCAAGATAAGTACCGCCAGTATCGCAGATATCGCCCGTTTCGTTTTACGCACAGCGCTCCCTCCACTCACCGAAATATTTCTCTTCTTCGTTATAATAACTTATGCTCTCTTCGCAGGAATAGAAAGCGTCTCCCGATATACGACCGAAGTAAGATATCCAGTCGGATTCGGAACCCCATTTAATCATATAACCGTTTTCGCAAATAGTCATTTTGACCATCGCTCTGGCACATTCCAGCTTGAGCGTTCCGCCCATGGTGCGTTCTATGCTGATACGTTCCGTCTTGACCGACTCGTCGTTGGAATCCTTGAAGAGGATGTTGAACGAAACTTCGTAATAATAACGCCCGTCGTCACCTTTAGACCTCTTGACGGAGACTGTATCGTCGTCTATGGTGTCGAGATTGATGACGAAGTTGGATTTTTCTCTTAACTCAGACTGATCGTATTGACGATAGGTGTCGTGCTGTTCTTTAGGATAAGACTTCAGCTGTCCGCTCCAGGTTGCGGATCCCGAGTCCGCATTGACGACGGGAGAGGTGCCGTGTTCTTCATACGTGGTTACGCCGTCGCAATATTCCCTTATACCCTGATTGACGAGATTGGAGAGCTTCAGCATCTCGGGCTCTTTAGACAGATAGATTATGTTCTGATAGAATGACTCGTAATCGTCGTACGGCGAGAGAGTAGGGGTATCCTTTTTATAATACGCCGTCGTCTGTAAGGTTTC
Organism: uncultured Christensenellaceae bacterium; assembly: GCA_964613035.1. Taxonomy (GTDB): domain Bacteria; phylum Bacillota; class Clostridia; order Christensenellales; family DTU072; genus CAVIQK01. The sequence goes on along the minus strand of CAZTFQ010000005.1, from coordinate 111,793 downwards.
CGAACGTCCGTCTATGCCGACCGAGGAGAAGTCTATCACGCCGTGAAGCTTGGTCGCGTAAAACTTGCTCAGAGCCATCCTTTTAAGGGACAATACGTATAAGTCGTACGCGAGATCAACGTCGTCCGAGAAGTCTTCGTCCGCATATTCCGCGAATATTTCGTTAGCTTCGACGGAATCGGAAAACTCCGTCCATGTGGGTACTTCTCCGAAATGCCCCGTGTTCAAGTCGGGGTTTTCGTCTATTTTAACCGAGTTTCTTAAAAAGGTGTTGCTCCCGATATACGCGGCGAAGCAGACCAGTCCTATAATGTATAATGATTTAAAAATTTTCGCAATTTTTCCGTGTAGTATTTTCATAACCGCATTCTATATAATATTCCGCTCGAAGGTGCTGATATAGTATGCTACACAAAAATTTTATTTAACGGTTACGACCTTCTTGCGGCGATCAGTGTTGTTTTCTCGTATCTACGAGTATTTCCCGAGGATTATGCCTCTTAATGTAAAGGGGCAACCGAATTATTCGTTAGGCTGCCCCTTGGTCTGGGTAAGAGGATTCGAACCTCCGGCCTCTTGAACCCCATTCAAGCGCGCTACCAAACTGCGCCATACCCAGATAACGCTATTTATTCTAATACAACCGTCCGCGCTTGTCAACTTAAATTCATAAAAAAAGCAATCTCAAAAGGAGATTGCTTCCGTTATTATACTATAAGGATTGACTCGATTACTTTCTAATGGTGTCGAGACGCTTCGCAAGAGCGGATTTTTTTCTTGCGACGGTGTTTTTATGATAAAGATTGTCGTGAGCGGCTTGGTCGAGAAGAGCTACGGTCTCTCTGTGGAGAGCTTCGGCTTTTTCCCAATCGTTTTCCGCGACTGCTGCGTCGAATTTCTTGATGCTGTTCTTAATTCTGGACTTTTGGCTATTGTTGACTTCGTTTTCTGCTCTGCTGAGAGATACGCGTTTGATTTTAGATTTAATATTAGGCATTTTCTGACTCCTTAATTCCATATATTGCTACGCTATTTTAGCATAAACCAAAAAGAGTTTCAACTGTTTTCGCGTAATTTTATAAAAAAGGACCATAATTTTCGTATGCTCGATTATAACGTACTCTTCGACGAAACGGCTCCGTTTTCTACGGACGGAAATAAGGACCTCGTGTATGATAGAGACGGCGCGACCGTAACTGTCAGAAAAGACGGTCGATATGTCACCACGTCCGTGAAAGAACGCGGAGAAGGTTTTTCTTCCGTCGTGGCGGAATGCTTCCGCGATACCGTTAAGGCGGCAGGATATAGGCGCGGCTCCGTCCTCGTCGTGGGGCTGGGGAATGCCGGGCTTGTGGCGGATTCTCTCGGAGTGCGCACGACCTTAAGGCTCGATCCGATAGCGATTAATAAAAAATCTCGGGGAAAACCCGCTCTTTTTACACTCAATCCGTCCGTATCGGGTGTTACCGGGATAGATTCTTGGAGAGTTATAAAGGGCGTCGTCGGAGAGATACGCCCGTCCCTGGTCATACTGGCGGATTCTCTCGCAACTTCCGATCCCGCTAAACTCAATACGGTCGTACAGATGAAAAACGACGGCATGATCCCGGGGGGAGGCGTAGGGAATAAGAGCGAAAAACTCGATCGCGATACGCTGGGCGTACCCGTAGTGTCCGTCGGCGCGCCTCTCGTTATACGCGCTTCCGCGATTTCCGACTTTCCCGGGTCTCTCGTCCTCGCCTCAAAAGACGTCGACGACGTTATAGACAGATTGTCGGCGGTGATTTCCGGTGCGATAAGGTCGTTGTTCGGAATATAAATCGATAACGCGCATACGATTATGATATGCGTATAGGAATAATCGACAGCGGAGCGGGCGGGCTCAACGTTCTTTCCGCCTTGAAGGACACTTTCGGCGGCGAGTACTTGTATCTCGCGGACAACGCTTACGCGCCGTACGGCACGCTCTCACAAGAACAATTAAATGCCAGAATCGGTAGCCTGTGCAACGGATTATGCGATAAAAACGTCGATTGTATCGTTTTGGCGTGTAACACCGCGTCGCTTAATTTTTCTCCCGACGAGGTGAGAGGGATAAGAGTCTTTAAGATAAAACAAGACTTTTCTTCGGCGGGAGAATCCGCGTTGGTCCTCTCTACGATTTTGTCTGCGGAGAGGTTGTTCGAGACGCTTCCCGAGGGAGCGGTGTCGCTGGGGTTTCAAAATCTCGCCACGGACGTTGAAAAATGTCTTCCCGACGTATCGGCGCTGGAAGAAGAGTTGTCTTCGAGATTGAAGCGGTATTGTCCTACTTCCGTATATCTCGCCTGCACGCATTATATATATTTGAAAGACGTCCTTATGAAAATTTTTCCCGATACGCCTCTTTTCGACGGTACGGAAGAGTTGATAAAAGAGATGCTTTCTTATTATTCATCCCCGCCGCCCGCCCCTCTTGAGCGCGTAAAAATCGTTTTCACGGGGAATGACGAGGCGACTAAATACAAAAAAATAGTAAATAATTGCTTTTCGAGTAAATTCCCTCTTGTGTTTTGCGAAGATTTATAGTATCATAGTTATATTCTACTTTTTATATGAGGTAAAAAATGGCTGGATACAACAAAGACACTATTCGCAATATCGCACTCATCGGACACGGCGGAGAAGGTAAAACCTCTCTTATGGAAGCCCTCCTTTTCGAAATGAAGTCCATCGACAGAATGGGCAAGGTTGACGACGGCTCGTCCGTATCCGACTACGATCCCGAGGAAATTTCCAAAAAGATGTCGATTTCCATGTCGATAGCTTACGGTATCTATAAAGGACATAAAATCAATATTATCGATACCCCCGGTTTCTTCGACTTCGAAGGCGAAATGATTGCCGCGCTTAAAGCCGCCGACGCCGCGATTATCGTCACGGGCGCTACGGGCTCTCTCAGCGTAGGTACTGAAAAAGCTCTCGAGTATTGTAAGGAACATAAAATCCCCGCGATGATCTACATCAACGGTATCAATAAAGAAAACTCCAATTATATGGCGACCGTCGAGGCTATTAAAGCCAAGTACCCCATCCTCGTGGCTCCCATCGAGATCCCCGTTATGGACGGATATAACATGAAAGGCGCAGCCAGCATCCTTCACGGCAAGGCTTACGACCTCAAGCTGGGCGAAATCGACATCCCCGCGTCCCTTCAGAGCGTAGTAGAGAACAACAACGCGGAACTTCAGGAAGCCGCCGCGGAAGCCAGTGAAGAATTGATGGAGAAGTTCTTCGAGGAAGGCGCTCTCTCCGGAGAAGACGTCGCTAAGGGCGTCAAAGCCCGAGTCATCGGCGGTGAATTCGTCCCGATCGTCGGCGGTGCCGCGACTCTCAACCTCGGTACCAATCTCCTCCTCGAGAATATTATCAATCTGCTTCCCTCCCCCGCGGAAGGCAAGCTCGGCGCCGATATCGATTCCGATAAGAACTCCGCTCTCGTATTCAAGACGGTCTACGACCAGTTTGTAGGAAAACTCAACATCATCAAGGTCGTCTCCGGTTCCGTTAAGCCCGGTATGACTCTCTACAACACCAGAGTGGAAGATAAAGAGCGTATCAACCAGGTCTATATTATTAAAGGTAAGAAGCAAGAACCCGTCGACGAGCTGGTAGCCGGCGATATAGGCGCACTGGCTAAGCTTTCCTTCACTTCTACCAACGATACCCTCTGTGACGAAGGTTGCGAGGCTATCGCTCCCATCGAGTTCCCGCAACCCGTCATCTCTATGGCAGTCTATGCGGCAAAAGAAGGCGAAGAAGAAAAAATCTTCGGCGGTCTGTCCAAGCTCCACGAAGAAGACCCCACCTTCGTCGTCCAAAAAGCTTCCGATACCGGCGAAACCGTTATCTCCGGTCAGGGCGAAGCTCAGCTCGATATTCTCTGTAAAAAACTTAAAAACAAATTCGGCGTTACCGCCAATCTCCAAGAACCTCGTATTTCTTACAGAGAGACTATAAAAGGTACCGCCACTTACGTGGAAGGTAAACATAAAAAGCAGTCCGGCGGCGCGGGTCAGTTCGGTGTGGTCTATATCGATTACGAACCCGGTGCGGCAGACGGAGTATTCGAATTCGTCGACAAGGTCGTAGGCGGCGCCGTTCCGCGTCAGTTTATACCCGTCGTAGAAAAAGGTCTCCGCGACGCCATTCAGCACGGCGTCCTCGCAGGCTATCCCGTGGTCAACCTTAAGGCAAGCCTCGTCGACGGTAAGTATCACCCCGTAGACAGTAAGGAAGTCGCCTTCCTCTCCGCCGCCCGTCTCTCCTTCGAAGCAGGTCTCCCGATGGCTAAGCCCGTTCTCCTCGAGCCTATTATGTCCGTCAAGGTCACCATCCCCGAATCTTACCTCGGCGATATTATGAGCGATATGAATAAGCGTAGAGGCCGTATCTTCGGTATGGACCTCGTCGACGGTAAGCAGGTCGTCAACGGTGAAGCTCCTATGGCAGAACTCGCCAAGTACGCCACCGACCTCCGTTCCATGACTCAGGGCAGAGGAAAATTCACGATGGAATTCGTCCGTTACGAAGAAGTCCCCTCGATGATCGCAGAAAAGGTTATCGCCGCTTCCAAGAAGTAATTTAAACTTAGGTCGCGATATCTGAATTTTAAAAATCGCACACCGTTTTCCCCGTAATAATCGGAAAACGGTGTGTTTTTTATTTTGTGTGTAAGTATAAAAAACAACGCTCTTCCTTGTCGGAAAGCGTTGCTTTCGGTTTAGTAGTGTTTTGTTTATCCGAGATTACTTTTTGATGTATTTGACGTATCCTTCTTTGTCTGAAACAGAATCGAGAACGAGACCGTCCGTAATATAGCTTCCGGCAACTATTTCTTCTTTTACGTACACGGTAGAAGCGTTGTCGAGAAGGTTGCCGTCGGATGAATTCAGCCCCGCTATCATTGAGGATTCTATTATGACCGTATGCAGATTTCCGCAACCGTAAAAAGCATTTTCGCCTATACTCTCGACGTTACTCTTAATAGTAATTTCGGTGAGCGCGCTACATTCGTAGAAAGCATATTTCCCGATACTTTCGACGCCGCTTCCTCCTATGGTTACGGGAGTGAGTCCGCGGCAGTAGTAGAAGGCGTGATTGTCTATAATTTCAACACTGTCGGGGATATTGATACTATATAGATCGTTACAGCCGTCGAATGCCTGTCGTCCTATGTTTTTCACACCGTCGGGAATGACGACTGAGGTTATTCCGTCGCATTCGTAAAAAGCCCCGGGAGCAATGCTTACAGTGCCGTCTTCTATAACGACCGACGTCCCTTTAGACGCGACGCCTTTATATTTATAAGCCACTTTTCCTACGCAAACAAGCCCGTCAGGCTGATTGCCGTACCAAGCCGTATCGTCGAATGCTTCCCAGCCGACCTGCGTAATGCCGTCGGGTAGCGTTATATCGGCAAGTTGCGTACAATCTTCGAATGCTTTTTACCTATAATCGTAACGAATGACGGAATAACTATCTCTGTCATCGATTTGCTTTTAACTCCCGTCACCGTGTAATTATCTCCGTCCTTTTCCATAACGAGGATATCGAGCTCTAGCGTTATGTCTCCGCATTCCGTACAGACGCAGTTTTCATAATTATGATGAGCGCTTTCAATGACCGTCAAGATAAATTAAGTCGGCGTGTTTTAATTTTCCTCTATACAATTTAAAATTTATATTATATAATATATCTATAAATTAAAAAGGAGACCGATTATGTGCAAGGCTCTTCCCAAAAAGAAAAAAATAGTCGTCGTTACCGCTATAGTACTCGTTGTATTGATAGCCCTGACCTCGGTGCTTTTCGCAGTGGAGAACAGAGTCCGTTTTGCATTCTATTCGGACGGAGTTATGGATAATTTATATAGCGCTTACAATCCCGATCATGTCAATTTCATCGCTCACAGAGGTCTTTCTAAAGACGTCACCGACAACACTGCGGAGGCTTTTCGCCTGGCGGCAGCGGAAGAGGGCGTATACGGCATAGAGACGGACGTCTGGGTGACTAAAGACGGTCACTACGTCTGTATGCACGATGCCGATTCCGTCACGGGCTTTTCTTCTCCCAGAGAAGCGACTCTTGACGAAATTCTCTCTACGCCTCTCAAGGTCGACGGAGTTTCTTTCGCGCCTACCTTCGACGAGTATCTCTCCATATGCCGCGAGGGCAACAAGAGAGCGATAGTGGAGCTGAAAGCCAAGGATATAACCAACGAAGAGATCGACGGCATCATGTCGGCGGTCAATGCCTCGGGCGTGGAAGTCACCTATATTTCTTTTAACTTCTCAATGCTCGAGTATATCCGCAGTAAAGACGCCGACGTAACTTTGCAGGCACTCGTTCTTACGGGTTTATTCACCGAGGTGGACGGAATAACGGGCGCCGAAGCACGTATGAACAAGATAATCGAAACCCGTTGCGACCTGTCTATTTTGTTTGACTTCCTCACAAAAGATATGGTCGAGAGTTTCCACGCCGCAGGTCTTAAGGTGGGAGTATGGACGGTGGATAATCCGAAAGACGCTCTTATTCTTGCGACCGAGTACGGAGTGGATTATATCACTTCCAATATCGCAATGAAATCGGCACTGGACAACTTCTCGGATAAAAACGCCGAATAGTTACCTTTTAATTAAGTTTAATATTGATTTATTTTCACGCTTGTGATAGTATGAAAACAACAATCTCGATAAGGAGCAGTTATGAATATCTGGCACGACATCAATCCGTCTAGAATCAATCCCGAAGACTTCGTCGCGGTGGTGGAGATTTCTAAGAACAGTAAAAATAAGTATGAGCTCGATAAAGAAACGGGACTCCTCGCTCTCGACAGAGTTTTATATACTTCTACGCACTATCCCGCCAACTACGGATTCATCCCCCGTACTTATGCCGACGACAACGACCCTCTGGACGTTCTGGTCCTCTGCTCCGAGCCCATCGTGCCTCTTTCACTGGTCAGATGTTATCCCGTCGGAGTCGTTTCGATGCGAGACAACGGCTACATCGACGATAAAATCATCGCCATTCCCTTCGAGGACCCCAATTATAATCACATCAGAGATATAGGAGCCATTCCGCAACACACCCTCAATGAGTTCGTCCACTTTTTTACGGTTTATAAAACTCTCGAGGATAAGGTTACCGCGGATATCCGCATAGAAGGCAGAAGCACCGCTATAAGAATAATTAAGCACGACCTTCAGCGATATATAGAGATTTTCGACAACGACACTTCAGACGACAAATAATAAAAAACGTAATTTTTTAGGAGGATTATCAATATGCCCAAAATGAACCTTGATTGGAAAACAGCCAATGACTTCTTCGTAGACGCTTTCGTCGGAGTAGGATGCCCCAGAGAAGATGCCGAGATAGTCGCCGACGTGCTTCTCGAGTCCGACAGAAGAGGTATCGAGTCCCACGGCTGCAACCGCTTTAAGCCCATCTATATCGATCGTATAGAAGCAGGTATCCAATTCCCCGTGACCAATTTCGAAATAGTTAAAGAAACCCCCACCACCGCAGTCGTAGACGGACACCACGGTATGGGACAGGTCATCGGCTATAAAGCTATGAGAATGGCTATAGACAAAGCGAAACAATACGGTATGGGTATGGTAGTCGTCCGTAACTCCACTCACTACGGTATCGCAGGATATTACCCCACCATGGCTTGTAAAGAAGGCTGCATCGGTATCACCGGTACCAATGCCCGTCCGTCCGTAGCTCCCACCTTCGGCGTGGAAGGTATGTTCGGAACCAACCCCCTCACCATCGGTATCCCCACCGACGAAGACTTCGACTTCCTCATCGACTGCGCCACTTCCATTACGCAGAACGGTAAGATAGAGTACTACGCCAGAATAGGCGAGCCCGTACATCCCGGTACCATCGTAGACATCGACGGCAACCCCGTGGAAGGCGATGCCGGCGAAGCTCTCAAGAAAATCAGAAAAGGTACCGCGGCGCTTGCAACCCTCGGCGGAATAGGCGAGGCTCTCGGCGGATACAAGGGATACGGCTACGCAATGGTAGTAGAACTCCTCTCCGCAGTCCTTCAGGACGGCGTCTACGGCAAAGACCTCAACGGCGTCGACGAAAACGGCAACAAGTGCCCCTATAAGCTCGGTCACTTCTTCATCGCGATCGACACCAATCACTTCCTCGGAGAAGACCTCTGCCGTAAAAAAGCCGGCGATATCATCAGATCCGTCCGTAATTCCAAAAAAGCCCCCGGTGAAGAGAGAATATACAGCGCAGGAGAAAAAGAACACCTCGTATGGCTCTCCAGAAAAGATTCCGGCGTGCCGATCAACGAGTCCGTACAGAAAGAAATGTCCAAGGTCCGTGACGACCTCGGTCTCACTCAATACGTCTTCCCTTGGGAAAAATAAAGTACTGAATGCTTAAAGACAGAATCGCCAATACGAGACCGATAGTGTTTTTCGCTATCCTTCTCTCGGCGGGAGTGCTTCTGTCCGCATCTGTAGTAATTAATACGGTCGCTCTCATAGTCACGTCTTCCGTGCTGGGAGCGACTGTTTTATTGTCAGTTATTCTCTTTTTCAAAAAGCATTCCGTTGCTTTATTGTTCGTCTCCGTTGTTTTGACGATCGGATTCGGCGCGTTTTTGATAGACTACTACGTCACTCGCCCGCCCGATGTCGCAACGGACAACGCGCTAATAGAAGGACGCGTCGATTACGTCAAAGACGGCGCATTGTATCTCGAGGATGTCAAATTGGACGGACAAGGTTACGACGGTAGACTCCGTATCTACGTCGACTATACCGACGATATCAATATAGGCGACTTCGTCGTGACGCACGGTAAAGTCGATTCCGTAGACTTCGATTTTCTCGATATCTCTTCGGCGTCCCTAATCAACGACGATATTCTTTATCTTGCGGAAACTTCCGAAACCCCTACGGTAGTAGGGCAAGACGCGTTGAGAGTGAGAGAAAAAGTCCGTAATCGCCTGTCTGAATCGTTTTCAAAAGTGCTTAATCGCGATCAACAGGGCATAGCGGAAGCGTTGATGTTCGGAGATAAACGCTATCTCGATTCGACCGACAACGAGGAAATACGTGTCGCTTCTCTGTCTCATATCTTCGCGGTGTCGGGTCTGCACGTAGGCTTTTTATCCGCTATTATATTATGGATATTTAAGAAACTGAGGATTAAGGGTATTATATCTCTCGTCGTAACCGACGCGGTTCTCTTTTTATATATGTACCTGTGCGGCAACTCGCCCAGTATCTTGAGAGCGATAATTATGACGACCGTGGTTATGGCGGCTAAAGTGTTGCGCGTCAAGGCGGATTCTTTGTCGTGTCTGGGGACGGCGGTGTCCGTGATAGTTCTTACGGACCCCTCTATGCTGTTCGACTTGGGATTCTTAATGAGCGTTGGCGCGGTGGGCGGTCTCATATTATTCCACGGCACTTTGGAAAGACCTCTGAGAAAAGTCTTTAGGTTTAAGCCGATTTCCTCTTCCGTAGCCGCGAGTATATCGTCTACCGTAGGAATATTCCCCGCAATGACTGAGGTCTTCGGGACGATTTCGATATACTTCACGATAGCCAATTTACTCGTGCTTCCCCTCGTTACCGTGCTGTATACGCTCCTTGCCGTAGCGTCTGTAGCCTCCGCGATATCCCCGATTTTCTCGTTCTTGCTTTATCCCGCCAAGTATCTCATCGTCGTCATTATGTTCGTCGTAAGGATTATATCGCTACTTCCTTACGCTAGTGTCGAAGTCGGCGGCATGGGGATAGTTACGGTGTTTTACGTCGCGGTATTAGTCGCTTTGTCAAAATATATTTTGCTTGATAAAAAGAAAAAAGCCGTCATCGCAGGCGTGCTGTCGTTGACGGCGGTATTCGTTTATATTATCTTTTGCTCGGGAGCGGTTATTGGCTGATAACCTTGGAGAGGAATTCTTTCAATCTCGGGTTATCGGGAGAATTGAAGAATGCGTCCGGCGCCTCGTCGACGGTTATTTTTCCGCCGTCCATGAAGAGTATTCTCGTGCCCACTTCGCGAGCGAATCCGATCTCGTGCGTGACGATGAGCATAGTCATTCCTTCGTCGGCAAGTTCTTTTATGAGATTAAGAACTTCCCCGACCATTTCGGGATCGAGAGCGGACGTCGGCTCGTCGAAGAGCAGAACCTTAGGCTCCATAGCAAGTGCCCTTATTATCGCTATACGCTGCTTTTGACCGCCCGACAGAGTAGAAGGGTAGACGTCGGCTTTATCGCTCAGACCTATTCTCTCTAGGAGTGCCTTCGCCTTGGCTTCGGCTTCTTCTATAATTTGTTTCTGGGACGTGTATTGAGGGACGATTTTTTCCTTGATCTCTATATACTTCAGATCGGACAACGCATACTCGGCTTTTTCCAGCTTGTGCGTAAGACGGAATTTTTTTGCGGTCAGCTTCTTGTCGTACGTGACTTTGACTTTCCCCGCGACGTCCGATACGACTTTGGTCGATTCCCACTCCGCCTCGAGAGGCGCCAGTTGATTTTTGACCGATTCGATTTTTTTCGTCAACCGACTTTTTTTATGGTCGCACGCCTTGTCCGCGACGGGCTTGACAATCTTCACCAAGAAGTTGCGGACGGGTAAAAATGCGTTGAATATCTTAGCCTGTCTCATTGCTTTGGTACGGATGAGAATAGGTGCAACGGTTACGTTGTCGAGTACGTTGAGATTGTTGAAGAGATTGAACTGCTGAAAAACCATCACCAGCTTTTCTCTCTCCTTGTTGATGTCTACGTGCAGATCGCATAGGTCCGTTCCGTCAAAAATCACGTGCCCCGACGTAGGGTCTTCCAGACAGTTGACGCAACGCAGCAGGGTGGATTTTCCGCCCCCGGACGGTCCCAGTATAACGACTTTTTCACCTTCGTATATGTCGGTGGATACGTCGTCGAGGACCATCAGATTGCCGAATTTTTTCGTTAGATTTTTTATGGAAATCAGAGGCTCGTTATTGCTTTTCACTTTTTCTAAGTCTCCTTTCTATCAGCTTGATTATTGCCGTCAGTGCCAGCACGATTATCAGATAAACAAGCGCAAGCATAAGATACGGGATGATAAACTCGTAAGTTCCGGAACCCAAAAGCTTGAATGCGTTGGTAAGGTCCATTACGGTTATGAAGGACACTACCGACGTGTCTTTGACCAGCGCGATGAGCTCGTTGCCCAGACTCGGCAGAGAATTTTTCAGTGCCTGAGGCAAGACGATTTTCATCATCGTGGTCGTGTACGACAATCCGACGGAACGTCCCGCTTCCATCTGCCCCTTGTCTACGGATAAGATTCCGCTACGCATTATCTCCGATACGTAGGCGCCGCTGTTCAGCCCGAAGGTTATTATAGCGACGGCAAGAGCGTCCGTCTTGATTCCGATCGCGGGGAATAGGACGTAATAGATGAGAAGCAATTGTACGATAATAGGCGTGCCGCGGAAAAACCCCACGTACACGTCGCCTATTTTCGATAATATTCCGATAGCTTTATTTCTCGCCGACGAAACCTTGACGGTCGCTATCAGCAGACCTATGACTATACCTATAAGAAAGCCGAAGAAGGCTATCTCCATCGTCGTGCCCAGTCCATGCAAGACGTTTTTGTAGCCTTCGTTGTCGATAAATGCTTTAACGAATTTTGCCCACTTCGCGCTCATTTTCAGATGCTTTTAACTATATTCTTCGCGGTAGTCTGATCGACGACTACGAATGCGATGTTGCCGTTCTGCATATCCTTGACCGCTTCTGCCGCACTGGAGTGCCCCTTAAAAGTCAGGTTGTCGTATCCTGCGAAACCGAACGATTCGTTGCCTTCTACGTAATATTGAGAAGTGGTTCCGAGTTGTCCGCTGCATATCGCCGCATCTCCGCCGAGAGTAGCAAGCTTGGCTTCTACCAGCTCCGCGTCGTACTTGCCGTCTATCTTGCAGTCGTCGAAAGTGGTGTCGTCTTCTTTGACGATGATGGATTGCGTCGCATTGTAGTATACGTCGCAAAAATCGATTTGCTCTTCACGCTCGGGAGTGATGGAGAGACCCGCCATCGCGATGTCGTATTCGTCTTTAGTCTGGACGGTCGTCACAACCGCGTTAAAATCCATATGCACTACGACCAGAGTCTTGCCGAGATAGTTGGCAAGCAACTGAGCTATCTCCATATCGATACCGGCTATCTTGGTGCCGTTGGTGTATTCGAAGGGAGAGAAATCAAGATTCGTAGCTACGACCAGTTCATTATCTGCGCCGGAAGGCACGGTCTTGATGTCCGAGCTGCCGAAACTCGTCAATTCCTCGGGAGTCGCGTCCGCGTATTTTGCGAATATCGCGTCGATGTCGCTCTTCTTCTCGGTGAGGAAAGAATTGACGGAATTAAGAAGCTCCGTGTTGCCTTTTTTCACGCCGAAGGCATACTCTTCCTGACTGAGTTCTACGTCGATTAACTTGACTTCTACTTCGTCGCATCCGGATAGAAGCGCGACGGAAGATATCGCCAATACGATTACCATAATTATAACCAATGCTTTTTTCATTTTCGGTTCCTCCGATTGATTAACTAAATTCTGCCGATATTATGTATCCGTCTCGGATTAAATTCAAGATTTTTTCATAAAATTATTTTTTTATTCATTATTAAACCTTTTATGCAAAATATTATGAATAAAGACTGTATAAAATATGGAATATTCAAAAATTTATACATATGAGCGTAAAAATTCGGCTTGCGCTTATAGAGATATGTATACTATAATTGAAAAAAATATTAAGGAGTGCTATATATGTCTCGATTCGGATGCGAAGGTTGCGGCAACGAGCCTGTCGACAGAATCCCCGTTATGAGGATTATAGATAGAGTCAATCGCCTTTTCGATAAAAACGATTACGACGGCGCGGGTCGCCTTTTGGAGTACTGGGAGAGAGAAGCAAGAACCCTCGGAGACGAGAGAGGACTTCTGTCCGTGCTCTCGGAGCTGGTCGGATATTATCGAAAAGTAGGTAACGAAAAACGCGGAACGGAGATAATAGAAGAGGTTGTATCGCTCATAGAAAAAGACGGCTTGACTGATAAAATTTCCGGAGCGACGATTTACGTCAATTGCGCCACCGCGCTTAAAAGTTTCGATCGTCCCGAGGAGAGTCTGGAATTGTTTGACAAGGCTCTCGCAGTCTATGAATCGGATGCCGAGACCGACGACTATTTAATGGCTTCTCTATACAACAATATGGCGCTTACGCTCGAGGACATCGGAGAGTTTTTTAAGAGCGAGGAGCTTTTTAACAAGGCGCTCGATTGTCTTAAGAATAGCGACGAGTACTTTGGAGAAGTCGCGATAACGTATATCAATCTGGCAGAACTTCGTTACGTCGTCGACGACGCCGATTCGGAAGTGCCCGTATTTCTCGACAAAGCGGTCGAGGCTCTTAGAGATCCTCGCAACACGCTCGACGGCAACTTCGCCTTTATATTGGAGAAGTGCGTCCCCTCGTTGAGATATTTCGGATACTCCGCCGATGCGGAACGATTCGAACGCCTCTATAAGGAGATATATGAAAGCAATAGATAAGTCTCGCGCATTCTATTTCGAGTACGGCGAAAAAATGATTAAAGAAAAATTCCCGTCTCTGTATCCTCGCGTCGCGACCGGATTGGTCGGTCACGGCTCGGAATGCTACGGCTTCGACGACGAAATATCGTCGGATCACGACTTCGAGACGGGGTTTTATATATTTGTCGGAGACGACGTGACCCCGAGAGAAAAATTTCTCCTGTCGCGTGCCTACGACGCATTGATAAAGGAACACGTCGAGAGAGATTCCCTGCATTCCGCCTACGACGGCAGATTGGGAGTAATCGGAATATCCGATTTTTACAGAAGATATACCGGCTCCGACGGCGCGCCCGAGTCTCTTACCGACTGGCTGGTTATTCCGTCCGAATATCTCGCGGAAGCCGTCAACGGCGAAGTTTTTTACGACGGTACGGGAGAATTTTTGAGAATAAGAGACGCTATAAAAAACGTCCCCGCGGACGTCAAATGCAAGAATCTTGCTCGCTGTCTTTTGGAGATGGCTCAATCCGGGCAGTATAACTACTCCAGATGTATCCGCCACGGAGAATATGGCGCCGCAAGACTTGCGCTTAACCGATTCGTAGACAGCGCATCCGAGGCTGTCTTCATTCTCAACGACTCCTTTATGCCTTATTATAAATGGCGATTCAGGGCAATGCGAAACCTACCGTCGCTCGATTGGGCAACAGCATTGCTCGAGCTTATCCTGTTTTATCCGCCGACGGATACTAAAGAGATAGAAAAGCTTATAGAATCGTTTTGTTCGAAAATAGCTGCAGAGCTTCGCCTAGAACGCCTCTCCGACGTAGCCGACGACTTTTTGGAACCTCACGCTTACGCCGTCAGAGATCTTATTAAGGATAACGATCTCCGCAACGATTATATATGAAAAACGCCCCCGTTCGAGGGCGTTTTAACTTTTCCTGGTCGTAACTTACAACTCCTAACTCATAACTGCCGTTAGGCACTATAACTCACAACTGCCGCAAAGCGGCAATCATAACTTAAGAAAACTTTTTATATCCCGGGTGCCTGCCGGTGACTTTGTATTGACTTCTCATCGAGATGAGTCGGTCAATGTTTTCTTTGCTTATTTCTTTGGCTCCGCCCAGCTGATTGGCGGTGAGCATAATCTTGGCGTACAGCTCCAGCGTCTCCATTCTGTAGTAGGCGGTTGTCAGGTCCGCACCCACGGTAAGAGCACCGTGATTTTCAAGCAAGATAACGTCGTGCTCGGGAAGAAGGGGCGCTATTCCGTCGGGGACTTCATTGGTGGAAGGAGTGCCGTAAGGAGCGATCGGTACGGAACCTATCGCGATGACGGTTTCTATCATCGAATAACTGTCGAGCGGAACGTGCGCACAGGCAAACCCGGTAGCAACAGGGGGATGTGCGTGCATGACGGCTCCTACGTCGTCGCGCTCCGCGTAACAGCGCAGATGCATTTTGATTTCGGAAGACGGTTTTCCTTTTCCTTCGATTATCTCGCCTTTGCGATTGATAAGAATAAGCATATCCGGAGTGATATAGCTCTTGCTCACGCCCGTGGGCGTGCACATGAAGAGGTCGTCGTTGATTTTTACGGACAGATTTCCGTCGTTGGCTGCGACCCAGCCCAGCGTCCACATCCTTCTGCAGACGTCTACCATTTGTTTTCTCAACTTAGCGTATTTCATTGTATTCTCCTTGATTAAATAGAATTTTCCAGTATTGTCGACAGCTCTTTTTTGTCCGTTATGTTCAACCCCGTCAGCTGTACGGCGATATTTCCGATAGCGGACCCTTCGGTCCCCGACGGAACGACTTTCTTTCGACAGACTTCTTCTATGATCCCGATGAGGACGGAGCTCTTGCTTCCTCCTCCGACCATATACAGCTTGTCGAATTTTTTGCTCGTCAGACTCTCGATCTTTTCAATAGCCGCACGGTATTTTTCGGCAAGAGATTTGTACAGTACCAGGACCGTTTCGCCGCGAGAAGAGGGCAGTCTCTGAGAGGTCTTTTCGCAATATTTTCTCAGTCCGTCCGTCATACTCCCCGTGCCCGTGAAAACTTTATCGTCGGTGTCTATTAGCTGTCCGCCGTATTCTGCTGCCGCGGCTTCCTTTTCCAGATCGGAAAAACTCAGCCCTGCTCCGAGAGCGTTCCACTCTTTGAGCAATTCCTGTACGACATACAGTCCCGTTATGTTTTGAAGAAACGCAATCTCTCCGCTTACGGCGACCTCGTTGGTGAATTCATACTTCAGCTCGGGATCGATTACGGGAGATTTGAGCTTGGTCCCAAGTAGACTCCAGGTGCCGCAGGATAAAAACAAGAAGTCGTCTTCTTCGGAGGGTATGGCGTACAGAGCCGATTCGGTGTCGTGTCCCGCTACCGCCAGGACGGGTATCGGAGTTATGCCCGCATATTCGCATATAGACTCTTTTAGGTGCCCGATAACCTCGCCCGGGTATACCAAATCGCAGAATAAGTTCTTATTTATTCCCAGCTTTTCCATTATGTCTTCAGCCCAGACGAGATTTTTCACGTCGAGTAGAGCGGAAGTTGACGCCTCGGTTATTTCGTTGCGCTTATTCCCTGTAAGCAGGTACGCGAAGAGGTCCGGCATCATAAGGAGAGCGTCGGCGTCGTCGACAAGAGAAGGATTGTTTGTCTTGAGCGCGAGCAACTGACACACGGTATTAATGTCCAGTATCTGAGTGCCTGTTACGGAATACAGTCTGTCGAGATCGATCTTTTTTCCCAGCTCCTCTGCCATCCCGTCGTTGTCGGCGTTGCGATAGCACAGAGGCAGGTCGAGGAGTCTGCCGTCTTTTAGCAGTGCGAAGTCAACCCCCCAGGTGTCTATACCTATCGAGAGTACGTCGAACTTTTCCGCAGCCTTTTTTATGCCGACGAGAAGCTCCGAGAAGAGCCTGTCTATATCCCAGTACGATTTGCCGCCGCGATCTATCGCTCCGTTATAGAAGCGATAGACTTCGGTGGTAGTTAAAACGTTGTCGTTTAAGGTGCCGACTATGGCTCTGCCGGAACTTGCTCCGAAGTCAAACGCCAGTACCCCGGACGGTTTTTCTTTATTCATAATTACTTAATCGTTTTGAAGAGAGGACCGTATACCTGACAGGCGCGGAAATCCTGTCCTTCTTTGTCCATACCGAACGCGTTCCACGCCGCCGGACGGAATATTTTATCCTCGTCTACGTTGTGCATGCATACGGGTATCCTTAATATGCTGCACAGAGTGATGAGATCCGCTCCGATATGACCGTAAGAAATCGCACCGTGATTGGCGCCCCAGTTGTTCATCACGTCGTACGCGGACTTGAACGCGCCTTTCCCGGTTATGACGGGAGTAAACCAAGTGCAAGGCCAGGTGTAGTCGGTACGTTTCCACAGAGCGTCCGAAACCTTTTCGGGCAGTGCCACGGTGTAACCTTCGCATATCTGCATGACGGGTCCGAGACCTTTAACTATGTTGAGTCTCATCATCGTAGCGGGCATCTCGACTTTCGTTTCGAATCTGGACGAGTATCCGCCGCCGCGGAAGTAACCGAGATCCGCGAAACACCACTCCGTAGCATCGAGCAGTGCGTCTTGATCCTTTTCGCTCATCTCCCAGAAAGGCTTGACGACGGGATTGCCGTTATCGTCTTTGACCGCTCCGGAGAAGTCCAGACACGAGGCACCGGAATTGATTAAGTGTAAAAATCCTCCCGCCTCTTTCGCGTGACCTTCCAGCTCGTAACCGGTAGTTCTTTTGACGGAATCCGCGCTCCAGTAAGTCCTCACGTCGGAGAACATCTGAGCTCTGCCCGTGAGAAGCTTGCCGAAGAGCATGCTCGTTGCGTTGAGAGTGTCGTTTTCCGTAGCCAGCACGTAGGGCTCTCTCGCGCCGTTCCAGTCGAAGGAAGAGTTAAGCAGTGCTTCCGGATAATCGCAGTTGGGGTAGAAGTCCGTCCATTGACGCTGTCCTTGGAATCCGCCTACGATGGCATTGTGTCCCACGGCTTCCTCTTCGCAACCTTTAGGAAGATTCTTGTTACCGTTCATCAGGTCCTTGATTATACACATCATCTTGACGACGAATTCCAGCTGGTCGGCTTTTTTCTCGTCGGAAGCTTGCAACGCTTCGGGGTTTTTGTCCCAACCGATTTTACATTTTTTCTTGGTCCATTCCAGAGCCTTTTCGTACTCCTCGTGATCGTAGATGCCGTTTTCCATTCGTCTGATGACTTCCACTTCGTCTACGCTCTCCACTCTCATTCCGAGATATTCTTCGAAGAATTCCACGTTGATGATAGAACCCGCTATACCCATGCAGATAGAACCTATCTGAAGATACGACTTACCTCTCATCGTAGCCGCGGCTATCGCCGCTCTGCCGAAGCGGAGAAGTTTTTCCTTGACGTCCTCGGGGATGGAAGTGTCGTCCATGTCCTGTACGTCCTTTCCGTAGATGCCGAATGCCGGCAGACCTTTTTGCGCGTGCGCGGCAAGTACCGCCGCCAGATACACCGCGCCGGGTCTTTCAGTGCCGTTGAATCCCCACACGCCCTTTATCGTCAGAGGATTCATATCCATAGTCTCGCTGCCGTAACACCAGCAGGGCGTAACGGTGAGAGTTATGTCGACGCCTTCTTTTTTAAACTTGGCTTCGCAGGCGGCGGCTTCCGCCACTCTGCCTATGGTAGTGTCCGCAATGACCACTTTGACGTGCTCGCCGTTGGAATAGAAAAGATTCTTTTCAAACAGCTCCTTGGCGGATTTCGCCATATTCATAGTCTGATCCTCCAGACTTTCGCGTACTCCCAGTACGCCTCTTCGACCGTCGATAGTGGGTCTTATTCCGATGACGGGATAATCGCCTATAATTCTTTTTTCCATTGCTGACCTCCGTATAATAAATATCGATGACGCATACACGCCTAATAACGATTATAATAAAATTCTAGTTAAATTACAATAGAAAATCGAAAACTTTATTACGTCGAGACTTAGCAACCGAAGGATGCGACTTCTCGTCAAAAAGTTTACATCTCGACCGCTCCGTGATATAATCGGAGTAATTTACGTTTTTAGAGGTGTTAATATGATATCTTGTTATGAAAGAACCAACGTTTACAAAAACGCGGACGAAAACACCGTCCGTGAAATATTCGATTATGCCGAGGGTTATAAAAAGTTCCTCGACGCAGGTAAGACGGAACGCGAAACCGTCGCTTATACCGTGGACTGGCTGAAAAAGGAAGGTTATTCCGAGTATCGCCTCGGCGATAAAATCGTCCCCGGCTCCAAACTCTATCTCAACAACAGAGGCAAGGCTCTCTTCATTCTCAGAGCCGGTACGGAAGAATCTATTAAAGAAGGCGTCCGTATTTTGGTAGCTCACGTGGACAGCCCCCGTCTCGACCTCAAGCAGGTCCCGATGTACGAGAAAGCAGGCATGGCTTATCTCAAGACCCATTATTACGGCGGTATCAAGAAGTATCAATGGCTGACCATCCCGCTCGCCCTGCACGGCGCAGTCGTACTTAAAGACGGTTCCAAGATAGATATAGCAGTAGGCGAAAAGGACTCCGACCCAGTGTTCTATATTTCCGACATTCTTCCTCATCTCGGACAAGAGCAGGCAAGGAAGACTATCGCGGAAGGCTTCGAAGCGGAGAATCTCAACATCATAGTCGGCGGTATCCCCGTACAGGGAGAAGATAAGGACGCGGTGAAAAAGGGCGTCCTCGAGATACTCAATTGCGAGTACGGAATGATAGAAGAAGACTTCCTCTCCGCAGAGCTGGAAGTAGTCCCCGCGCATAAGTCCAGAGACGTAGGATTCGACAGAGCGTTCATCGCAGGTTACGGACACGACGACAGAGTCTGCGCTTACCCCGAGATAACCGCGACAATCGGCGCTAAAACCGATCGTACGGTTTTAACCATCCTTGCCGATAAAGAAGAAATCGGCTCCGAAGGCCCCTCCGGAATGCAGTGCATAATCATAAGAGACATTTTGGACGAAATCGCCCGCAACTACGGCGTACTCCCGTCCGTCCTCAGACAAAATTCCATATGCCTGTCCGCAGACGTTACCGCAGGCTACGACCCCGCGTTCGCGTCCTGCTTCGAGGACCTCAATACTTCCTTTATGAACAAGGGTGTCGCTATGTGCAAGTTTACGGGAGCAAGAGGCAAGTCCGGCTCCAACGACGCTTCGGCGGAACTCGTCGGATATATTCGTAAGCTCTTCAACGACAACGGAGTGGTCTGGCAGACCGCGGAACTGGGCAGAGTCGACCTCGGCGGTGGCGGAACGGTTGCCAAATTCATAAGCAACAACAACATCGAGACTGTCGACGTAGGAGTGCCCGTACTTGCAATGCATTCCCCCAACGAGCTCATTTCCAAGGCGGATTTGTACTCGGCGCACCTCGCCTTTTCGGCATTCGTCAAGTAATCAACCGAAATTTTCGGATTTTACCGACGAATATTAAAAAAATATTTGACTTAAAAAATTCCTTGTGCTAATATCATAAGGAATTCAAGGGGCATTAGCTCAGTTGGTAGAGCGCTTGAATGGCATTCAAGAGGTCACCGGTTCGACCCCGATATGCTCCACCAAGAAAAAGCACTTGCGAACGTAAGTGCTTTTTCAATGAAATAAATCCTATGTCGGATTTATGAAATACACTTCGTATATGAAATTCGCTTTTAGCGAATGAAATGCCTTGTGGCAAGATAGGATTTATTTTATTTCATTTTCTGCGAAGTAGAAAATTTCATAATTGCTTTGCAATTGTTTCATATCCGCCAGTAGGCGGATATTTCATGGTTTTTTAAATTCTTTTGCAATTTTTAATTAAATTTGCTAGACTTATATTAAAGGTGTACAAATGAAAGACAATAAATTAGTAGATTTATCAATGGAGTTAGCTATAGATGCAGTGAGTTTTTGCGAGTCGATTAAAGGACATTATTCGCTTGTAAATCAGCTAGAGCGCAGTTCTACGTCAATCGGTGCAAATATTCGTGAAGCTAATTATGCCCACGGGAAAGCCGATTTCATTGCTAAATTGAAAATAGCACTCAAAGAATGTTATGAAACGGAATATTGGCTAGAATTATTTATAAACGCAGATATTGCCACACGACAAGAGATTGATAAATTGTATAACTGTTGCGGAACTATTCGTCGTCTTTTAATTGCATCCATTAATACCGCTAAAATCAATAAATAGAAAAAATATTTTAATTTAGGTTAAAAAACTATTCTTATTTTCTCATCGGTTATCCCCCTTTGACAGTATTCTTTTACGCGTGTTACAATATAATATAACGTGAAAAACACCACTTTTAAGGATGTCCGCGGAATGTTTATAGCGATTATTGTGATAATTTCATTGATTTTGATTTTTTCCGCATACTTGGTGTGGGAGAATTCTACCTTCGGGACTACCGTCTATACGATCGAGGACGACAGACTGTCCGGTCTGAAAATAGCCGTGATATCCGACCTGCATAACGCTTCTTTCGGCGTAGATAACGAGAAATTGGCAGAAAAGGTGCTGGATATCAACCCCGATTACGTTTTTTTCACGGGGGATACGTTCGATGATAACGGTACGGAAAACGCTTTCGCATTGGTCGAAAAACTCCAAGGGCAAAAACTCGTCTTCGTCACGGGTAATCACGAAGCCAATCTCCCTATAGACGTATACGAAGATATTAAGAATCGATTAAAAAACTACGGCGTCATTGTGTTGGAAGACGAATACTATTTAGCGGAATGTAACGGGAAATCGTTCTCTATTCTGGGACTCGACGACCCCAACGTCTATTCTTTGTCCGATCAAGAATCCGCGCTGGAGAAGAGGGCGCGTTCGCTGGAGGAGCCCCCCGCCCGCCCCGTCCTGGCGCTCTCGCACCGTCCGGAATTTATGTCCGCCTATACCTCTCTAGAGTACGACTACGTCTTCTCGGGTCACGCCCACGGCGGTCAATGGAGAATCTTCGGAAAAGGCGTCTACACCAAGAGTCAGGGCTTGTTCCCTAAGTATACTCAAGGTATATATAAGAATAATAATACTGATATGATAGTCTCCAGAGGACTCGGAAGCTCCGCCCCCGTCCCCAGAATATTCAATCGCCCGGAGCTCCTCGTCGCGGAATACGTCGCCGAAAAACGATAAGAAAAATTTTACTTAAATTTATCTTAAAAGTGCACACTTTTTTTCCGTCTTGATATTGACAAGTATTTTTAGCGTGATATAATACTTATGGTCGTAAGACCGAATAAAAATATTTGTATGGAGGATTCCAAAATGAAAAAATTGTTAGCAGTTCTGCTTTGCGTAGTCGTCGCAGTATCTTGCATCGCGATCTTCGCCGGCTGTGACAACGAAGTCTATGAAATCGCAGTCGTAACCGACGTAGGTCAGCTTATGGACGGCGGTTTCAACCAAGGTACTTATGAGGGTGCTAAGAAGTATGCCGAAGCTCACGAATTGTCTTATAACTATTACCAGCCCGCCAACGGTGCCGATGCCAACGACAACGACCGTGTTGCCGCGATGCGTCAGGCTATCAAGAACGGTGCTAAGGTTATCGTAGCCCCCGGTTTCTTACAAGCCAGTGCAATGCGTACCGTTGCTAAAGAGTCTCCCGAAGTCAAATTTGTCTTCGTTGACGGCTGGTCAATCACCGATTCCGTTAATGAAGATGGTAATGACAACGGTACTGTTCTCAGCAACGTAACCGCTATCGTTTATAAAGAGCAAGAATCTGGATTTATGGCTGGTTATGCCGCAGTTATCGACGGCTATACTAAGCTCGGCGGTACCTTTGGTGGCGGCGGATCTAACCCTGCTTGCAACCGCTTCGCTTACGGTTATGTACAGGGTGCCAATGCGGCAGCTAAATTGCTCGAAAAGAAAGTTGACGTTAAGATTAGTTTCTTATATGGCGACAGCTTCTCTGCTTCCAACGAGCTTCAAACTCAAATTACCGGTTGGTATAATACCGGGACCGAAGTGGTCTTCGCTTGCGGCGGTTCTATGTTCTCAAGCGTAAAAGCTGCTGCAGAACTTACTACCGACGGTAAAATAATCGGTGTCGACGTCGACCAGAGCAATCTTTCCGAAAGAGTTATCACCTCTGCAGTTAAAGGCCTTTCCGTGTCCGTAGAAAAGGTTCTCGGTCAGATATACAACAACGAGTGGGATAACGTTCTTGCCGGTAAGACTCAGAATCTCGGTGCTTCCGACGATGCTACCGGAATTCCTTTCTCCACCAGCAGATTCTCGGATTCCTTCACCAAAGCTCAATACAACACTCTGTTCAATGCTATCAAAGACGGTACTATAGAAATTAAGTCCGAAGTAGCTGCCGACATCAACGTCGAAGCATGGTGGACCGCTCAATTTGCAGAGAGCAACATCAATTTCACCCTTGACAAATAATTCGATACAATATCGATAGAGAAAAGAGGAAGCCGAAAGCTTCCTCTTTTCTCTATTTTCGGTATTGCAAACGCGTTTACCTTATTGTATAATATATGTGTATTCTGTAATTCATTTAGGAGAAATGCTATGGCAAAAAAGAAATCGATATCTCCTGTTCCGACGGAAGACATGTTGGTCGAGACTGTGACCGTGTCGGAGGAACCTGTTCCCGTATCGGAAGACCATGTCTCTCAACCTGCAGATAGTCCGTGCGAGTACGTTATCGAGATGCTAGGTATCACGAAAGAGTTCCCGGGGATTAAAGCCAACGATGACATTACGTTGCAGTTGAGAAGAGGAGAGATACACGCTCTCCTGGGAGAAAACGGCGCCGGTAAGTCGACCTTGATGTCGGTATTGTTCGGACTGTATCAACCGGAGCAAGGTATCATCAAGAAGGACGGAAAGGAAGTCAAAATCACTTCCCCCAACGACGCCACCGCTCTCGGGATAGGCATGGTCCATCAGCACTTTAAACTGGTGGAATGTTTTACCGTTCTTGATAATATTATTCTGGGCGCAGAGACTACCAAGCTAGGTTTTATTAAGAAAAAGGAAGCCCGATCGAGAGTGGTCGAGTTGTCCGAAAAATACGGGCTCAACGTCGATCCGGACGCCACTATAGACGAGATAACAGTCGGTATGCAACAGCGTACCGAGATACTTAAGATGCTCTATAGAGACAACGAGATACTTATTTTCGACGAGCCTACCGCCGTGCTTACGCCTCAAGAGATAGACGAGCTTATGGAGATTATGCGTAATCTTGCTAAGGAAGGCAAATCCATACTCTTCATCACGCATAAGCTCAATGAGATAATGGCTGTAGCAGATCGTTGCACGGTACTCCGTAAGGGTAAGTATATAGGCATCGTAGACGTTAAGAATACGACTAAGGAAGAACTGTCCGAAATGATGGTAGGGCGTCCGGTGCAACTCAAAATAGACAAAAACGATCCCGATACTAGAGACGTCGTACTGAAAGTGGAAAATCTCAGTGTGCAGTCAAAAACTCATAAAAAAGACGCTGTAAAAGACGTATCTTTTGAAGTTAGAGCCGGCGAGATAGTATGTATAGCGGGTATCGACGGTAACGGTCAGACGGAACTTGTTCATGCTCTTACAGGTCTTGAAAAACCAATAAAAGGTTGCGTTATATTCAATGATGAAGATGTTTCACACAAGAATATCAGATATAAAAACTCTCACGGTATGAGCCATATCCCCGAGGATCGTCATAAACACGGTCTGGTGCTGGACTATACTCTAGAGCAGAATATGGTGCTACAGAGATATTGGGAGAAGGATTTCCAAAAAGCAGGCTTCATTAAGTTTAAGGAAGTCCGCGAGTATTCCGATTATCTTATAGATAAGTTCGACGTACGCTCGGGGCAGGGTTCTATTACGACGGCACGCTCGATGTCGGGCGGCAATCAGCAGAAGGCTATCGTCGCAAGAGAGCTCGACCGCAATCATAAGCTATTGATAGCAGTCCAGCCCACCAGAGGTCTTGACGTAGGAGCTATAGAGTATATCCATAAGGAAATCGTCCGCGACCGTGACAACGGCGCCGCGGTGTTACTGGTATCTCTCGAGTTGGACGAGGTTATGAACCTCTCCGACCGTATCCTCGTTATGTACGAGGGCGAGATAGTAGCGGAATTGGACCCTAAGACTACTACCGTGCAAGAATTGGGTCTGTATATGGCAGGCGCTCAACGTCAAGAAAAATTTAAAAAAGTCGTAGAAGAAATTGTTACCGAAGAAAAGGAGCCCGATAATGAAGAAAAATAAAGAGCCTCGCGCTCAAAATAGACTTGTTTTGAAGGATATACTTGAGAAAGAAGGTACCAAGTCGGTTATTGCCTCTATAGTCAGTATCCTCGCAGGTGTTTTGGTCGGCTTTATAGCCATGCTCGTCATAGCGGCGATTTCTCCCGATATCAGTATCGGTAACGCCTTTAAGGGACTGGGGATTATCCTTATGGGACCTTTTTCCAGCGGCTCGGCTAAGTATATTATAACCAACTTCGGCGACATGATATTCTATTCCGTTCCGCTGATCATGTGCGGACTGTCCGTAGCGATAGCCTTTAAGACGGGTCTGTTCAATATCGGCGCCCCGGGACAATATTATATGGGGACCCTCGGAGCGTTATTGGTCGCGCTATCTATTAAAACAGGTGGCGGCGCAGGCGGATTTTTCGTATGGTTATTGGCACTTGTAGTAGGAGCGGCGTTCGGTATGATTTGGGGCTGTATCCCCGGATTGTTCAAGGCTCTATTCGGAGTCAACGAGGTTATCGTCTGCATTATGACCAATTGGATATCGGCAAACCTCGTTACGTGGATATTCTCGTCTATGCCGCAATTAATCAATACGGGTTCGGGAAAATCGGGATATCTCATTACTACGGCATTGACGGGTAACGGAACGCCTACCCTAGGGCTCGATAAAATTTTCTCAGGCTCGTATATAGATATGGGAATATTTATCGCGATACTGTTTGCTATCGTCATTTACGTTGTCCTTAACAAGACGACGTTCGGTTATGAACTTAAAGCTTGCGGTTATAACAGAAATGCTTCGCAATATGCAGGAATGAACGCTAAGCGCAATATTGTATTGTCTATGGCTATCGCGGGCGGTCTTGCAGCTGTAGGCGGAGCTCTGTATTATCTTAATCCCGGTATCGAATTCAAGTTTTCTTCGGCATACAGTTCTTTGCCCAATTACGGATTCAACGGTATTCCCGTTGCGCTTCTTGCCAGCAATAATCCTGTCGCAGTTATATTTACGGGTATTTTCTTGCGTTACATCGCACAAGGCGGAGACAACCTTACTTCAGCAAAATATAACAGATATATATCCGATATTATCGTCGCATTGATTATTTATTTTGCAGGTTTTTCCAAGCTGGTCAGAGACTTTATAACAGACAGACTTAAGAAGAAAAAAGAAAAAGAACTTCAAAAAGTAGCTCAAGACAGTGTTGCGGACGGCGGAGAAAATATAGTTGAAACGTTTGAAGAAACCATAGAAAAAGAACAGGATTCTTCGCCTGTCGATACGGAAGAGAAGGAGGTATAATTATGGTACTTATTATACAGATGACAATCATTTATACTATTCCCCTTATGATAGTCGCTCTTGCGGGTATGTTTGCCGAGAGAAGCGGTGTCATTAACTTGGCACTCGAAGGCGAAATGATTTTCGGCTCTTTTGTAGGCGCGATATTCGTTTATCTGTGCACAAAAGCCGGAGTTATGCTCGACACCCCCAATCTTATGTTTATACTCGCAATGATTATATCGGCTATCGCAGGAGGTTTGTTTTCGTTGTTATTGTCGTTTTCGGCAATCAATTTGAAAGCAGACCAAACAATCGGCGGTACCGCTCTTAATATGTTGGCTCCGGCTATCGTCAATACTATGGCGCTCGCGTTCTTTATGCAAGAAAAAATCGAAATGCCTTACACGTTTAAGGGCTTTGCTATAATCAATGAAGATATTAACGACTTTTTTAAGATTTTTGCCGATAAAGCTTATATTTCTACGTATATCGTAATAGCTCTGTTTATCATTTTGTCGATATGGATCTATAAGAGTAAAACAGGTACTCGTATGAGAGCTTGCGGCGAGCATCCTCAGGCGGCGGCTTCAGTCGGTGTCAACGTATATAAAATGCGTTATCTCGGCACTACTATTTCCGGTATGCTTGCAGGGTTAGGCGGATATGTTTATATTGCTACCGTAAAAGCTGGCACGGCTGAATCCACCGTTGCAGGTATGGGCTTTTTGGCATTAGCGATAATGATCTTCGGCAACTGGAAACCTGTCGGAATAGCTTTAGGCGCATTGATGTTTGGCTTCCTTAAGAGCATAGGACCACTTGCCAGTTCTATAGATTTCCTGAAGAATTTGGGATTGCCGATTTATTTTTATAACATCATCCCGTATGTAGTCGTGCTGGTGGTCCTTGCGTTGACCGCGAAGAAGTCTGGATGCCCCAAAGCCGAGGGTATTCCGTACGATAAGGGTATGAGATAAGACGTTGTAGACGGACGGGAGCCCTTTCGATGTCGGAAGGGCGTCGTTATTTCGGAGGTGTGCTATGAGAATGTATGATATCATTAAGAAAAAACGCGACGGCAAGAGCCTCAGCTCGGAAGAGATCGGATTTTTCATAGACGGATACGTCAAGGGAGAGATCCCCGACTATCAGGCGTCGGCTCTTCTTATGGCGATATTCTTCCGCGGGATGGATATAGAAGAGACCCGTGCGCTGACTTTCGCAGTGAGAGATTCCGGCGTTAAGCTGGATTTCTCCGACATAGACGGCATCCGCGTGGACAAGCATTCCACCGGCGGAGTGGGAGACAAAACGAGTCTGGTTATCGCGCCGATAGTAGCGTCGCTGGGACTCAAAGTCGCCAAAATGAGCGGAAGAGGCTTAGGACACACCGGCGGCACGATAGACAAGCTGGAGTCCATCCCCGGGTTAAAAACGTCGTTGCCCGAAGACGAGTTCATCGACGTCGTCAATCGCGTAGGCGTGTCCATAGTGGGACAGAGCGCGGAGCTGGCGCCTGCCGATAAGAAGCTGTACGCTTTAAGAGACGTCACCGCTACGGTAGACAGTCTTCCGCTGGTCGTATCCAGCATTATGGGCAAAAAACTCGCCGCCGACGACGATTGTATAGTACTGGACGTCAAGACGGGTAGCGGAGCTTTTGCAAAAACGATCGAAGAAAGTACCGTCCTCGCTCGCACGATGGTCGATATAGGCAAGTCCGCGGGCAAAAAAACTCTCGCGCTCATCACCGATATGGACAGACCTCTCGGCAACGCCATCGGCAATGCGCTGGAAGTGAGAGAGGCGATAGAGACTCTGTCCGGTAACGGTCCCGAGGACTTCACCGAGATATGTTATATCCTTGCCGCCAATATGTGTTACCTCGCCGATATGGGCACGATGAAAGAGTGCGACAGAATGGTCAGAAATACGATATCGGACGGCAGCGCGCTTAAAAAATTCGCGGAAATGGTCGCCGCTCAAGGCGGCAATCCCGACGTCGTATCCAATCCGTCGCTACTTAAGGTCAGTCCTCATTCAAAAGATATCGTTTCTCCCGCCGACGGTTATATCTCCCGCGTGGATACCGAGGGGTACGGATTCGCTTCACTCCTTTTGGGCGCGGGAAGGAACAGAAAAGAGGACTCCATCGACTACGGTGCGGGTATAATTCTCAATAAAAAAACAGGCGATCGCGTCAGAAGGGGCGAGGTCATCGCTAAGATGTTCTCGTCGGATCCCGCGAAATTCTTCGCCGCGGAAGAGAAATTTCTCTCCTCGACGGAGTTTTCCTCAGATTCCCCCAAGAGTCGACCGCTCGTATTAGGTAGGATAGAATAAATGGCAAAATTATATTTCAAATACGGCGCCATGGGCTGTTCGAAAACGGCTCAGGCTCTTATAACCAAGTTTAATTACGAAGAACGCGGCATGTCGGTTTTGTTGATTAAACCGTCCGTCGACACAAGAGACGGCGCTACCGTCGTCAAGTCCAGAATAGGTCTAGAGGCGGAAGCGGTCACCGTTTCGCCGCAAGAAAACTTATATACCCTCTACACCGACAGCTTCTCGGACAGACAGGTGATAATAGTGGACGAGTGCCAGTTCCTTACCCCCGAGCAGGTGGATCAATTGAGCGACGTCGTGATAGACTTCAACGTCCCCGTGCTATGCTTCGGACTCGCTACGGACTTCCTCACGCACCTCTTTCCGGGATCGAGAAGACTTTTCGAGATAGCCGAATCCGTCTCCGAGATTAAGTCCGTCTGTAAATGCGGCAGAAAAGCGACCGTCAACGCTCGTTTCGACGACGACGGCAACATCGTTTTCAAAGGCGATCAGGTCTGCCTCGGCGGCAACGACCGCTACGTCGCGATGTGCCGTAGATGCTGGTTGGAGAAAAAAAGAGAATACGATAAAAGGAATAACTAATGGACAGAATAGTCATAGGCTTTTGCGGCGGTACGGGCTCGGGAAAAACGACGCTCGCAGAAAGGATATATCGCTCATTTGAAGACGAGGCGGTCCTCATAGGTATGGATTCTTATTATAAAGATCACCCCGAGATGACTTATGAAGAACGTACCCTCATCAACTACGACCACCCGTCGGCATTCGATACGGAGCTGTTTATAGAACAACTCCGCGCGCTAAAAGACGGGAGGACCGTCCAAGTACCCGAGTACGACTTCACTACCCACTCTCGTAAGTCGATCACGCGCACCGTCGAGAGTAAAAAAATCATCATCATCGAGGGAATTCTTATTTTCGAAAACCCCGACCTCGTAGATCTGATGGATATTAAAATTTTCGTCGATACCGACGCCGACGTGAGGATTATCCGACGCATAATGCGCGACGTTAAAGAACGCGGTCGTAGTCTCGACTCGGTAGTCAATCAATATATAACTACAGTCAAACCGATGCACGAGAGATTTATAGAGCCGTCCAAGAGACTCGCCGACGTTATCGTCCCCGAGGGCGGTCATAATCACGTGGCATATGAAATGATAAAAAACGCAATCATAAGGAAAATGTTTTCATAAAGGAGAATTCAATGGAAATCAGCTATATTTTGTCAAAATGCGACCACACTCTTCTCGCTCAGACCGCGACGTGGGAAGAGATTAAGGCTATATGCGACGACGGTATTAAGTATCGCACCGCGTCCGTCTGTATTCCTCCGTCTTACGTCAAGAGAGCTAAAGACTACGTAGGAGACAGATTGGCGATTTGTACGGTCATAGGTTTCCCCAACGGCTACAACACCACCGCGGTGAAACTTTTCGAAACGGAAGACGCTATCAAGAACGGCGCCGACGAGATAGATATGGTCATCAATATAGGAGAACTGCGCGCAGGTAATTACGACTACGTATTAGAAGAAATCAAAACTCTTAAAAAAGCCTGCGGCAATCGCATCCTAAAAGTCATCGTCGAGACTTGTCTTCTGACGGAAGAGGAAAAAATCGTTATGTGCGACTTGGTCACGAGAGCGGGCGCGGATTTTATTAAGACCTCTACGGGTTTCTCTAAGTCGGGAGCAACCTTTGAAGATATCGAGCTCTTCTCTCGCCATATAGGAGAGGGCGTCAAAATGAAAGCCGCCGGAGGCATCTCGTCGATATCCGACGCCGAAAGGTTCATAAGACTCGGCGCGGAGAGACTGGGCACCAGCCGTATAGTAAAAATAGTTAAATCGGAAAATAAATAAATTAGTCTTAAGGAGAATATCGTTATGCCAGTTCCTACCCCTCATATTACAGCCAAACTAGGCGATTTCGCCGAAACGGTCTTAATGCCCGGCGATCCCCTGAGAGCAAAATTCATCGCGGAGAATTTTCTCCGAGACGCCGTCCTCGTCAACAACGTCCGCGGAGTCAACGGTTATACCGGCTATTATAACGGAAAAAGAGTCTCCGTTATGGCGTCCGGTATGGGACAACCTTCCATAGGTATCTATTCGTATGAATTGTTTAATTTTTACGACGTGAAAAACATTATTAGAATCGGTTCTTGCGGCAGCTTCGACCCGGATCTTCACGCCAGAGACATTATCGTGGCGATGGGCGCGTGTACCAACGGCAATTACGCCATGCAATATAATCTCCCCGGTACGTTTTGCCCGATAGCGGATTTTAATCTGGTAAGGAAAGCCTCCGAATTGTGCGAGAAAAAAGGCGTCAACTATAAGGTGGGCAATATCTTTTCGTCCGACACCTTCTACGACGACGCCGATAGCGGTATGCAGTGGGCTAAGATGGGAGTATTAGGCGTGGAAATGGAATCCGCCGCCCTCTATTGCAACGCAGCTAGAGCCGGTAAATCGGCGCTCTGTATATGCACGGTCAGCGATTCTTTCATTTATCCCGAAGAAAACACCACCGCGGAAGAGCGACAGAATTCTTTCACTACGATGATGGAGATAGCCCTGGAGTTGGCGTAATGAAAAGATTTTTTATCATAGTTCTCGACAGTATGGGCATAGGAGCCATGCCCGACGCGTATCTGTGGCACGACGAGGGGAGCAATACTCTCGGCGCAATCCGCAATCATCCCGCGTTTAATTGCCCCGAGTTGAAAAAACTGGGTCTTTTCAACGTGGATACCGTAGGCGGAGGAGTCGTCTCGCCGAAAGCGTCCTTTGCCAGAATGGAAGAGACCAGTAAAGGAAAAGACACCACCATAGGTCACTGGGAGATAGCGGGGATAATCTCGCCCAAGCCTCTCCCCACGTATCCGAACGGCTTTCCTTCGGAAGTCATAGAAGAATTCGAAAGACGTACGGGAAGAAAAACCGTCTGCAACAAGCCTTATTCCGGTACCGAGGTTATTAAAGATTACGGTCGTCATCACGTCGAGACGGGAGACCTCATAGTCTATACTTCGGCTGATTCCGTCTTCCAGATAGCCGCGCACGAAGACGTCGTGCCGACGGAGACTTTGTACGAATATTGCCGTATCGCAAGAGATATCTTACAGGGAGAACATTCCGTAGGCAGAGTCATCGCCCGTCCTTTTAAGGGAGAGTATCCTTACGTCAGGACTTCCGGGCGTCACGACTTTTCTCTCGTTCCTTACGGGACTACTATGTTGGATATTCTTAAGAAAAACGGTCTCGCAACTATCTCCATAGGTAAGATTTTTGACATTTTCGCAGGGAAAAGCGTATCGGAATCCAATCGTACCGCATCCAATGCCGACGGAATGAAAAAGACTCTCGAACTACAAAAAAGAGACTTCGAGGGACTATGTTTCGTTAATCTCGTCGACTTCGATATGAAGTACGGTCACCGTAACGACGTAGAGGGATATGCCGCAGCCATGACGGAGTTTGACGGATATCTTGCGGAGTTTTTGGGGAATATGCGCGACGACGACGTCTTGATTATAACCGCCGACCACGGTTGCGACCCCGCGACCCCGTCCACGGACCACTCCAGAGAATACGTCCCTATGCTCATATGCGGCAACGGCATAAGAGAAGGAGTCAATCTCGGTACCAGAAAATCTTTTGCGGATATTTCCGCCACGGTCCTCGATTACTTCGGACTGGACAAGGAAGATACTTCTGGCGACTCTTTCTTAGCGGAAGTTGAGAGGAAATAATATGACTGATAGAGAGCTTATGCTTCTGGCAGAAGAAGCCAGAAAAAATTGTTATACCCCGTATAGCGGTTATAACGTCGGCGCCGCATTGCTTACTAAGGACGGCAGAGTCTTTTTAGGCTGTAATATCGAGTCGGGAGTCCATACTCCCACGATTTGCGCGGAAAGGACCGCGTATGCCAAGGCGGTCAGCGAGGGCGTGCGAGAATTCGACAGAATAGCAATAGTAGGCGGGCAGGGAACGGACTTAGACCCCGTATGCGCACCGTGCGGCGTCTGCCGTCAGGTCATGGCGGAATTCTCTCCCGACGACTTCGTCATCGTCCTCGGCACCCCCGACGATTATAGAGAATATACCCTCGGAGACCTTCTACCGCTCGCCTTTCACTTGAAATAAGTTATTAATCGAATTGCTTATAAAACGTCGATTGAGAGAAAAGTGAAGAGTGAAGAGTGAAAAGTGAAGAGTACAAAAGAAAACGACGATATTCTTGCGAAAATCGTCGTTTTCTTTTGGTCGGGGCGACAAGATTTGAACTTGCGACCTTACGGTCCCGAACCGTACGCGCTACCAAACTGCGCTACGCCCCGTCTTAATCCAGATCGTAGTCTATGGCTACGCTGGCGCTACTTACCGCGTGCATATGCCTTTTGACTACGCCGCAATGATAGGGATCGTTTTGATAAGTGTCCAGAGCTCTTCTGTCTTCCAAAACAACGGATAACATTATATCATAACTTCTTCCGCTATGCAAGAAGTCTACGCCAACTTCGATTTCTTTTATTTCCGGTACGTTGCCCTTCATTGACAATAAAACGTCTTTCGTGTCGGAGCACAGAGTGGGAGTGGGATTGTTAAGCTTGAACATTACTACGTGTTTTATCATTTAGGACCTCCGAATTTTTCCGTTTGTTTATAAAAACATTTTACTTCAATTATCGGAATATTGCAAGCCTAACGAGAGAGTTTGACTCAAGTCTGTTTTTCATAATTTTACACCGATGTTTTACTCTTAATTATCTTGAAATCTTCGCGCGCGTTATGTATAATAAAGAGCATAAAGGAGTATTCAAATGATTAAGCAAGCTTTTGACAGCAATAAATATTTAGAGTTACAGACGTCTCGTATCAGCGAGCGTATAAAAGAATTCGGCGGTAAACTTTATCTTGAGGTCGGAGGGAAACTTTTCGACGATTTTCACGCGTCGAGAGTGCTCCCGGGATTCAAACCGGACAATAAAGTCATTATGCTCGAGGGGCTTAAAGATCAGGCGGAGATAGTGATCGCCATCAACAGCATTGATATAGAAGCCAACAAGCTTCGCGCAGACCTCGGTATAACATACGACGCCGATGTCTTGAGACTAATCGATATCTTCAGAGCACGCGGCTTCTACGTAGGCAGCGTCGTTATGTCCAGATTTTCCGACGCGTATAAACAAGCCCTGGTCTTCAAGAAAAAGCTCGAAAAAATGGGCATTAAAGTCTATAAACATTATCCGATAGCAGGCTACCCCGCCAACGTCGACGTTATCGTTTCCGATGAAGGCTACGGAAAAAACGAGTACATCGAGACCACCCGTCCCCTTATCGTAGTTACCGCCCCGGGGCCAGGAAGCGGTAAGATGGCTACGTGCCTGTCTCAATTGTATCACGAACAAAAAAGAGGCGTTAAGGCAGGTTATGCCAAGTACGAGACCTTTCCTATATGGAATATCCCCCTCAATCATCCCGTCAACATCGCCTACGAGGCGGCTACGGCAGACCTCAACGACGTCAATATGATAGACCCCTATCACCTCTCGGCATACGGCGTTTCTACCGTCAACTACAACCGCGACGTGGAAATTTTCCCCGTGCTTAACCGCATTTTCAAAAACATCTACGGCTATTCTCCTTATAAGTCCCCCACCGATATGGGCGTCAATATGATAGGATACGCAATTATCGACGACGAAGCTTGTCGTGAAGCCTCTCGCCAAGAAGTCATCAGACGCTATTATAAGGCGCTCGTGGACGAGAGAAGAGGAATAGGCTCCATAGATACGGTCAATAAAATCGAAGTTTTGATGAACAACCTCGACCTGTCTACCGCCGACAGACGCGTAGCCGTCGCCGCCAATGAAAAAGCCCGCCTTACGGACACCCCCTCCGCCGCCATAGAACTCCCCGACGGCAGAATAGTTACAGGGAAGACCACCGATCTTCTGGGGTGCTCTTCCGCGATGCTCCTCAATGCCCTCAAGGCTCTTGCGCACATCGACGACGATTTGGATTTAATTTCTCCCGTTATTATAGAGCCTATTCAAGAACTTAAAACGCAGCGTCTCGGATCCGTCAACCCCAGACTACACACCGACGAGATACTCATCGCGCTGTCTATTTGCGCCGCGACCAATTCGCTCGCGCGAAAAGCTTTGTCGTGTCTGAGTCTGTTGAAAGGTTGCGACGTCCATTCGACGGTCATCTTGTCCCCCGTGGACGAGTCTACCTTCCGTCGGCTCGGAATCAATCTGACGTCCGACCCCAGATACTCTTCGAAAAAACTCTTCCATTAGAATGAAGGACGGCTACAATCGTAACGTTAATTATCTCAAGCTTTCCGTTACGGACCGCCGTGCGTATGACTTTTCGTATGCTATTCCTTCTTCAGGCTTTAAGGAAT
This sequence comes from uncultured Christensenellaceae bacterium, assembly GCA_964613035.1. Taxonomy (GTDB): domain Bacteria; phylum Bacillota; class Clostridia; order Christensenellales; family DTU072; genus CAVIQK01. The sequence goes on along the minus strand of CAZTFQ010000005.1, from coordinate 76,794 downwards.
TCGAAGAGCTCCTCCTTCCCGAGGAATACGCCAATATAGTCTCCGCATTCGTCAATAAAGGTATAGAAAAAATCCGCGTCTCCGCAGAACCGTTTTCGCGCGAGGATATAATGGATATTCTCACTAAACTCGCCTCCTCCGACAGACGCCTCTTCGTCACTACCGCGTCTCCCGCTCTCGGGGCGTATGCGGCGGATCTAAGAAGAATAGGAGTAGAAGGAGTATCCGTCAATATAGATACTCTCAATATCGACAGATATGCGGACCTGACGGGTGGCGCGTCTCTTAAGGACCTTCTTAACGCGATAACTCGGACCGCGGAAATAGGATTCGACGATTTTCGTCTCAACGTCTACTTCACGAAAACTCTCCGAGATAAAGAATTGCCGACGTTTTTGAATTTCTCAAAAGACGTCCGTGCAAAAATCAAGTTGATAGAACTTCCTCAGGCTGAGGTAACGCCGGCGTTTTATGCGGAAAATTACTCTTCTCTTAACGAGTTTGTCCGAGAAAACGATTTCGTCAGGACGGATATTTTCGACGACGGCACCGCCAAAAGTTATTCATATAAGGGACATTCTCTTCTCGTGGTTACGCCCGATGCGGACGGTTTTTGCAGGAATTGCAACTCCGTTAAAGTGTCGGAAGACGGCTACCTGTATCCGTGCGAAAGGAGCGATATGAGATTTTCTCTGTCGCCTTATTTATCCAACGTGCCTCTTATGGAGAGCGCGATAGAAGCATCGGTCAAAAGAAAAATAGGAGGACGAATATGACGGATGCGATTTTAAGTAACCGTATAAAAATCATCGGTGCCCTTACGGGACTCGCTATTCTCGTCGATCGCGATAAAGAAGCTCGCGCAATCGTCGAAAATCTCTCGACTCCGACCACCGTCGGCGTCAGATACGCCTCGCACTCTTTTGTGTTGGCGTTCAAAGAAGGCAGATGTTTCTTCACCGAGTGCGATTGGGGTAAAAAGGACGTGGATATGATAATAGCCTCTTCCGATAAGAGCGTAGAAAAAATTTTATCGGGAAAAACGCCCTATTCCGACCGCGGGGTGTTCAAAAGAAGGAAGTTTTTTAAGTCCACGCTCAAGCCTCTTATAAAATTAATCCTCGATTATATCGATTGCAAAGTCGATTTTGAGGACGAGACCGTCCGTCGCACCGCCGCCGAGATTATTTTCAATCACAGGACGTACGCTCTTCAGGAGCTCTTTTCTTACGACCCGGAAGCGAGAAAGATCGCCAGGAAGCTCTTTAACGGCGAAGTGGAAATTAAACTGCGAAAATCGTCTTGTCGGACGATTGTTTCCAGAGATTACTACGTGTCTACGGAACGTCGTCCGTCGGAAAAACCTCTCGCCGCGCTTGAATTCGTCAGCGCGGACGCGTATCTGGACTACGCTACAGGCAAAGTCGGTCTGCGCGAGTCGGTGGGACTGGGCGAAGCGATTCCGTCAGGCTACGTCTCTCAGCTGGACGCTCTTATGAGAGAGGACAGAAGAATTAAATTCTTTTCTTGATTATGAAAAAAGTTTACGAGTATAAAAAATCGCACGAATTGTTCCGAAAAGCCACCGAGGTTATTCCCGGAGGCATTTACGGATTGCAAAATCCTTTCACCGCCAGACTGTTGCCCGTAGATTCTTATCCCTTTTTTGCGGAGAAGGTTAAAGGCGTCCACTTGCTTGACGCCGACGGCAACGACTTTATCGATTACAGATGTTCTATAGGCGAGATATCTCTAGGTTATAGAGACGCCGACGTCGACGAGGCTGTGAAAATTCAGTTGTCCAAGTGCGACAATACGTCCCTTGCCTCGACTATTACGGTAGAACTGGCTTCATATATCGTCTCCAACGTTTGGTCCGCCGATTGGGCATCTTTTTCCAAGACCCCTCAAGAAGCTCTCAGACTGGCGATAAAAGGCGCCAAAAGTTACACTTCGAGAAAGAAAGTCGTTATTTTCGACGGCTATAGATCGATTAATCTTAAAGACAGCGTGATTACGGTGCCGTACGGCGACATAGACGCGCTATCCGCGGCTCTTACGGACGAAATTGCCGCAGTGGTGCTTCCGCTCCTGCTTCCTACCGACGGAGGAATACTTCGAGGCGATTCGGAATATCTGCGTCGAGTCGGTCGACTTACGGAAGAAAGAGGCTCCGTATTGATAGTGGACGAAATTCTCTCCGGCATGCGCACGGGACTTAAAGGCGGCGACTTCGCATTCAAAGCAGACACCGACATTATAGTTTTCGGCAGCTCTCTTTCCAACGGCTACTCCATAGGTATAGTCGCAGGAAAAGAAAAATTCAAAACGGAATTTTCAGAGCTGGAATATACGGAAAACTTCTTCGCCTCCGCGACGTCCGTCGCCGCGACTCTCGCCACTATGAAAAAGATGTCCTCTATAGATTACGACGTAGCGGTAGAGAAGAAGGGTACTAAGTTGAGATCGGCTCTGGAAAAAGCCTCTCGGCTCTGCGGTACGGAATTGATTTTCTCCGGCATCCCTTCGATATTCGCCTTCCGCATATCTGACGATCCTACTTTCGAGAAGACTTCTCGTCTGTTGTCCGCCTGCGCGGAAAGAGGCGTGCTTTTTTCTCCCTACGTCAATTTCGTGACGGCGGCTCTAGAGGACTACGATATAGCCGCAACCGCGGAGATTTTTTTAGCTGCTCTTAAAACTCTAAAAAATTAAAAGGATAGATATCGATGATTTATTCTACTTCTAATATTAGAAAAACCATAGAAATAACCGACGGCAAAATTACTCTCAACACCGTAGAAAACCTTCTCACGGGAGAGAAATTCGTCCTCTCCGACGACGCGGAATTTTCCATATCGTATTATAGGACTAAATCTTTTGCGAGAAGACGTCTTTTCCGTCCCGAGGCTTCGGTAGCGGATTCTTCGACCGCAACGGCTCGCTTTATCGACGACGGCATAGTGTTGGAGGTAAGGGGAGACGACGTTACATTTACGATAACGGAACGTTTCTCTTCCGACAGCGAGGTTTTGAAAAAGGACGTCACGATAACTTCCGACGACGCCGACGTCTTCATCGCGGACTTTCGCGGGGAATCTCACCCCCGGTCCGCGGACTTTTCTTGGTCGAGACCCGTCGTCGACGAGATAGTCACCATATCACCGTATATTCAGTCGCTCGGTCAGCCCGTCTACAACGGCACGACTTTCTCTGCGTTCCGCTCCCCAGTAGGCGACAATTATATCGAGGACGGTTTCACAATCCATAAATATCACTTCGGCAGGACGATTAAAGAATGCGGCGGCGTCCTGACGCCTCCTCCGTTCGTCATAGGAGCCGCGATTGCTCCCGATATGATAGCCGCGAGAACTGCGTTTTTTAACTACGTCCATACCTTTTCGAGGAAACCTTCCGTCTATATAACTTTCAATTCCTGGTACGACTATATGCTGGATATCGATTCAAAGAAGATCACCTCGTCTTTTAAGGCGATTCACGACGGATTCTCTTCGTCGGGTCTCAGAGATATCGATTGTTACGTCATTGACGACGGATGGACTGACTATAAAGCACGTAAACTCTGGAGCGTGGACAATACGAGATTCTCTTCCGATTTTCACGAGGAATCGACTCTCACCGCTTCGTTCAACTCTCACTTCGGGCTTTGGCTAGGCCCCAGAGGCGGTTATACCGCAGAAACTCCTCGATACGGCAGGAGACTCGAAAAGATAGGCTATAAATTCAATTTGGCATCCCAAGACGTCTGTACAGGGGACCCAAACTATATTAAAGACGTCGGAGACAGATTGATATGGTTTATGCGGAACAGCAACGTATCGTACTTCAAGCTGGACGGCTTCGCATTGAAACCGTGTAGGTCTACTCGGCACGGTCACCCCGTGGGCGGTAAGGACGGTGTGTATTTCTATACGTATCTTTGGGAAGAGTGGATTAAAGTTTTCAAAAAGATGCGCGAGGTCAATCCCGACGTCTTTATCAATCTTACTTCGTACGCTCATTGCTCGTCGTTTTTCCTAGAATACGCCTCTGCTATATGGATGAACAACGCCGGCGATATGAACTACGTCGGAAGAGGTTCCGACCTGGATCAATGCCTCAACTACAGAGACGGCAGATACTATAATCTCACGTACGAGCGTCAGATTCAGCTTCCTCCTCAATATATCTACAATCACGAGCCCAATTACGGCAAGAAGAATTACAACCCGCCGTTGCCCGACAAAACGCATCGTACGGTAAAATATACCGACGAGGAATTCGAAAAGTATCTCTATTCCTGCCTTATGCGCGGTAGCGGATTCATAGAGCTATATTATACCCCCGAGATGATGGCGGAGGGCGATAAATACGCGATTAACGCCCGCGTCCTTAAGTGGGTTGAAGACAACTTCTCCGTCATATCCGATTCTACCTATTTCGGCGGTCTCCCGGAAAAAGAAGAAGTCTACGGCTATATAGGCACGGACGGCAATAGGGCGATAATATCTTTCCGTAACCCCTCTCCCGACTCGACGCAATCGTTTACGTTGCAACTTAAAAAATTTACCTTTAAGGACGGAGAATACGAGTGGCACGAGCATTATCCCGTACGGACCGCTCCCGAGAGAGCGTCGGGCGACTTCACCGTAACGTTGGCTCCGTCGGAAGTCAAGATAGTAGAATTGGAATATAAGAATTGACCGAAAAGGTAAAATAAAAACAGCGTCGTAGCAGCGACGCTGTTTTTATGTATCGTATTAGATGTTTTAGGCTATCTTCGCATTAGTCAGTTCTACAAGATAATCCTTGATGACTTCCTCGGTACAGACGCTGTAATCGTAGCAATACACGACGGGAGAGTAGGGCTTGACGTTGGCTTGCAGAGTTACCAGCTCGCCGTACCAGCCTTCGATGGTGTTCCACTTCTTGAGGAGTCCGTTGTTCCAGATTTCCACTTCGTACTCCAGCTTGGTGAAACATACGGGAGACGCGCCGGTGTATTCGAGGAGCTTTAACATATTGGAGTTACTTGCCCAGTTACCCGCCCTGGTGCAATCGGCAAAGGTCGGATTTCCGCTGCCTTTCCAGCCGTCTTTATTGATTGCTTTGACCATAAAATTTTCGTTGATTATCTTTCTCTGTTTCTCTTTGGACAGGTCGTTGAAACCTTTTTCGATGTCGTCCATCTCGGGCAGATCCGCTTTAAGAGAAACTTTCAGATACCAGTTTTCCGTGACTTCCGTAGTGTCCGCGCCGTTGTCGTCCACGTACACTCTCTCTATGGACGCGTCGCTGAACCAGCTCTGATCGTAAACCGCGTCTCTGGTCAGGTCGAGTATGTATTTGACGGAATACATTTCCTGCCATACTTTGTCTCTGACGACTTTGTCGTCGTTGTCGAAGACCTTTCTCCAGTTGGCGTCCGCGCTCTGGTCGAGGGTTGAATATACTTTACTGGCGTAAGAAACGTCGCCCGCGGTGGCGTCCCAGTTGGCGGAACAGATACCGTCGTCCAGTGCGGGGATTTGGTTATCGGGATCGCTGCCGGGAGTGTAAACAGGACCTGCGCCGTTGTGTCCCCAGTAGATATTGTCGTATCTGCCTTCACGCGTTGCACGATTGAGAGAAGGTATCGCTGAGGCCAGTTGTTTGAGTGCGTCGGAAGCGATTACGTTGGCGAGAGCGTTGATTTGCTCTTTCCAGTAGATCTGATATTCTCCGAGGTTATTGTAGACTTCTTGCGCCTGGACCATCAGTCCGCCTTGAATTGCGCCGCCGCCGATTACAGCCATACCGCCCGCGTCGGTGTAAGTACGGAAGTAGGGGACGGTTTTTTCATTGTAAGAGGCTAGTTTTATAAGGCTTATCGCATCGTATATGGCATTTTCCACGTCGCCGTCGTCGGAATATCCTTCGTCGTCGTCCCATACGCCTACGATGTAATTATTAGGATCGTCTTCATCCGCGGGAGTGTCGGAAGAAGAGGTCGCGGCTCTTTTCCACGCCATTTCTTCGCCGTTGAGGAATGCGTACAAAGAAAACTCCGGGCTGTATTCCATCGTCTTGTCTCCGACGGAAATAGTGTACGTGTTGCTCTCGAGATTGGAGCTGTCGTACGTGTTGTTGTGCGCGTTGTCGATACTGGTGAAAGGAAGTTTTCCCAGAGCTTCCATAGGTACTCCCGTAGCCGCGCCTGCCTCGGGCGTCACGCCCAGTACGCCGAAGTAGATGCCGCCGACCACGCCGACGATCAGCACCAATACGAAAAGTAGCTTCAATACTTTTATTAAGCCTTTCATTAAAAATTACCTCGCTATATTTTAATACAATATATATTTTACAACAGCCTTATCCATAAGTCAAGAGTGAAAATTGTCCAATTCCGCCGATAGACATTGTTGAGAGAATTCTACGCGGTTTTTCCAGGAGATAATTGCCTAGTTGAATTTTATAAGGAGCCCACCTGCCCGCCCCGACGGATACCTTTTACAAATTTTTAACAATATCCTCTATTGACAAGCCCCATATCACTCTATATAATTATATTATATAAATTCTTGAGCGCTTACGCACGCACAAGTTAATGGAAGAAGCTATGACCGGACTTAACGTAAAAAGAAAGAAGATACTCTTGACCGTCCTCGTGTTGACGGCGGTGCTTGCCGTCCTCGTTACGGGTACGGTATTCGCCGTGTTGCCGGATAATTCCCAGAGCGGGTCTTATACGACAACCCCTTCCCCCAATGCCTCCGCAGGCGTTGCAGGGTCGGATAATTACGTCGTGGGTCTGGTAGGAGAAGGTTACGCTTCTTCCGCTTCTATTACCATATCCGACGCTTCCGGTTTCGTATCCGGCGTCTCTAACGGTTTCTCCTCCGACTTAAAACTTGTCTCGGATATAGATTTGAGCAATCAGTCGGAATCTTCGTTGTTTAATTCCGGTACGAGTGACGGTCCGGTCGCATCGAGCGGTACTTTCGACGGACAGGGACACACCATAACTCTCGGAAGCTTTTCCAGAACCTATTCCAGCGGCACCCATTATAGCGGACAATATAATTCCAATCCGCTGCTTGCGGTAGGTCTCTTCGGCGCGTACGGCAACGGAGCGACCGTCAAAAATGTTACGATAAAAGTTACAGGGAACGTCACTCTGACCAGTCAGACCAACGCCCTCTTCGCGGTAGGTCTCGTATTCGGTTGGGCAAAAAACGCGACTGTCGAGAACGTGAAAATCGTCATCGAGTCGGGCGCGACTTTTAAGAGCGTCGAGACCGCTAGCGGCGGTATGGAACACGCCCTCGGCGCGGTTGCGGGTATAGGGGGACTCAACGGTTCGAGTTCCGTTACTCTCAATAACGTCCAAGTAGTCGTTAACGGCTCTCTGGTGCTTCAGCACGCTTCAGTCTCGAGCAGTAGCAATAGAGACCATATCGGTTTAGGCGGTCTCATCGGTCAGGCGGACAACGTTACGTTTAACGGGACGGGACTGTTCGGTTCGGGTAATATAGAGTTGGCTAATGCCGCTTATTGCTGGACGGGTATAGGAGGTTTCGTAGGTTTTGCCAGAAGCGCCGAGGCGAAAGGCGACAACGGCGGTATCTTTAACGGAGGAAGTCAAATCGCTTTTCAGGGTAATCAATATTACGGATTCAGCGGTTCTATGTACGCTTCTACGACTCCCGCCGAGTGCTGGAAAGGCGTCGTTGTGGGCGATGCGACCGGGGCAACCTTTAATATGCCGACGCTTTATGCTTCCGCAACCGTCGGAGACGCTACCGGCAGAGCCAATTCGGTAACGATTTCTACCACATACAACGTATCTCTCCGATACAACCTTGCCGACCTCTCTGTAGGCGATGTTTTGATTAACCCTCTCTACACCGCTAGCACCGGTAGCGTAGGCAGCCCCGTCGTCTATATCGCGGACGAGACTAAGAATAGCGCCGTCAAAGGACTCACGGGCGCATCCGCCGCATATTGGAGCGGTAACGGCTACGCGGTCTTGGGCAATTCTTCGGAGAGTTTCTCTTTCGTCACCGCTCTGGCGGACGTTTACAGAGTAGGCGAAGTCTCTTCCGACTACTCGGGCACGGGTACGGAAATATCGTCTTGGTCCTCTTCAGCCAACGGCTCCGCAACTCGCCTGACTTCCGACGTGACCGCTTCGAGCTTCAAAACAGGCGCGTTTTCTGCGGACTTCGACGGACAGGGTCACACCGTGTATATCGCCTCGGATATCTCCGTAGGTGCAACCTCGGGCGACAGCTCCTATTATAGCGGTAAGCAACTTAATTACTCGGGACTCTTCGGCACCGTCGCCACAGGCGGAACCTTAAAAAACGTCACCGTCGTAGTCAAGTCGGGCGTAACCGTCACCATGACCAATTCCGCGGATACGATGTTCGCTTCGGGGCTTCTCTTCGGCTGGGCGAAAAACGTCACCGTAGAGAATGTAAAAATAGTAGTGGAGTCGGGCGCGACGGTCAAATCGGTCCAGAGCTCCGCTTCGGGTGCGGAATCGGCCCTCGGTCTCGTCGCGGGTATCGGCGGTCACAACAATTCCTCCTCCCTAAAACTTAACAATGTCCAGATAGTGCTGGACGGAGAACTCGTCCATTCCAACGGTTCCACTTCGTCTTCTTACGCAGACCACGTCGGCGTGGGCGGATTCGTCGGTCAGTCGGATTATACGATTTTAGACGCTTGCGGACTTTTCGGAAAGGGAAAAATCAACCTTGTTGATTCTTCAGACTGCTGGACGGGCACGGGAGGTTTCGTAGGCTTCGCCAGAGTCAATACCGCTACAGGAAAGAACGGCGGCTGTTTCAACGGCTCCAGCATAGTCAGATTCAACGGGAATCAATTCTACGGTTTCACAGGCTCTATATCGTCGTCTTCTTCGTCTGCTAACGAAAAATGGGTCGGCACTATTATCGGCGACGCTACCGAAGGTACTTATACCGTGCCTACGATTTATAGATCGACGGATACGGGTACTCTGTACGGCAGAGGCGCGTCCGTATCGATAACTACCGCGTATACGGTCACCGCAACCGACGTGCTCATCAACGCCAAGTATTGCGACATCTACGGCTACACCGACGGCGTCGTGGCTATCTATAACGGCGACTTGCCCGTAACGGGTATAGAAAACGCTCTCAACGCTTCCTACAACGCCTCCGACGAATACGTCGCGCTGGAAACCAATGCCAATTCTTCCTTCACTTGGAAACTTTATGCATACGGCTACTTCTGGACGACCGGCAGAATCGTAGACACCCCCGGTACGGTCTATTCCTCGTACTCGCCCGATAATAGCGACAGAGTCCGCACGATATCTTCCGCGGCAGAATGGAAATCGGTCTTCTCCGACGGTAAATCTTCCGCCGCCCTCTATCGCTTGACTTCCGATATAACAATCACCGACTTTACGGGATCCGCCGTCTCTTTCTCGGGATATCTCGACGGCGCCGGTCATACCGTAACGATAGCTTCCGCTTCGGCTTGGTCGTCTTCTCGTACTTACGATATAGGCAATACCGCTCTCTATCTCTACGGCGGCGTCGCAGGCGTCAATAGAGGCACTATCCGCAACCTCAATGTGATATTCTCTTCCGCAGTCACCGTCCCCGATACAAACGCAATCTTCGGCGGCATAGCGGCAGTCAATACGGGACTCGTAGAAAACGTCTCCGTGACCTATTCCGCAGGCGTTACGTCCGCGTCCTCAAAAGCGGTCTTCGGCGGTATAACGGGCTACCTTGACGGCGGCACCGTTAATTATGTCAAAGTTGATTTGCAATCCGCTGTTTCTCTCACCTCGACGTCCTCTTACGACAATATCCTCGGCGGTATAGCGGGATATACTAACGGCGGCGTTATAGACCTCGCCGTTTTGCAAGGTTCGACCTCGGGACTTCTGCATATCTCTTCGAAGTCCGCCTATAAAGTAGGTAAAGTCATCGGTCGTAACGGCACCCTCACGGGTTACTCCGTCTATACTTCCGAACAAACCTCCGTCCCCGTATTCGTGGACGGCTACGCGGAAGATATATCGGTCGCAGGCGATTCGGTCTATTCCTACGGCACCCTCCTCTATACGATTATAGATAATACCAATGCCTCGGGGCTCAATAAAATATTCTTCTCGAGCCGCGAGGTTACTATAGACGCCTCTTGGGACGGCTCGTCCTATGAAGAAGATACGGATACTTACGTCTCTATCCATATCGATTATATCGGTACGCAGGACGTCAAAGCGTCCTTCACCGACGACTTCGTCTACGACGCCTCAGAGTACGACGGTCACAGAGTCTATTTCGAAGGCAGATCCACAGGTACATACGTCATAGATTGGCTGGAAACCTTAGACTCCGAGTCTCTCCGCGAGTACTTCGAAAGCAGCGGTACGATAGAAGGCGGAATGAAAGCCCTCGGAGAAAACGTCATACTAAGCGGCGTCACCTTCGGCGACAAAACGATATCGTCCGATTCCGGTATAGACGGCGCGGGTATGACCGTCACCGTTACGGGTTCTTCCTCGGTCAACGGCAACGGTCTGTTTGCTTCCGTCAACAACGGTACCTTCCGTAACCTAAACCTCGTCATAGAAGGCACTCTCACCGTGTCTCGAGACGTCTTCGGTCTCATTGCCGGTATCAACAACGGCAATATTTCTAAAGTAACCGTCACTGTAAAAGGCTCCCTCGTAGTCAACGGCGCCTCTTACGCGGGTATCGTCGTCGGTCAAAACAATTCTACTCTTTCCGACGTAGATTCCGTCGTATCTTCTTCCGTGACTTTTAACGGAACGGCTCTCGGCGGAAGCTCCGACTCATCCGCTCTCGATGCAGGCGGCGTCGCAGGATCCTCTCTCGGTACGATTACCGATTCTTCTACGACTATAACCAAGTCCGGCTCCCTCAACGCCAACGGTCCCTCCGCTCTTAACTTCGGCGGTCTGGTCGGTTATGCGGAAGGAGGGCGGTTCTACGGCAATACCCTCTCTATAGACGGCACCCTCAACGCCAATTCCGCCGATACCGCGAAGGACGCTTCTTACGTCAATCTGGGCGGTCTCGTAGGTTATCTTAAAGATACTTCCGCGGAATACTCTTACAACGAGGGTAAAGGAACCCTCTCCGTGAGCGGCAACAATACTTCCGCTATGGCGATAGGTCTCTTCTACGGTAAGACGGAATATTCTTCCTCTCAAGTTTTGTCCGTCATATCGGAGTATGACGGCACTGTCCCGTCCGTCACAGGGGCGAAAGTAGGTCGGATAGTAGGCGACCTCGACGGCAACTCCGACAACAACGCCACACTGTCCGTCTATTACTATTCCTCGGGTATGTACAACAACTTCGTCGGCGGCGCGGACTCTTCTACGGATACCAGAGTCGACCACAACAGAATAGACGCGACGGTCGTCTCCGACGTTGTCCTTAAGCTCTACGGCAACGCCTCTACTTTTTATAAAGTAGCCGCCACTTCGACAAAACCTTTCTACGGTATCAAAAACGTCTCTTCCGACGAGTCTACTCAGGAGCCCTTTGCCGTTTACGATAAAAACAGCGGCTTGGTCTTCATCTCCCCCAGCTCGACCGTTCACCAGACGATATACTGGACTTGGATAGACACCTACGACGGCAATACCGTGCTCGACTCCACCGTTATCTACGGCGAAGATCACATGGCGCTTAAAGTCCCCGCCTACACCGACGGCTACCTCACCGATACAGGCAGAATCGTCGCAGGCTACAGCATAGTCTCTACCGCATTCGAAATAAAAGACCAGTCGTCCCTCTCTACTTGGCTAGGGATAGCCAAATATGAAGAAAACGGCTCTATCTATTACCGCAACGGCTCCACCGAGTATACCAAGGCTCAGTACGAGTACGCGTACCTTTCGCAAGACGTAACCCTTACTCAATCTGTTTTCTTCAATACTCAGGGCGTACTTGCTTCCGACCGTACTTTGGACGGCGCGGGGCATACTATCTATTCCACTGTTAATAAAGGGTGGAACGATTCCGAAACTCAGTCCGCCAATATCGTGTCTTATTCTACGGATTCTTCTTCCAAATACGTCTCTTACGGACTGGAAAAACTCGGCAATACGACTAACGTAGCCCTTACGGGCGGATTGATGTCCGTCAACAACGGTACTATCAAGAACGTCACTTATAATGTTCTCTCGGGAAAAAATCAATTTACCAACGACACTCAGGTCGGAGCTAAAGGACTTAACTGGATACACGGCTTTATATGCGCTATCAATAAGGGCAGTATAGAGAACGTTTCCGTTATTCTCGACGGCGACGTTCGTCTCCATACGGATTCCGATTCGACCGACAATCATACCTATATGATGGGCGGCGTGGCTGGCTACAACTACGGCGGTACCGTCTCCTATGCGACGGTCTCTATAGGGGCTTCCGGTATGTTCAACCACTCTCCGCGCGGCGGTAAGTCGGCATTCGGCGGCGTGGTCGGACAATCCTACGGCGGTACTCTCGATCACCTGATTTTGGAAGGTAGCGGCACGATTAAGCTTCACGACCTGAGATGTTCTTACGATGATAATTATTCGATGGGCGGAATTATAGGTAAGGCTACGGATACTTCTCTAAGCTACTTATATAACGGCTTCATCGGAGAATATCATCTCGACCTTAATTTTAATTCGGCTAAACCGAGTACCAGTACAATCAGTGCTCTCTATTTCGGTCTGATTGCAGGTGTGCTCAACACAACGTCTACGTCTAATATCCCTGGCGTAGTATTCACTTATAGCGGTTCCTCGTATGAGTGGGTTTCACCCGGTAATGCAAAAACAAACTCTGCCGGTAGCTATACTTATGCCTCTACGGTGTATCCCTTCGGCTACGTCGACGGTTCCGTATCCTATATCGGTACGTCCGTCAATCACTTCACCGAGATGGGCTACAACGGATACTTCGACTACTGGACCCGTAACGATTCCTCTAACAACGGCTTCGCCATAGAATTCGAGTCCCCCGTCCGGATCTCTTCCGTCACGGTCTCCTCCGCAATGAACGGCGTCCGTTACTCCTCATCGGAGTACAGAGTTTATTTCCCCTCGTCCGCATTATCGTCCTCTTCTTATAAGAATACTAAGACAATCACCTCCGTAACTCTAAAACGTAACGACAGTTGGGACAGCACCCTTCAGAGCGCCAAGGGTTACTTCGACTACGGTACTCGCAGCAACTCCGACGACTCTAACGTCCGCGGCGGCGGTATGGTTACTACGGGCACTCAGATAACTTCCGATACGTCCCTGCCCCTTACCGGCAGCGGCACTTATTACCTCGCAGGCAACGTTACCATCAACGTCATCAACAAGCTCTCAGGCGGCGTCAACAGAGAGTTTTCGGGCATTATCTACGGCAACGGTTACACCCTGACCCTCAACGGCGGCAGCTCGGGACTGTGGACTCATAACGGAAAAGATACCGAGTACGATACGGGTATTCTCGTCGACCGCCTTACCGGATACGGCTCCGTTCAGGACCTCAATATCGTGGTGGCGGAAGGCACGATGTTCAAACATCAAAAAGCATCTTATGTGATAGGTGGTAACAATTCCAACAACCAAAAACTTAACGTGGGTATCGTAGGCGCCATGAGGTCGGAAAACGCCAAGATTAAGAATTGTTCGCTTACCATCGCCGGCGAAATCAACGGTTATCAGAATAAAGACGTCGACAACGGCGCGATAAGAGTAGGAGGTATGGTCGGTCTGGTGTCTGCCGGTACGATCAATAAAGTTTCATTAGAGATTACCGATACGGGTGCGGTAACCGCCGACGGTTATAAAACTGACGATAAGCGCCCCGATATTTTCTTAGGCGGTCTCGTCGGTTACGCCAACTCATCCTCGACTATCACCAATATCGTCCTGTCCGGTAACGGTACGATATACAACCGTAAGGGATACAACGCCACCGCCAACGCTCTCATAGGTCTGTACAATTGCGACGCCGCTCCCAATAACATAAAAAACATCATCCTCGATAGCTGTGGCTTTAACCGTTCTATTGTAGAAAACAGAGACGGCGATTCCGGCGTCAGTCGCGGTAAGGGACTACTTACTACCAATTCATGGAGCGGAGAGATCTCCAATCTTACTTCTTATACGTACGTTATTTCTTCCGGTCAAAATACGGAAAACTTTTATTATTACGCTTATTCGGGCACTTTCGGCAGTGGTCCGTATACTGGTACGCCCGGCTGGAGTCAGCGTTATTATGCGGGACTTCTCGACAACGATCTCAACGCCACGGTCACCGTATCCAGAGGAAGCGACGACGGCGGAGCGGCGCTCTCTGGCGACGCGGCGTCCATGTACGTGGATTACTATGCGTATATAGATTCTTCTACCCTCAAGGTCGCGGAGAAGTACATCCTCCGCAACAGCCACAGAGGGCTGTTCTTCTGGAATGCGGGAGAGCACTCGCTGGTCGGCAGAGATCTATCGGAAGCCAAGTACACCGTCAATTCCGAGGATCATTCTCTACACTACAATCTCGGCATAGGGAAGAAAACTCAACTTCTCGTCGTCGACGGCAGAGGACACGTTATGGGGTCGACGTACGTCGCGGACGGCGCGACCAAGACCTACTCCGTACTGGAGTCTCGTTACTACGACGGCACGACCAAGATGTACGCGGTCTTCGATACGATAGAAGAAGCCGTCTCCATAGGACTGATTACGGAAGAAGAAGTTTCCAATATGACCGAGCTGGAGAAGAAAAAGTTCCTTGAGAATAAATATCAATATTCTTATCAGCTCTTCGACCTTTCCGGTACCACCGCTCTCAAGTACGACAACTGGGTCACCGACTCGGAGTATATAGTTATGGAGAAGGGCTTGTTCTTAGACGACGCATTCCCCTCGGATACGTCTTCTTCCGCGCAACAACCCACCGTAAGAGAAATAGGCGTCGCCGACGGCAACGTAGCGTCGTTCTATTTCTACAACTCCGATTCTCTCCTTTTAGCCGACGTCAACGACACGACTTTCGTCGCGTACACTCAGCGTATCAAGACGGTTGCGCTCATCGCCGCCCCTGCCTACTCGGATAGCTGGAACGAAGAGACCACCGTCAACTTCTACGTACCTCTCGGGGAAGACGGCGCTATTACCAGACTTGCTTTCTGGTCCGACGGTTCCGGCGGCAACAGACTCCTCGCAGACAAAGATTACGATATATACGCGTATTCTTCCGCGACGACCGATTCTCCCGGCGGCGTGACGTACACCTTCAATACGGAAGGTCTCCGCGGCGGCACGACTTATTACGTAGAGGGTCTTAAAGCAGGCTCCGACGGCGTGTATCGCACAGTTACGGGCAGAGTTTCCGTGTCCGTCAAGATAGACACCGAGGCTCCCGTCATCGGAATTAAAGAGAAGGACGGCTCCGTCCGCGAGGATATAACCTCCGACGACGTGACGTATTCTTCCGACGACAGAGGTAAGTACGGAGAAATCAAGCTCTACGTCCGCGACGTTTCTATGTCCGTAGAAGAAACGGGCGTCTCCGACAACTCGGGATACAACGTCACCGTGTCTCCGCTCAATGCAGGAGTTAATCTCTTCGTAACTACGTCCGAGGACAATTACGGCATATTCTATACTGTTAGATTGTACGATTCTGCCAATCTTACTTTCCGCGCGACCGACGCGCTCGACAGAACCTCTTCCGTCAAGTTCTCCATAGATATCGTGGCACCGTCCATGGTCGTCAATACGCAGATAGCCTCATACGGCGACGTGCGCTTTATCAACAACGCTTCTCACAAGATTTACGTCTCGTCTCTTTCAGACAATCTGACCGGTATCACGGCTCTTAAAGAGTCCCTCGTCTGGTCGGTCGTCGACGAGTCCACCGGCGCGGTGGTCATAGAGGGCACGGGAATGGGCTCCGACAACGACATCTCTCTGACGCTTGACAATCTCTACGTCCCCGCTGCGACCATAAGAGTCTCGGTAAAAGACGCCTGCGGTAACGAAACGGTAGTAGAAGAAAAGGGCGTCTTGATAGATACCAGAGAGTATCGTCTCTATTACGGCGAGTCTCTTATCAACAACGAGGACCAAGTTTCTCTCACCGTCCGTCCGACTTTCGCCGTGACTTACGGTTCTACCGGCACCACCGCCAATATTTCTTACAATAACAACGGTTATATAACCTTGCACCGTTTCGACGCGTTTTCCGTGCTGAGACTGGAAAACACCCTCTCGGGGCTTACCTATATCGGTTTCGGCGTGGACGTCGATTACGTCAAGCGCGACAACCGCGACTTGGAATACAGACAAGAGCATCTCGAGATAGACGTTCTCTCCAACAACACCGTCGTACTGGACGGCGGCACGTATAGCGGCGTGTCTATGGGCAGTCCCGACGATACGAGAGTCGACGTCAAGGCGGTATTCTTCTATACCGTCGCGCTGGATATAGACATAACTCTCCCGTCCGTCGCGTACACCGACGCCGATACGGCACCGTATCAGGTATCCGATATCGTCAAGTCGATAACCAAGACCGTAGGCGGCGCGACGTATTCGTCGTCAGTGGTCACACCGTCGACATTCACTGCCTATCTCGATATGACCGTCCGTGACGAAAACGGCAATTCCGTCACCGAGATTCCCGTAGACCGTAAGGGATCCTACACGGTCACTTTCTCGGTAAGAAAAGACGACGGCTACGACCGCTATTATACGCTGGGCAGCTCCTCGTCGGTATTCTCCGTCAACGTAGTCAAAGAGACCGATAAAGAAATTTCTTTCTCCGTCGGTACCAAGAATACCTTGACTCTCGCGTACGGCTCTTCCTCTTACGGCGGCAGTTGGGACTCCGAAGACGGCGTATATTCCCCCGATTACGTCTACGGCTGGTCCGTGTCTGATATTCTCGACGAGGCTTATTCCGACGGCACGTTGTCGGGACTGCTTACTTCCGACTACGACGCCTATAAGGCTAAGTACGGCGAGTCTATGTTCGAGCATCTCAACTACACCGTCATCAAGTCGGGTTCGGAATACGCTGCTTCCAAGATAACGGAAGTGGGTACTTACGACGTTACGGCACAGTTCAGATCGGAGATAACGGGATTCGATTCGGACAATTATACTTATCGCGGCACGATACGCTTCACGATAGTCGTATCCAAGTCGTCTTTCACCGTTACGCCTTATAAGCAGATTACGACTTACGGCAATTCGATAGACCCCTCCGCATACGACGTCGATTGGGACAAGGTCTCTCCCAGAGACAAGGTCGCCGTCACGCTGACTTATTCTTACGATCCGTCGACCCTCGAGACGTATTACGTATCTTCCGCAACCGGCGCGAGAGTTATAGTAGGTAAACTGTATGCTTCGCAGAAGATAATTAAGCTATTCGAAGGCACCTCGTACGAGAAGTCTTACCCCGTGATCGAGATAGACGAAGCGTCTCTCGAGGTGAGAGTGTCTGCGTATACGTTCAGAGAAGGCGTCGTCAATACGTATCCTCAGGCTATCACCACCCGTACCGCCGCGGGCGAGTATTCGGGTACGGGCGGCATTATCCTCTCGGGCGGATCCGCTTCGGACTACAATATCCTCATAGACCGCTCGGCGGACCTTGTTATAGAAAAACGCGAGATTACCGTCCGTATTCTTAATAAAGTCAAGTACTACAACAGCGACGATCCGTCCTCTTACGAGTGGGAATTGGTCGACGGCTCCTTCGGCTATCAGGATACTCAGAAGGACTTCGCCTCAGGCATAATCAGAGAATATCCCGCCGACGGCATAGACCAGGTCGGCAACAGCTACAGACTGAGCGGCACGATAACCAATTCCAATTACACGGTCACCGTCATCGACGGAGAATTGACCGTAGAACCGCTCGTTTTGGAATACTTCGTCACAGGCGCCGACAATATGCATTACGGTACGGATAAAGATTACTTCGGCACTCTCGAAGTCAAAGTCGTCAATGCTAAAAAAGACGACGATGTTTCCGCGACCATATACTATCTGGTCGGTTACAACGAGTCAGGCAATCCTATATATACAAGAAAAGACGGCTCCGATTACGTAGGTATGGACGAGATCGCGCGTAATGCGATCGCCAATAGCTCGAGAGCGGATTACTTCGTCGGCAAGCTGTCAGTCAACGATACTTCCGTTACCGAGCATAAGATAGAATGGAACAAGCCCGGTTCTTATACCTATAAAATAGTCGCGACCGTCGGCAACGGCAACTATTCCAACTACGACAACCTGACGGAAGACCGCGCGACTTCTGTCTCGGGACTGAAACTCTACGTCGTGGCTAAGGACCAGATAGTCGTCTACGGTAAAAAGCTCAACACCTCTCTTACGGAAAACGTCACCTACACCGTAGAAGGAATAGACGACGGAGATACGGTGACCGTTACGGGCCTCAATATAG
The DNA here is from genome assembly GCA_964613035.1 of uncultured Christensenellaceae bacterium. Classification (GTDB taxonomy): domain Bacteria; phylum Bacillota; class Clostridia; order Christensenellales; family DTU072; genus CAVIQK01. Next base: position 58,315 of record CAZTFQ010000005.1, on the reverse strand, counting down.
GTACGAGAGAGAATATGTCCTCTTACGGCTACGGCAAGCACGTCGGTCAGATAACTCTGTCGGGCTTCGGCTACACCAGCAGTAAGGGACTGACTTACGAGATAGTCTACGTATACGGCAGCTTAACTATAGAAAAAGCCTCTATCGGTATTAATTGGAATACGGTCAACACTCTCGTATATAGCGGCACCGATTTAAAAGACAGCTTCACTTCCGGCGTAACCGCGACGGATTCTTCCCTTAACGGAAAGATAACTTTCAGATACTACGATTCTCGAGGCAACGTCGTTACGGAACTCAAAAACGCCGGCGGATACCGTATCCGCGCCATTCTGCCTACGTCTATTCTGACCAATTATAAGATAGACGCCGATACGGAGTATCTGGACGTCAATATAGACAAGCAACCGCTGGTTCTCGAAGCATTCGGCAATTCTTTTTGGAATTCTTCCACGGATTCTAAAAACAACACCGTCAACAATTACAAATTCTTCAATCAGGGACTCTCTTTGTCTCAGATACTTAAAGAAGGCAGCGGCTATCTCCGCCTCGTCGACGGCAACGGAAAAGTCGTCTCTTCCTCCGACTCGGCTCACTATTCGACGTGGAGTTTCGTCGTGTCGAAAGAAGACGGCACTAAAATCACTCACGAGACGTACGGCGGCAGCTCGGGTAAATCTCTGCCGACCTCGTATCAGGCAGGCACTTACGAAGTCATCGTAACCGTTCCCGACAGCCCCAATTACTACGGTTTTAGCGAGAGACTCATCTTCGTTGTAGATTCCGATACGTCCAACGGCTATTCTTTCTGGTCCGGACTAGGGAAGCAGGCAGGCGGATATTACACGATATCCAAGTCCTCTACGACTCTTACGGGTCTTGCGACCAATGCCGGCTTCATCGCGGGTAAAGGCTCTTCCGGCGCGGGTAAAGTCAACAACGGCTCGGGCAGTACCACCCTCAAGTCAAGCGGTATAGACAACGCCTCTCCCGAGTGGTCGGTCTTCTACGTCAATATAGAGCTCAGCGACGAGTATTTTATGCTGGCTCAGCAGGGACTTCTTAAGCTCACCGTATCGGGCGTGTCTACTTCTTACAGACAACCCGGCAACGCCTCCGCCTGGTGGTACAACAACCCCGACGGAACGGCAGTGGCGGTCAGAGGCATCAATAACGCTCGCAACTATTACTTCGGTACCTCGGGACTTGGCGAGACCGCTCTCAATCCGTCCAACTCGAGCATTACCAAGAGTAATATTTACAGCACGATTACGTCCTCTATGAGCAACCAGTTCGGGGCGAAAGTCGTCAGAGAACCCAATACCGGTACCACCTATAACCAGACCTTCACCCTGTCCTGGGTCCCCACTCAGTCTTCTTACAGACTCTATTTCTTCGGCTGGGTACATGCCGACGATACCTGTAACAGTAAAGGTTGGCTGGATTATGAATTCAAGAATCTCCAGATAACCGCAGAGGTCACGTCCAATACCGCGGCGGGCTACACGCAGTCTTACGTGGACAATTCCATCGACGACAATTCTTCAGATACCGTTCACTTTAATAAGACTGTCGCCGCTTCCGCAGGGACGCTTAATACGACCGATAAGTGGTTCATCCTCTCGGGTGTCAAGTATTACTACAACGACGGCAAGGTCTACTCCGACTCCGCTCGCGCTTCTCAAATGTACGGCTGGTCCGTTACGGATACTGCCAATTTGATTTCTGTCAAGTATCTTACCGACTACAGCCCCGGTGCCAGGACGTGGAAATTCGTCGTCGGCAACGAAAGCTCCGTCGCAATCAATCCGGAGACGTTCTCTATTAAATTAAAACTGAGTTCCGGCAGCGAAACCTGGTCGGTGAAGAACGGCGATATTAGGATAATCGACATAACCAATAACTATAACCGTATAACTTTCGAGACGAGACTCCTCCCGTCCGACGTGGTCTCCATGACGTCGTTCTCTATCCTCAACTTCGCAGGTGCCCAGACTTCCATTGACGGAGGCGTGGTGTATCTCGACAACGCTTCGGGCGGAGTAACTTCTCTTAAAGTTTCCGATACACCCGACGGGGCTCAGACCGATTTTGACGAAAACGTCTGGTACAACGGCGGTAAATATCTTTCCTTCAAAGTCAGTGAAGATAAATCGTCGGGCTTTTCGGGTCTCGACGCTAGTACGAGCGTATCCCTTTATTACCTCGACAACGGTAAGGAAACGCCCGTAGGCGTAGAATATAAGAGCACGGAGACCTCGTCTTCCGTCATAACCGCTCTCAATATGCGTACCACGGAAAAATTGACCCGATGCGGATACTACTTCATAAAGATCGTAGACAAGCAAGGTAATACATTCGTATATACGTTCTACTTCCATTACGACGTTACCGACGAAAATATATTGGAAATCACCGTGCCCGAATTGTCCGACGGCTGGTACGACTCCGACGTTACGATTGTAGCCAAGGTCAATATAGACTTCGACAACTCCGTCGACTTGTCTATAGGTAAACTGCAATTTTTGGTTACCGATAAGGACGTCTGGTCTAATAATACCTATAAGACCGCCTATGAAGACGACTGGCGTAGCCTGACGCTTACGAAAAAGGACGGCGAGTATTGCTCGGAAATCACTCTAAAAGACTCCGGAGAGAAGTATTACGTATTCCGTTACGTTACGGGTGCGGGCAATATCGTCTATCGAAACTTAGGTCTCGTCAGAATAGACAAGAAAACGCCCGAGATAGCCGTAACCGTGGCAGACCCCGATACCGATAATCTGGTAGTTTCGGATAAATGGGTAAAAGGCGACGTCGTATTCTATATCAACGGAACGTACGGTATCTCCGGCGGAACTCTGTATTACTCCGATCTGGGTTCTTCTTCCGCGGTCTGGTACGATAAAGATTCGCTTTCTCAACCCGCCCGCCTCGCTTTCGTCGACGAGGACGGTCGTTACTATGCGACTCTGACCGTTTCGGCTACTTCTTATCAGGAATCTTCCTATGCGATTAAATTTGTCTCGGGTACCGGCGTTACGGTCTATGCGGTCTTCGGCAACGAGTCGAGAGACTTCGAGCTCAAAATAGACAATTCCGCCCCGAACGTGAAAGCCGACAGCCCCCTTTGGCAGAGCGAGCCGCAGGATACCCTTATAGATATCAGCGAGCAAGGCTCCGGTATAGGTAAGGTAATAGTGGAAGAGATAGATAAATCGACCGGAAGAGTCCTCGCGTACTTCACTACGGACGGCGCCTATTGCGGCAGTTACGCCGACGGCGGAACAACTCCGTATATGGATAATATTTACTCGGTACTTACCGTTTCCGACCCCGCGGTTATGAGAGCCGCTCTGGATTCCGCTTACGCGGGCAGAGTATTCTTGTACACGGGCGACGCTACCGCGGACTTCGAGAAAAACGCCTATTATCGCATAACTTCTGACGGCGCTTCCGAAAAACTCACCGTCCCTACCTACGACAACGCGACCGACTTCTACGCCATCCTCGGAGATAGCAATATAGACAAGTATTACTACTACGCGGGACCCTCTTCGGGCGATTTGGTCAATAATACCTTATATAAAGTGGTAATGCGCGACTCGGAAGCAGTCTTCTCCGCACAGACCGTGGGCGCCGCGAGAACGGTAACCGTTTCGGGTAACTCATATTATTTCCGTTTCGGCGAATATAAGTACAGCATTTATGCAATAGACAACGTCGGCAACTCGGGCGAGTGCCACGATTACGTGCCTAAGGTCGACAATTATCAACCGACCCTTGGCGTGATCGCACTCGCGTACTACGATTATTCCGAAGTGGACTTCGTCCTATATGAGTCCGACTCGGCACCCGACCTCGATACGATTAAGAATAACGGCGTGAAAGTGTTCATGCAAGACGACTCCGATACGCCTTCGTTCTACGTGTTGATTGCCGTGATAGACGGCGTGTACAGATACTACGTTTCCGACGGAAGTATGATAGAAGACGGCATATTCACGTCGGATAAAGTCCACGCTCTTAATACCCGTCACGCCTTTACGCTGTCTTTTGACACCGCCCTGTTAGGTGAAATCGCTTCCGTCAATTTCTATCCGTACGACGCGAGAATAGAAGTGCTGACCGTCGACGGACAAAAAGGTCACGGCGTAGACAACGCGTTTTCCGCGGACAGCGGAATCTTCACCGATAAGACCGTACGCTTCATCGTTACGGAATGGACGGTAGGACCTTCCGGCGGAAAATTGATGTACTCCAACGGCGTTTCGTCTATTATGGGCGACTGGAAGCCCCTCTCGGTAGTGTCTTCGTTCTCCGCGGACGAAACGTATCGCGATTTGAGCTCCGATTACGTGTATATAGAGACGCAAGCGGAAGGTAGCGAAAGCTTCACTTTCTTCTATCGCTCCGTATCCAATATATCCGTATATTACAACTTCAAATATCACCGTAGCGAAACGAGCCTCCCCTCCGCAATCGCTTCGGGAGACTACGACTTCGTCGTCAGCATCGACCGCACCTCACCGGAAGTAACGGAAGTAGAATACTACGACGGTATTTCCTGGCAAGGCAACCTTTCGGGAAAAACCGACTGGTGGACCTACCTCAACGGCTCGGAGGGTCTAGAGATTCGCTTCACCGCTACGGATAAAGCGAAAAACAACGGCACCGCGACTTCGGGTATAGTCTCCGTATCGGTAACCGACGGCGACGGCAACGAAATGCCTCTGACGGTAGACGGCGGGTATTATCGCTTCGTCGCGGATAAGACGTCTAGATACGTCATAACGGTCGTCGACGAGGTCGGTAATATGTATATCCAGCCTCTGTCGCAGGCAGGCGGACAAGGAATACTCGTTGATCTCGTAGAACCTACTCTCGACGTAACGCTTACGTCCGACGGACATCCGTATTCCGACTCCTCTTACGCCAATGCAGACGTGATATTCGATATAACGGCGGAGTTCGGAAGTTCCGGCGGTACCGTTTACGTAGAAATGCTCGATCTTCTCGAGTCAGTGTATAAGATCGTCAAAATTTTCTCCGACGGAGAATCGATGACTTTCGTCGTGTCGGAATTCACCGACGGTTCTACTTACAGAATACGCTCCGTCTCCGGAGCAGGTATAGAAAAGATATCTTCAGCCTATCGCATTATGCTGGACAAGATATCCCCCACCGTCAATAATATGACTTTCTACGACCACGAATCGGGATCGCTTCTCAATAAGGACATCCTCACGGAATGGATCCGCTCGTCCGCGGACGTCACGTTCGGAGTAGGGGACGAAGGTACCGGCGTGCACGAGGTCTTCCTTAAAGTCGACGACGGAGAATATAACCTCATGACCGCCGACAGAGGAGTATATCGTATATCGGATATAAAAGACACCACTCCTTATTACGTAAAAGTAACCGACTTCGCCGGCAACGAGAGAGTATATAAATACGTATTCCTCGTAGACGCTCTCGACCCCGAAATAACTTCCGTAACTTTCACTAAAGAAGACGGAACCGCTTACGTTCCCTCGACCTGGTCTACAGAAAAAGTCACCGTCACTTTCGAGACGATTTTCTCGGTGTCCGATTCTACCCTCGCAGGCAGAATAGAATATAAGACGGTCGGCTCCGATACCTGGTATGTTCTCACCGAGGAGGCAACTAGAGTAGGCAACAGATTCGTCTACACCTACGTCTTCGACAATATCGACGCGACGTACGTATTCAGAGCATACAGCAGATCGGACGTTGCGGGCGAGACGTCGGAACCGTACGAGATTAAAGTCGACGCGATAACCCCCACCGTGTCCGTAAGTTACGATTGGGATTTCTCGGCTAAACCGTGGGCCGGCCAAAACGTAACCGTCTCTATAGGCGCGACCTACGGCGTCGGCGGCGCTTCTATCCTTATATATAGAGACGGCACCGTAATCGATACGATAGAGTGCGTCGGAGAGGCTTCTTTCGAGGCGGATTACGTCATCCCCGCAGACATGGCAGGTCTGTATACCTTCTCGGTGATCAATTCCCTCAAAGTGGAGTCGTCGTCGGTGTCTCAAAACGTTTTCTTCGATACGGTTCAACCCTACGTCAGCATAACCACCGATTACGTGTCCGGTACTTGGAGCGATTCTTCGGTCGACTTCAACGTAACCGTAACAGTCGGAGATTCTTATAAAAAGATGAACTTCTTCTCGGAGAGAGACGGTCAAAAACAACAATTGTTCTACACCGATATGAGCGACTCCTTCGTCGTGACGGACGGCTCCGTGAGCGGACTCGATTATTCCGACGGAAAACTGACTTTCGTATATACGATTTTCGCGGACGAGTCTTCGCCTATAGTCAAGACCTCTTTTAGCTTAAGCCTCACTGCGGGCAACGGTCTGGGGGATCGTAATATGAACTATTCCGAGTCCGACAGCGTAATGATAGACGTTTTACGCCCCGAAGTGACGCTCGAGACCGTAAAACAATCCGGTACGCAAGCCGATTACGTCTCGGGAGAATGGTCCATGAGACAGATAGAATTCGTCTTCACCGTGACGTATTACGAGTCAGGCGTAACGTTGCGTTATTCTACCGATAATAATATCTATAACACCGATTCCGTCGTAAGGAAAGGTTCCGTCACTACGGAAAAGGTCGAGCTTAGTAGCGGTTATTATACTCGTTACACTTCCTCTTATGCATATACGGTCTCCGCTGACTTCGACGGCACCGTTTACTTCAGAGCGGAATCCGGCGCGGGTAAATATAACGCCGATACGTTGTCTTTTGACGTGAAATACGATCGCCTCGACCCCGAAATAGGCAACGTGTCCTATTTCAGAAAAAACAGCGGCGATAAATACAATGTAGCTTACAACCCCTCCACGTCGGGATATATCCGCGACGAAAAGGTCAAAGTCGTCTTTACCGCCGCGGACGTATATTATAACGGCGTCGCGTCGGGACTAGCTTCCGTCACCGTTACTAAAAACGGATCCCCCGTAGAAGTGTTCGCCGACAGCGACGGATATTACTTCTTCGCGACCGACTCTCTATCTTATATCGTGCAGGCTACCGATAATTCCGGCAGAACGATTTCCCGCACGATAAAGATCGGTTTGGATTCGATCGTTCCGGAACTCAAAGTCAACGTCAACGGCTCTTCCTCTTCGGGCGTCGGATATTCCTTCGACGGCGAGCCCGAGCAGTGGCGTACGGAGCCTCTCGGTTTCGACTTCGACGGATCGGTATTCGGCACCAGCGGCGTTAGCGTCAGATACTCGTTCGATTATCTCGAAAAACTCGACGATGCGGTCTGGTTCGAACTGGGCGACGAAACTTCCGTGCTGGCACTGAGAGACAAGATAACGTACGGCTCGTCCGTATCCTTCGTCGCGGTATCGGGCGCGGGAGTGTCTTCCGACGTCGTTACCGTCTACCTCAAGACCGATCTCAGAGAATATACTCTCACCGTCAATCAGTACGTCGGCGGTACCTACGGAGAATATGCCCTAGTGGAAGTGACTTCTACCAGAGCCTCTACCTTCAAGCGACTCGAAGATATCACGATAGGATTCCTTCCCGACGACGGATATCGACTCAATTACGTTAAATATAACGGCTCCGTCTTAGACGACGTGGCTTCAGACTACTTCGTCGTGACAGTAGGTTCTACCGATTTGACGGTGGATATCTATTTCCGAGAAACGGTCTCCGTCTCCTTCGACGAGTCCCTTAGGACGCAATATCTTAAAAATTCTTCCGCGGCGTCGCCCGTATCGGTAGTCGATTCTCACGGCAAGACTCTAGCCGTGACGGTGACGTACACCTCTACGGACACCTTGGTTTCGACCACCGATATTACCGCCATAGGCGGATCGGAAGAGCTTCCTCTCGGACGATATTTCGTGGAAGTGGCTCTCGTCAACAACGTCGATTATCTGCTGGATACGTTCTCCGAGGAGATAGAACTGTTATACTTCACCGAGAGCGGCACCGAGACCGATCCTTATATCATAGACGGTACGGACGACATAACGTTCGTCGACGCCGATATCTACAATCGTAGCGACCGTTACTTCGCGCTTAACTCCGATCTGGAACTCACTTCTCTCAGAATAGCCGACGTATTCAACGCTCACCTCGACGGTCGCAACTATACTATTTCGTATTCCGAACTACTCGCTTCGGATACCCTTAATGCCGAATCTATCTTCGGAACCATATGCGGATCCGTCGTCAATCTGGGAATAAGAACGGGGACGGTTAAAATTAAACTTAACGGCACCACCCTCTGGGGCGTACTTGCGGAACGTCTCTCATCGGGCGCGCGCCTCTCGGACAGCTTCATCGTATCGGATATAGAATTGGTCGGAGAGAAGATCTCTTCCGACGTCAGAATCGGCGGTATGATAGGCGTGATAGAGGAAGGCGCGATTGCGGAGAATCTCTTCACCGACGCGTATATCGACGCGACCGCGCTAGACGCGTCCGTAACGATAGGCGGTATAGCCGCCGAGACCGAGTCCGAGATAACGGCGACTTTCTCCATAGCCACCGTTCTGGGTACCTCGTCGGCTAAGGCTTATATGATAGCCAAGGGAGTGACTATTACTCCCGTCACCTCGGATAATCGTAAGACTGTCAACAAGGCAGTCGACGGCAACGTCTACATAGACGGCGATTATAGAGGAGAGGACGGCAACGTAACTTATTACGAGCTCTACACCGCCCTCGGCAACACCTTCGGAAACTTCACCATAACCAGGTCGGAAGCGTCTTCGGCAACTGCGGTCACTACCGTCAAAGATTTGGTAAAAGGTCGCTTTGACGAAGCTTTCGGTAAAGATTCTTACGTCACCGTGGACGGCAACATCCGCTTCTCTATCGGTACTACGGAACAATTCCTCAATATAGACAGGTTCCTCTGGGCGGATTACATACAGACCGCAGACATCGTGCTCCCCGACAACGTCTCCGTAGCGGTAGGCGGAACCTTCCGCGGTAAGTACGACGGCAACGGCAGAAGTATCTCCTTCTCCGCGTCCGTAGACGGCGATTACGCCCTCTTCGATAAAGTCAGCGGTAGCATATGTAATCTTTATCTGTCCGACGTTTCATTGACCGCGGACGTCACCGTAGGCGACGTTACGATAGCTCTTCTCGTCAGAGAATTGTCAGGCTCTCTCGGCGGTATAGTGGTCGGCGGTCAGCTCGACGTTACCGTAGACGGAGCTTCCGGCGTCAGAGTATCCGCTGTGGCAGGCATCGCGAAAGGAGCCGAAATAGACAACGTCGTCTCGACGGCTTTCGTCAGCGTCCGTGGCGACAATACGACGGTTGGCGCGATAGTCGCGGAAGCGATCGAATCTACTACCGACGGAGTGTATGCGGTATCTACCGTCCGTACGGTCGGCGATAACGTCAACGTAGGCTCCGTAATAGGTTCCGTGAGCTCTTCTACGTTGGGCGCAGGCTATGCGTTCGACGGCAATGCTTACCTCAACGGCACGACTTTAAAACGCTTCGTCGGCAATCTCGACGACTCCGATACGGGTTATGCTTACACCACCGTAACCAAGCTTATGGATAACGTCAACGGCTATATCGTTATGTCCGCATCCGACGTCTATTCGGGATACGACGTCTACGTCGGCGACGCATTGCAAGAACTGTTCCGCGGAGAGTTTTCTTCGGGTATCGGTACCAGCGACGATCCTTTCATACTGAGTACGGCAGAAGACTTCGAAAAAATCTCTCGCTATATGTACGCTCATTATAAGATTAATCTCGGCGGTTCGGACGCGATAACTTTCGACGATTGGACGACGATAGGAGAGGGGATGAACTTCACCGGAAGCATCGTCGGCGGTCTCTACTTCGACGACAACGGTTATCCTCACGGCATTACCCTTTCGGGACTCACTTCGTCTTTCGTCGACCGCAACTACGGTACGATCGGTAACATAAAATTTGTCTCCTCCGTCTCGACGGTCCTCGACTCTTCCGCCTCGATCGGCTTGGTCGCCAACGTCAACTACGGCGTTATAGAAAAGGTCGAAGTCTCGTCGGTAACTTACGTCACCGTAAAAGGCTCCGGAGAACTTACCTTCGGCGGCATCGTCGGCGACAACTACGGCACCGTTTCCGAGTCTAGCGCGTCTCTCAACGCTACGCTTAAGGCTTATAAGATAGTAGCGGGCGGTATCGTCGGCGCGTCGACGGACGGCGTGTTGAGTAATAACTCCGTCTACGGTCAAGTTACCGCTTACGTCTCGGCGCTCTCTTCCGACTCAAGACTCGCGGCACTCTACGGCGCGTCCTCGGGCGACGTCGTCACCCGTATAGCCGACGATAAAGACGTCATAGGCTCATCCCTCTACCTTAACGGCTCTCTATTAGAGCCCTCCGAAAATATATAAAAAGGAATACTACTATGCTCTACGGAATCAATACCAATAATTTTTCGCAGTTTTCGGTGTTTGAAAAAAACAAACTCCCCTCCAGAACTTACTTCATTCCGTATTCGTCCAGAAAGAAGGTCGATGAAGTCAAAGATCTTAAGGAAATCCGATATTCTTCGGATAAAGTAGCCGTGCTTAACGGCGAATGGGACTTCGCTTATTTCGACAATCCCAAGGCTCTTCCCAATATCCTCAATACGGACAAAGTCAACTTCGATAAAATCGACGTTCCGTCCTGCTGGCAGAGAAGAGGCTACGGATTGACGATGTACGTCAATGCCAGATACCCGTTCCGTAACAATCCCCCGATCATCCCCACAGGATCGGTAGGTACGTTCGGCGCCAGAGGCGGCTTCGACGCGGGTGACAACAAGTATCACTTGATAGACGCAGGCGGAGAATTTAATTCGGTCGGTATCTATAGACGTCTTTTCACTGTAAAAGATGTAGAAAAAAAGTATATTCTTTCCTTCCTCGGCGTCGCAGGCGGAGCGGACGTCTTCGTCAACGGATCCTTCATAGGTTATTCGGAGACCGCTCACAATACGGCGGAATTCGATATTTCTCCTTTCATAGACGACGGAGTCAACGAGCTCCTCGTAGTCGTGCATAAGTGGTCCAATTCTTCATACCTCGAGGATCAGGATATGTTCCGCTACAACGGTATCTTCCGCGACGTATTGCTCTACGTGCTGGATAAGAGCTTCGTCACGGACGTCACTTTCACTACAAAAAAAGACGACGACGGCAATTACACCGCCTCCGCCGAGGCTCTCGTCTATACCGAAGAAAAATCCGACCTCTCGGTTAAGTTTACGCTCACCGACGGCAAAAAAACTCTCGCCACCACGACGGGTAAAGTTAAACTGGGCTCCGCGGCGGTCAGCTGGTCGTCTCTTGCCGTTAAAGAATGGAACGCGGAAATCCCCTCTCTGTATACTATGTACTACGAGCTCGTCCGCGACGGAGAGATCGTCGAGTGCGTGAAAAAACACGTAGGATTCAAGACCGTCGCCATAGACTACGACGTCTTCAAAATCAACGGCGCTCCCGTCAAAATGAAAGGCGTCAATCACCACGACACCCATCCCGTCAACGGCTATTCCATGACGCCGTCGGAAATAGAAAGAGACGTCAAATTGATTAAAGAATACAACTGCAACGCCGTCAGGACCTCTCATTATCCCCCCGATCCGCTCTTTATAGAGCTGTGCGACTACTACGGCTTGTACGTCATAGACGAGGCGGACGCGGAAGCCCACGGTTGTTGTTACGGCTTTACCTATACTCCCGATAAAATCAGCAACGACAAAAAGTGGGAAAATCACTTCTGGGACAGAGTTTTGAGAATGTTCCAGAGAGATAAAACGGCCCCCTCCGTCGTTATGTGGTCTCTCGGCAACGAAGCCGGCGGACATAAATGTCAGGATTATTGTTATAAAAACTTAAAAGAACTCACTTCCCTTCCCATCCATTACGAGGGAGTCGTCCGTACCCCCGTCGTAAGATACGACGTCTATTCCGAGATGTACCCATCGGTAGAGAGAGTAATAGAGATAGGTTCTAAGAATTATAAGGGCAAGATGTCATCAAAAGTGCTCTCGGCACCGTTTTTCCTATGCGAGTACGCTCACGCCATGGGACTGGGACCGGGCGGATTGGAAGAGTACGTGGACGCTTTTTACAAGTACCCCTCCCTTATGGGCGGATGTATATGGGAGTTTGCCGATCACGCGGTCAAAGAAGACGACTCGCCTTATGAATATACCTACGGCGGCGATCACGGCGAATACGTCCACGACGGCAACTTCTGCTCGGACGGTTTGTTTTATCCCGACAGAACCCCTTCCACGGGCGCTAAATCTATGAAATACGCCTATCGTCCCGTAAAAGCGGAGTTTTTGGGCGAGGATAAAATCAGGTTTACCAACACCAACGCCTTCCTCGACACTTCTATATACGACGTCCGTTGCAACGTCTACAGCTACGGGAAAATAGAACGATCTTTCGTTGGCAGAATAAAAATTCCGCCGTATGGCAGAGACGTCGTGGAATGGGACCTCGGCGATATCAGAGGAGATAAATTCCTCGGCATAACTTACGTCAGAAGAGATACCGGAGAAGCGGTGGCGGAAGAGCAACTCATCCTCTCCGAGGACCTTACCTCCGTATTGACCGCTCCCACTTCCAAGAAGTGCTCCGTCACGGAAGATTCTTCGATGATTAAAGTCGTCGTCAACGGCGGTTCCGTGTCCGTGTCCAAGTCGACGGGATCTATCGTGTCGTATATGTTCAACGGAGAAGAAAGACTCGGCGTCGCCAGACAAAAGGAGAAGTTCTCCCGCGTCTATACGTCGATTTTCCGCGCGCCTACCGACAACGATATGTATTTGAAGAAGGAATGGAAAAAAGCTTCCTACTTCGATTACTCGGTCAAGGCTCTTTCCGTTAAAGTGAAAGAAGACGACGACTTCGTCGGAATCAATGCCGATACGGTCCTGGTCTCGGCGTCGGGAGAAGAAATGTTCTCGGTGGAAGACAACTATATCGTGTACCCCAACGGCAAGATTCTGGTCACTTCCAGAATATCCCCCGTACTCAATCGTCAGCCCGATATGATGAGGTTCGCCAAGGTGTTCGAATTGCCTGCCCGTTATCGCAACGTGACTTTTTACGCAAGGAAGGACGAGAGCTACGGAGATATCAAAAATTATTCCCCGATAGGTCTTAAGAACAGTACCGTCACGGATATGATAGAACCTAATATCCGTCCTCAGGAATACGGCAATCGCACGGATGCCAGATTCGTCTCCGTAAAAAGCGACGACGGAAGGGGACTCTTCTTCCACGCCATTGACAAGCCGTTCGAGTTTTCCGTTAAGCCCGTCTCGGATATAGCTTTGTTCGATATGCGCCACAGAGAAGATTTGACGAGCGGCGGAAGCAATTTCATCACTATAGCAGCATTCAATACGGGGATAGGAACCAATAGCTGCGGTCCCGTCCCCGCAGAAAAATATCGTTATAAAGCGAGCGAGAGCTATGAGTTCTCATTCGCGGTCTTACCTACGGAAATCATCAAGAAGGTCAACGACTAATGTTTGAAAAAGTTACCCTTAACGTTATCTACAGAGTAGGCAATCGTCGCCGTACCGTCAACCTGAAAGACGGCGGCAACGCCGACGTCGGTTTTGCTATAACAAAAGACTCCGACCGACTAAAAATAGAGCTCCTCACGGACGGCACCGTTACCTTGGACGAGGCTGTTTTGACGACGGACTATTACTACGTTCCTCATTACAACGTCTATTGCGGCGCTCTGGCGGAAGGCTTTTCTATGGAAACCCCCGTTTCTATAGGCGGAAAACGCCGTCTCTTAAGATACATCAATTCCGCCAGTCCCGTTAAAATCAGACTTAAGCCTCTCCGTAGCTACGGTTACACCTACATCAGAGACAGAGAAAATTATACCCTCGTCGGCTCTATGGACGAGGAACCGTCTTTTACGGAAATCAATCACCGTCCGGAACTTAAACGAATGACCTTCAAAAGGTCCTTCGGCGGTCTCCTCATCCCAGAGGAATACAAAGTCTTCGATTTATATTTTTCTCAAGGCTCTTACGACTCCGTGTTCGACGGCTATTTCGGTCAGCTTGTACCCGATTATAAGCCCGGAAAAATCCTCAAAGAATATGCGGCGGTAGGTAAGTTTTCTACTCTCGATTCTAAAAAACTTCACGAAAAACTCACTTACGCCAGAGACTTCACTACGGCTTTCGACGTGTTCTGTATAGAATCGTACGAAAAGTCCGTCGGAGAATGGCTCGATACGGATTCTTCTCGCTTTACGGAATCTCTGGAAGAGATCGCGATTTTTATAAAAAACGTCGGTATGAGACCCGGTATAAAAATTTCTCCCTTCAGAGTGTCTCCGGGCAGTAAAATGGCGGAAGAACATAAGAGATTTTTAGAAAAAGACGACCTCGGAATGCTCGTCAAGAGGAAGGGCTGTTATCACTACGATATTGACAACCTCGAGGCGCAGGAGTACGTCAAATCGGTTTTTTCTGTCCTTAAGTCCTGGGGATATACGGTCTTCAAAGTAGACGGCATCTACGATCTCGTTTCGGGTAGAACGCCGTCTAGGAAAGCGTATAAAGTAATGCGTTTTTTAAGAGAGTGCGTGGGCGACGACGCCACTCTCATCGCCTTGGACGCGCCCGTTTTGGTCGCGGCAGGCATAGCGGATTATTGCCGTATAACGGGTAACACCGTCAGAATATGGAAGGGTAAGCTTTTCAACAGATTTTTTAATAAAAAACACAGCGCCCGTAACCTCGTTCTCAATGCGATATCCCGTCGACATCTGGACGGCAGAGCGTTCCGCAACTACCCCGCGCCGATGCATTTCGACGAAAAAAACACTCGGCTAAAAGAAGAACAGAAGCTCATTCTGTTCCTCGTCAATAAGTTTTTCGGCGGCGCGGTCACGGTGTCCGACGACTTGAGACTGTATACCGACAGCCTTAAGGCGATGTTCGCCAGCCTCTCGGAAGGTACCGATAAAGAAAAAATAGTCCGAGTCGTCTTTCCGTATAAAAAACAAATTCGCATAGAATACCTCGACGACGAGGGCGAGAAGAGAATGTTCTGCTTCGACCTCCGTCAAGGAAAAATTTTGTATTCGATCTAAAGGAGATATTATTTATGCTTAACGTCATCCCTTACCCCAATCGCGTCGTTTCCCGCCCGGGAGAATTCGTCTTCTCTAAAAACACTCGCGTCAACTTCTTCGCTTTTTCTAAAATAGAGAAGTACGTCGGACACGCTTTCGACAGAGCGAAAAAACTTCTTAAAGAATATAAAGACGTCACGACTATAAGTTTTGCTCTCGACGACACTCTTCCCGAGGAAGCCTACGTCATAGATATAGACTCGGAAGAAATCACCGTCACCGCATCTACCGATCGCGGCGCACTGTACGCTTTTTCCACTTTGAGACAAATGCTCATCCTCGATACCGTAGAAAAGGACGACCTCGTCAGAGCGGATTGCGTCAGAATAGAAGACGAGCCGTCGATGAAATACAGAGGTCTTATGTTGGACTCCGCCAGACACTTCATTCCCGTCAAAGAAGTCAAAGAACACCTCGACGTCATGGCTCTTTTGAAGCTCAATTATATGCATTTTCATCTCAACGACAATCAAGGCTGGAGAATAGAAATCAAGAAGTACCCCCTGCTTACAGAGATAGGCAGTAAAAGGAAGGATACCGTGATAACTTCCTGGAACGACCCCGCGGTTAAGTACGAGGGCAAGCCTCACGAGGGATTTTATACGCAGGAAGAAATAAAAGACATCGTCGCGTATGCCTCGATGCTTGGTATTACAGTCATTCCCGAGATCGACGCCCCTGCTCACTTTTATTCCGCTCTCGCCGCATACCCCGAGCTCTCCTGTACGGGAGAAAAAGTAGAAGTAAAATTCTCCATGGGCGGTCTCAGCTTCGGCGACTGGGAGTTGATTATGTGCGCGGGAAAAGAAGAGAGCTATCGCTTCCTCTTCGACGTCTGGGACGAGGTCTGCGAGCTGTTCCCGTCTCCTTACGTACATATCGGCGGAGACGAAGCGCCTAAAGGCAAATGGAAAAAATGCCCCCACTGCCAAGAGATGATGAAAAAACACGGTCTTAAAAACGAAGAAGACTTGCAAGGATATCTCGAGAATTCTCTTGCCGAGCATCTCGCAGAGAAAGGAAAACGCGTCATCGGCTGGAACGAAATTCTCGCCGCCGACAACCTTAGTAAAGATTCCGTTATTCAGTATTGGACGACCAATAAGGACGTAAGAGCGGAGAAGTTTATCGCAGATGGCGGGAGTGCCGTTATGAGCCGCAATCAGGTCTTCTACTTCGATATGAGCTACGGATACGTGCCTCTTAAAAAAGTCTACGACTACACTCACGAGAAGTACGGCGCGTCCGATTCTGCCAATATCATAGGCGCGGAATGTACTCTCTGGTCGGAGTTTCTACGTACTCGCGATATGCGCAACGTTAAGTTATACCCCAGACTGCAAGCTTTCTCCGAAGTCGTCTGGACGAAGAAAGAAAACAAAAATTATCGAAGCTTTATTGACCGCTTCTACAACGGAATGGCTAATATCATGGACCGCTACGACTTAAACTACGCCCTCCCCGAAGTCGCCAATCCTGGACTTAAAGAAAGGATTATAGGTCACCAAAGATTCCTTTCCCGTAACCCTAACTACGATTATTATAAAAATCTTCAACTGAAAAAGGATAGGAAATGAAAACGATTCAAGAAGTAGAGCAGATTTTCGCTCGAGACAGATTTATTGTTCCCTTTGACGTCAGAATTATGGAGCTCACGGATGATTACGTTACCATAATCGCCCCTATAACGGATCATCTCCTTAACGGCAACGACGTCGTACAGGGCGGGGCGTTGTTTACTCTCGCCGATTTTACCTTTTCCGTACACGCCAACGCAATCCATTGCCCCTCGGTAACGGCTACGGGCTCGATATCGTACGTCCACCCCGCCAGAGGCGATTATCTTAAGGCGGTAGCTCGGATAAAAGGGCAGACCAGACGTACTTTCGTATATTCGGTAGAATTGTTCGACGACCGCGACGTTCTCGTAGCGTTGGCGGAATTTTCGGGAGCTAAATTGGATGTCCGTACCGACTAAGATAATAGGGACACTACTGATTGTATATCTTGCGCTGGCGCTCCTGTTTTCTTGCTTCCTTCTTACCGGACTAGACGGCGTCTACGACTTCTTTTCCCTTAAGTGCGTTATGATATCGGACAATTTTTTGGACGGAGAAATATCTCCGCGCGTAGAGCGCGGTACCCTCGCCGTGTTTTCAAAAGACGATTCTTCTTCCGACGGAGACGTCGTATTGGCGACCGTTTCCGACGGATACGTCGTCGGACGCGTCATGAATGTCCCGGGAGGAAAATATCTCGGCTTCGACAACGTTTCCGCATATTACTCGGCGAGCGAGTACGATATAGAAGGAGTATTGAGCTTCACGGACGGTTTTCTTTACGATTTGATAGACTTTTCCTTGGAGTTTTACGGTGTCCTCGTCCTTTTCGCGCTTCCCGTGATTGCCAACGTAGTCTTCATCCTGTTCGTCGTATCTAAAAAATACCGCTCCCGTTCTTAACGTAGTTTTTTATGGTGTTGCTTTTTTTCTTATATAGTTATATAATTAAATAGTTAAAAACGCGTGCGCATATGAAAAGAAACTTTTTCTGTTCGGTTTTAATAATTCTATTAATGTTGACGCTTACTTGCGTCCTTTTCGCGTGCACGCCCGACCCGGACGGAGACGGCGGCACTAGCGGAACTTCCGGCACGGTGCTCGACGACCTCGATACCGTTGACAGCGTATCGCGCATCACCGTTACGGCTCTTAAAGATACCTATTATCTGGGAGAAGCTCTCGACAGAAGTCAATACACCGTCAAAGTGATTTTGACCGACGGCAGTTACAAAACGATTTCCATGACGCACCCATCGGTGAAGATCGAGAATTACGACCCGTACACGGTGGGAGAGACGGCTTTCACCGTAAGATACGGTCAGGCTACTTACAGCTGTACCGTCAACATCGTCGCGCCCGAGCTGGAATCTATAGAGCTGTTAACTCTTCCGGAAAAAACGACCTACGTCGAAGGCGACGACTTGTCCCTTAAGGGCGCAACCCTTCGTCTTAAGCTCGTCACGGGACAGGAATTGGTCATCGACCTAAATCAAGGCTTCGTCTCCGGATATAGAAAAGATTTCGTCGGAGATCAAACCGTTACGATCGATTATGCCGGTAAAACAACCTCCTTCAACGTAACCGTACTTAAGAAAACTCTCCGAGGAGTCAAAATCGATTCCGAACCGGACAAAAAAGATTACCTGATAGGAGAGGAACTGATAAAAGACGGCATCGCTCTGAAACTCGTCTACGACAACGGCGACGACGTCGTCTATTCTATATCGGAGCTTAAAGATTATTCGTCGGAATATAAATCGTTTTTAGAAAATTATCTCTCCGAGCAACCTTCGGAAGAAGCTTTTTCGGAATCGCTGGACGAGAGCGGATGCTTTTTATCGTACGACTTCTCGTCTTCCGACAACAATACTCCCGTCGTGCTTTATTATATAGACGTCGACGGCGATAATCGCACGCTGTATTCCCTGACTTTTTATTGCTCGGTTGCGATTAAACTCCCTAGAGAAAATCAAGCCGTCGAGATCAAGTCTCAGCCCGCGCAGCTCAGAGAGAATTCTTCGTCACCCCTTATCGAGGGCGGCGTCATAGATTATACGGGCGGCGTCCTAACGGTGTATTATCAGGACGGATCGTCGCAAGACTTTCCTATGACAGACTCCGTCTTCACCAAGACCGTCTACACCTCGGACGGAACGTATACCGTCGCGGACACTTCCAAGGCGGGCACCTATATATTGAGATTTTCTTATTACCGCAACGATTCGAAAAACTGGTACGCCGATATGACGTTTACGGTCAAAGAAAAGACTCCGTGCTCCGTGAGCTTCACCGATACGGCAGGCTTGGAGAGCGCGACGTATTACGTAGGCACCGACAGAGAACTCAACTACAACGACCTTAAATACGTCGTCGGTTATAACAACGGAACTTTTGGTCAGCCTATAGCCGTCGAGAAAAACGTCCTGACCGACGGCACCGACTTTTCCGTAGAGACGGTAGAAGGCGACTGGCAGGGAGAAGGGGACAACCGTTATAAAAACAAACTGGTCAAAATCGCTCCTTTGAGCGATTATCCCGAGCTCACCGCCTCGCTCACCGTCCGCGTGTACGAACATCTGATTACCTCGCTCACGGTTTCGTCCTCTCCCGACGACGTCTTTTGCTCGGCTTCTGCGACGAGCATAAGAGAGCTGACGGGATTGTCCCTCAGAGCGCGTTACAACAGCGGCTACGAAAAGACGATCGTATCTTCGGAAATAATTCCCGCTTTCTCCGACGGTAGCGCAGATCCTTCATCGTACGTCGATCTCGCCTCCGATACGACCGATAAATGCGAGATTGCGGCGTATATAAAACGCGACTCGGATATTGAGGTTATAGCCGCGCTCTACGAGCTCGCGTTGACCGTCGACGAAGCTTGCGCGTCCTCTCTCAAGTTGCCTACTTATAAAATTTGCTTCACTTCGTTCAGTCCCTCCGCTTCACCCTCGGTACTGAAAAGCCCCTCCTTGGCTTATATTAGGGGAGATAGAGTATCCCTTTTCGGACAGCGGTTCGAGATAGACCTGGACAATGAAACCGTAACGTTTGAAATAACCGAAGAAAGCGACGTTTCGGATACCGTAATATTCACTTCGGATACCCACGACACCGTTGTTTTGAAAAAATCTCTCTACGTTTCGGATACGGTCGCGGCAGTCAGCGGCAGACTCGACTATAATTTCTTCGGTACGATTTTCTCGGACGACGTTATAGTTACGCCCGTCAGATTGTCGGGGCTCGAGGTCACTTCCAACGGCTCCGCGTATATAGATTATTCGGTAGGAGAAGAATTTTCTTCCCCCGACGGTCTCGTAGTCACGGTGATTAAAAACAACGGTTCTCGTCTCTCTTACACGCCGTCGTTTTCCGAGGTCGATTCGGCATCGGATATCACCGTCGGCGGATTTTATTACAGCTTCTCCGATTCGATTGTCACGGAGGGAGAAAAAACGGTCACCCTGTATTATCGCGAGGGTACGCAGACCGTCTCCGCCGTCTGGCACGTATATTACGTAGCCGACGCGTACACGCTCAAGGGGATAGAACTCTACCGCGGCGACAGAGCGTACGACAACGACGGCGACGATATTTTCGAAGCAGCCGTAGGCCTCAATCTCAATCTCGGAGAATTTACTCTTAGACTCAGATACGCATCTGCCGGCACCGACGTGTATAAGTCCGTCCGTCTCACCTCGGAAATGACCGATTACGACTTTGCCGACGAGACTTTGGGGGATCGTATAGTAACCGTCCGCTACGCGTCGTATACGCTTGATTGGAAGATTAAAGTCGTCTCCGCCAACCTCACCGGCATAACTCTCGATCTCTCGGATATGAGACTCGATTACGTCGTCGGGCAAAACCTCGATTATAGCGGCGGCTACGTTGTCCGTCATTACGGCGCGTCCCTTACTTCCGACAGAGTTAGTATCGCGTATGCGAAAGTGACCGGCTACGATTCGGATATCGACTTCGAGGACGGCGTAACTTACGCGGACCGCACGGTGTACGCAGAGTACGGCGGTTATTCGGCTAGCTTCACCGTCCGTATCTGGAACAGGTCCGAGCCTTCCGTCAGATTCATCAACGTCCGTCAACGCGTCGACGACACCTTTAAGGACGAGAGTACTTTCGAGTTTTTAAGAGTGTCGGATTCTTTCACCGATCCGTCGTATAGAATTTACTTCGACTTCGCCGACGCTTACGGCAATTGGATTTCCATTTCCGCCAACGGCGCCTATTACGAATACGTAGTCGACAATACGAGATTCGAGTACTACTCGGCGGATTTATTGCCTCACCACGTAGGAACCTATCGCATCAGAGTCGTCTGCGCGGAAAACGATTATTATCGAGCCGCTACGTTTACTTCCGAATATTACATAGAACCCACCACCGTAACGTTAAAAATCAACAGCGCCACGGTCTTGTACGGCGACGATTTGACGGAAATAGGCTTCGTCCCGACGATATCGGACGCTTGGAATTACGTCGTCGATAAGCTCGGCGTCGGTTATAGCGGCGCTCCCGCTCCCGACGGAGATATAGACGTCTCGACTCTGTCGGTAGGTAAATACGAAGATTTGCTCGGCATAGGCACGCTGGACCATCCGTACTTCTATATCAGTGTGGAGAAGGGCACCCTCGTAGTCAACCCCAAGACGCTCGTCGTACGACTCGACAACGCTTCCTCGCTCCGCTACGCCGACGGCAACGACCTCTACGATCGGATAGAATTGTCTCTGGAATACGGAGACAGCCGTATAAGCGGCGGAATAAAAGACCTGACCGAGTATATATCGGTAGAGAAGAAAACTCTCTCCGCCGTAGGGAAATATACTTTGACGGTCTCTTCTTCCGTAGGCAGTAACGGAACCGCCTCGTATGTGCTCACCGATATCGACGGAGAAATCGTCACGGAGCTGAACGTAGAAGTGAAAAAAGCCGTGAGAATCTTAGACGTCTCCGCCGACAACGTACTTGTCGTCAACAACGCCGACGGAACGCATACCTTCACCGTCACGGGATTTTCTTCCTATCTCGACGCGGACAAGATAGAATGGGTGATCGGCACCACGAGCGGCAATTGGCGTTCCGTAACCGACCCCGACTCGACTTCCGTCACGCTCGCGTTTTCCGATAGAGATACGTTCGTTTACTTGTACTTCAGATATTCCTACGACTCGGACGATACTTATGAATCCACCAACGCCGTCCCCCTTATTATAGAACTCGTCTAGTTATGAAAAATTTATCTCCTTCCGACCACGCTCGACTCACCTCTCATATCCACGCGCTCAATCCTCACTCCATAGGTAAGGATAATTACGAGCGTGTCGTCGACGAATATTTCATCAAAAAGTGTCCCAAGTCCAAGGCTCTCCATTCCGAGTCCCGCCGCTATATCCCCGGCGGAACGGATCATCGCTGTTTTTCTAAACCTTTCCCGCTCTACTTCGCTCAATCCGACGGCGCGCGTCTTGTCGACGTCGACGGCAACGTCTATATAGACTTTTTTAACGCGGGCGGCGCGTCCGTCCTGGGAGTGGGCACGCAGGAATCGAGAGCTCGACTCGTCTCCGTAACGGATGAGGTCGGCGCCATGGACGCACTCTCCAACGAGTACGAAATAGCTCTAGCTAAAGAAATCAACCGCTCTATGCCTTATATAGAAGAGCTCGCTCTCATGCCGTCTCGAGAAGACTCCTTCAGGACTGCGATCGATATGGCGACTTCCGTCACCGAGAATAAGAGGATTGTAATTATATCCTCTCCGCTGTTGTCCGTAAAAGGAGATTTTTCCGTACGCGACCGCTTAGAGCCCGCTACCGATTACGTTGCGTCGGATCTTAAAGAAATAGAATCGGTACTAAAGCGTAACTGTTTACTCGGCGGAACCGCCGCCGTGATAGTAGAACCTCTCGGGATAGGATCCGGAACGATTCCTACGGAATCGGACTTCTTCCCGAGACTTGCCGTGCTCGCGAGAAAATACCGCGCGGCGATTATAGCCGACGAATCGGTCTCCGCATACAGAGTCGCTTTCGGCGGCGTCTGCGGAGAGATTTTGTCCGATTACGACTTCTTGACCGCCCGCGGCAGGAATATGTACCCCGATCTGGTGATACTCGGAGAGTCTCTTTCTACGGGATACGCCCCGTTTTTCGCGGTAGGCGGCAAGAAAGATTTTATGCAGAGTATCCGTCTCGACTCCGATAGACAAGACTCGTTCTTGTCGTCGATTATGGCGTATAACTCTATCAAGTCGATAGAATCTTCATCCGCAATTTCCGTGGCGTCGACTTTGGGCGATAAGCTGACAGAGGGTCTCGAAAAGTTGATTAAAAAATACGATTTGCCGTTCCTCGTATATAATATAGGATCGATTGTCCACCTCGATACGGAAGGATTGTCCGCGTACTCGTATCGTAAACGCAATCCGATAGAAAAAATTTACGACAGGATTTTAGGTACGAAAAGAAAAAAACTCAACAGAATCGATCACTCCGTCTATATGCACGCCGCATTTACCGCCGCGGGAGTAATTACTGTCGGCGGTTCTACGATGTATTTTACGGCGGCTCATTCTCAATCCGACGTGGACAAGGCTCTGAAAGCTTTCGACAGAGTGTTTAAGCTCGTAATAGATACAGGCTCTTACAAAAATTCTTAGGAAAACCGCATTTGTTTATTTTCAAAATTATTATCGCTTGTCTTTTTCCTTCGGCGATGATATAATATGCTCGTATGCTGATTAATGATAAAAAAGACCGCGTCCTGATAGCTCTCACGGGAGCATCGGGTCATATGGGCAAAGAAACTCTCCGCGCCCTGATGTCGTCGGATAAAAATTACGTTGTCAGAATTTTGTCTCTCAATACCTTCGGAGACCGACTTTTCGTTATTAAAAATAAACTTTTGTACGGAGACCGCCTTCAGGTCGTTTTCGGCGATATAAGATCGCCTCGCGATTGCGAGACGTTAGTTAAAGACGCCGACTACGTCCTTCATCTTGCGGCAGTCATTCCTCCCGAAGCCGATCATAAAGTAAAAAAAACCATAGAAGTCAACTACAACGGCACCGTCAATCTGGTAAAAGCCGTTAAGAAGGAAGAATCTCTGGGAAAAACCGTCTCTTTCGTCCATATTTCTACGGTCGCCATATACGGCGAGAGGAACCTTTGTCACCCGTGGGGAAGAGTGGGAGACCCCGTCATTCCCAGTGTCTTCGACGTTTACGCTCAATCCAAGGCTTCCGCCGAGAGATACGTACTGGAATCGGGACTTAAAAGATGGATGGTCTTAAGACAGAGCGGTATCCTCTATCCGTCCCTTTTGACGGACAACGTCTCCGACGGTCTTATGTTCCATACTTGCTGGAATACCCCCATAGAATGGGTCTCCGACCGCGATAGCGGCGTGTTGATGCAACACGTCGTCGATTACGATTTGGACGGAAAAGAGGGCGGTTGGTACGGCGTCTACAATATAGGCGGCGGCGCCTCTATGCGTACTACCGGGTACGGAACTTTCAAAGCGGGGTTCAAACTGATAGGCGGCTCCTCCGAGAGCTTCTTTATGCCTTATTATAACAAAGATCGCAATTTCCATTGCATTTGGTACCTCGACAGTTGTAAGCTTAACGACTTATATCGTTTCCAAAGCACTTCTTTCGAAGATTTTTGGGGAATAGTTAAGAAAAAGTATCCTTTCTTCTCTTTGGCTAGACTGTTGCCGACAAAACTGGTAAAAGCTCTTGTCATAGACCCGTTGCGCCGCACGTCCAATGCCCCCGAGTATTGGTTGAAACATCGCGTCGACGCCAAGGTCATCGCCAATTTTAAGGACGGATACAATGTCGAAAATAAAAAAATCGACTGGGAAAACCAGCCTGTTTTGGGTAAAAACCTTGTTACGGAAAAAGGATTCGGAGAAAAAGAACTCCTCGACGAGAGCGGTGCGGAAAAGAGAGGTCTGACTCTCGACCCGGGATACGACCTCGATAAAAAACTCGACGACTTCACCATCGACGATATACGGCGTATGGCGGAGTTCAGAGGCGGCAAGTGCCTCTCCGATACTTATAACGGCGCGGACGACCCGATTGCTTTCGAGTGCTCGGAAGGTCACGTGTTTAAGACCACGCTCAGAGTTCTGCTCGCAGGATTCTGGTGCCCAGAATGCCAGAAGACGGGGGTGTGGAATTACGATAAATTAGCCAAGTCGTCTCCGTTCTATGCGGTCTGGTACGATTCCCACGCGCACGACGAGGACAACTATTACTATTTGGACGAGAAGGGTAACCCCCTATATAGAAAAATATAACAATGAAAGTCAGATTCGCTTATTTTTCGGGGACGGGTAACACTATGAGAGTTGCGGAAACCGTCCGCTCGGAATTGAATAAAAAATCAGTCGAAACTTCTTCTTACGCGATAACCGACGGCGGCGATGCTATGGACGACGACTTTTCCGTCCTCGTTCTTTCATATCCCGTCTACGGATTCAATCCGCCATATAATTTCCTCTCCTTCGTACGCGGATTGCCGGTCGGTAATTCACGTCCTTTTTACGTCCTCAAGTCCTCGGGAGAGCCTCTCGCGCTCAATAATTCTTCCAGCTTAAGGATAATAAAAATTCTCGTGGAAAAAGGCTACGTTTTTAAAAAAGAATATCACGTGGTCATGCCTTACAATATGATTTTTCGCCACTCCGACGCTATGGCGGCAAGACTTTTTAACGTGCTTAAATTGAGAGCGCCCCGTATAGCTGAAGAGATAGCGACGCTAGCCGAGGACTCTCCGCTAAAAGTCTCCGCGATGGCAAGACTCGCCTCCGCGGTCTGCAGAGTCCAGTATCCGTTTTATCGTCTCAATACTCGTCTTCTGTTCAGAATAGACGAGGATAAATGCGTCAAATGTATGGCGTGCGTCAATAATTGCCCCGAGAATAATATCAAATTCGAAGACGGTCGGTTTTATTTCGGAAAAAACTGCGTCGGTTGCGTCAGATGTTCGTTCTCATGCCCCGCGGACGCATTCAAAATAGGTCTACTCGAGCCTATGCATGTCAACGGTCGTTACGATTTCAACGCCGACTTCTCGGACGACACCGTCTGCTCTTTTTGTAGAGACGATTACGAAGAATATTTCGCCCGTTACGAAAAATAACGGACTTTTTTAATCGTATTATTTCCTTTTTTGTGAAAATCGAGTTAAATAGTGCCCGCCACGTATTGACTACGTGAGGCACTTTATTTATAATATAAATAACTATGAAAGATTATCGCGCGAAAAAATTTATTATATTCATATTCGTTCTTATCCTTTTGACTTTGTCGTCGGCTATGCTTTTCGCATGCGCGGAAAACTACGACGTAACGTCCGTTCGCCTTACGGATACGCCGTCCTTCGTAACCGACGGAATAGAACAGGGCGATACGTTAGACTTCGGCAGTACCGCACTCGTGGTCACTTATTCCAACGGTGCCTCGGAGATTGTCGATATCGTAGAAAAGTGTACCGTCGTCGGATTCGATAAAGACTCCGTCGGCGAGCAGATCGTCACGGTGTCCTATTCGTACGGCAGTATAGAGAAGTCCCTCTCGCTAAAAGTCAACGTCTATCGACCTAAGAATATCGACTCGATTACCGTTTCCGAAAACGTGAAGACGGAGTACTCCGTGGGCTCCGAGTTGGATTTCACCGACGCGATCGCCACCGTCGTGTACGATAAACTCAAGTCGGACGGCACCCCCTATACGGAGACGTTTACTCTTTCTTATGCCAATCAGGTCAATCAGGAAGACGCCGATTACAAATACGACAAACAACGCCTCGGAGTTCAAACTCTCAGATTTTTGCTCTACGACAACGTATACGCCTCGTATACGGTCAATCTTACCGATGCCGATTTCAAAAGCGTCTCTCTAGCGGGTTTTTATCCGACTAAAACGAAATACGCCCTAGGCGACGATATCGATTTGTCCGGACTTACGTTGAGACTCAGACGCGCCGACGGCGTAACGGAAGTGGTCACCGACGTCGTTAAAAAATCCGACGGTACTTTCTATGCGCGATCTTGCCCCGATTCTATAGTCTACGCATTGTCGGCAGATGGCACGTCTTTCGATTCGTCGACGGTCGGCGAGCGTTTGATGTACGTTTATTTTCAAGAGACACCTTCGTCCGACGTCTTGAAAACCGCTTCCGCCGTATGGCTCTCTGTGGTTAATAAAGACGTCCGCGTCGATACGGTCGTCGTCGATAACCTCCCTCGACTTATAGAGAGAGACGTCAGAGGTCTCGTCCTCGACGGCGCGACGATTTCTTTCGATTACAACGACCAGACGTCCGTCCGTAACCTTTCCCTCGACGTTATTTATAACGAATCGGAAGACCGCTACGACGGCGACGGTTTTTATATCTCCGGTTACGATAATTCCGCGGAAGATTCCTATTCGCTGTATATACGTTTCCTTAAGGACGACGGTACGGAATACGACGGCGTGTACAGATTGACGGTCGAAGTCATCCCCGAGTACATAGACCGTATTTCGGTCGAGCTTAAGGATAATCTACCATCGTCCGATTACGACAGATATCTCGACATCTCCGACTACGCTTCGGTTAAGTTTTTCGGCTACGCGACCGATACGATAGATCTCGACGATTATCTCTATACGGCGGTTTATAACAGCGGCAGAAGGGCGTCTCTCGTTCCGTCCGACTTCACCGTTTCTTTAGGCTACGGCTTGGTGAAAAAAGACTCCGAAATTCTCGTGTCCGAGTCGGGAACTTCTTATATTTCGCTTTCCTATACCGACGCGGAAAATCTGTCTAAAAAACTGGAAATATCCGTTGTTACCGAGACTGCCGTGTTCAATCGAGACAAGCTCGTTTTCACCGCGCCTTCCAGAAGAGAATATCAACAAAATTCTTCCGATTATCTCGATATGACCGGAGCCCGATTGGAAGCCGTCTATGAAGACCCCGACGACGCGACCGACGCGTACGTCGTCGTGTATGAAGGATCCGATATTCTACCTTACGTCTCGGGATTCGATTTGACCGACTTCGGTACGCTGACGTTGACGGTGACTTATCTCGACGCCGTCAGAGAATTCGACGTGACGGTCTTTTCCGAAGTGGCTTCCGTCAGCCTTACGGGGACGGTCCTCGTCGATTACGTTAAAGGCGCCCCTCTCGACAGAACCCCGGAAGGCTTGAGCGCTCTGCTTACATATAGAGACGTGTCCAAGACCCCCGACGTCGTTACGGATTTTTCGGATGCCGCCTGGAAATTCTATATCGACGACGAAGAAATTTCTTTCTATCCGCTGTCGGACGGCTTGTATTCCGATACCTTGACGATCAGGGCGGAATATCTCGGAATAGAAGCGGGGACGTTTGAAGTAACCGTCCATAACTACCTTACCGCCGTATCCGTCTCGGATGCTTCTATTGAAGTGACGGAAGGCAAATATCTGCCCTCGTCGTATACAGCGGATATTCTCTATGAAGACGGATCCTCTTCTACGGTCTCGATAACCTCTCCGATATTTACTTCCGATTACGAAAAGTCCGACCTCGCTTTGGGAGAACGTACCGTCACAATCTCGGTCCTCTCGGATTATTCGGGCGGCGTAACCGTTTCGACGTCGTTTACTTTACGCGTTATAGAAAAAGTCGTTTCTTCTTATACTCTCCGTCTTAAGCCCGACGCGACGCTCTCGGTCGTTACTTCTTTCGAAATACTTTCTCAGGATATTTTCGAATTGATCGCTTTTTATAACAACGATACCTCTTCGTACGTCGACTTCACGCTGAATCTTCCCGACAATTACGATGAAGTTACCGTAGGCAATCCCCATACGTACGACGTCGACGTGCTTGTAGACGGTCAACCCGTATCCGTCGACTATACTCCCACTCATAAAGAAGTCCTCGACGTAGAGGACGGCAGATTGAAACTCACCGTCGTGTACGACGTGGCTGTTTCCGTTACCCTTGACGAAGGCGACGTGAACGTGTCGATAACGGAAGGAAGAGATATAATCCTTTCCGACGCACCGTTTTCGGGCTGGAAACTTAGGGTCGATTATAAGAACGGTTCTTTTTCGACTTTGCCCGTTACGGAAGACGATTTCACGGTGAAAGAATTCGTCTCTCTCCCCGGCAACAGAATCGCGACTATCGTATATAAAGATAACGAAACCGTCGAGTATTCGTTCCCCGTCACCGTCACCGAAAAAGTCTTGAAGAGCATTGCGGTCAGAGTTAAAGAGGGCGCCATAGTCTCCGTCGTCGAGGGGATGTCGCTTACGGACGAAGTCTTCTCCGACGTTGTCATCGACCTTAATTACGAAGACGGTTCGACCTCGACTATTCCTCTCGGCGTGGATTATTCTCCGATATCGATTAGCGGATACGACTCTTCTTTAAGACATAACGACGCTACGACCGTCTTGACGTTGACGATCGAGTATAAGGGCTATACCGCGACTTTGCCTCTCGAGGTATATAGAAGAAGCCTCGTCGGAATAGAAATATCTTCCTCTCCCAAAAACGAATACATAGAGAAAGAAACTTTATATATCGACGGTAATGTTCTTCTTACCTACGACGGAGAGAAGTCTTCATATTCCTACGTCTATGACAACGGCGACAGAGTGATAGGCGGAAGCATAACCGTCGATATGCTGAAAAATTTCGACGTCGACGCTTTCAACACCATAGAGCTGGACAAAACGAGCGTCGTCGTCTTGACTATTGAAAAAACCGTCGACGGCACGACTTATTCGACAGACTTCACAGTCAGGCTTAAGGATAGGAAAATCGTAACCGTCACTTACGATTCGACCAACGTTTACGAGTATTACTACGGAGTTTTACCCGAAATCGGTTTTTCGTCTTATCTGGACGGTATA
Source organism: uncultured Christensenellaceae bacterium (assembly GCA_964613035.1). GTDB lineage: Bacteria > Bacillota > Clostridia > Christensenellales > DTU072 > CAVIQK01. The sequence goes on along the minus strand of CAZTFQ010000005.1, from coordinate 28,627 downwards.
GAAAAAGACCTCTCGGTCTCTACGATTTTTTACGGCACGTCCGAAAAATACGTTTTCGATAACGAGAAAAACAAATACCGCGTCGCGGGTAAGGACGACTACCTCGATTATCTCCCCGCGGGCGATTATACGATCGTTTTGTCGCTGGACGAAACCGCCGATATCAACGCCTTCGAGGACTCCTCGATGAATCTGAGAGTTTCTCCCGCGGCTCTGTATATAGGCTTCGCCTCGGACGAGAATTATTCCAAAGTTTATGATAAAAAAGCCGTCTCCGATTTGGATTCTCGTTTGATTTTCATAGGATTTGCCGACGGAGAAACTCGCGACGATATACGCGTGGAGTTCTTATACGTCGACGACAACGGCACGGAAAAGGATTCTCTTTTACACGCGGGTACTTATACGATATCCCTTGCCGTCTTCGGAGAGAAATCTTTCCTCTCCAACTATAACGTCACTCTCGGGACAACGACTTATTTCATCGAAAAAAAATCCGCCACCGTCATATTCCGCAACGACAACGATAATTCGCATGGCAATCCCCATAGAGTTTATACGACTTACGGCGACGGCGAAATAGCCCTCGACTCTTCGTATTATATCGTGGAGGGACTTATAGATGGAGATTCTCTCGACGGAGAATTGCTCCGTACTCGTTACGGTACTTCCGAAGAAAACGGCGGCGAGACCGTAAGAGGAAAAAACGTCGGTTATTATACCGTCTCAATGGGTACGTTATCCGCTTCAGATTACAATCTTGAAGGAGACTTCTCCGACATCTACTACGTCATTCTCCCCAAGTCCGTCAAAATATCTCTGGGGTCCGTCGAGACCGTGTACGGATCGGATGCGGTCCTTCTCGACGGCGACGAAACGATCGGAGCGGTGGGATTCGAAACCCGTACGCTGATTATAGGCAAGACTCGCTATCTTATCAGAGATACGAGAATACTCGAAGAAACCTCTTGCGGAGTTATAGACCTTTCTTCCGACGAAACGACTTTCACCATAGCTTCCGCGACCTATTCGGTTAAAGGAACTTACGTCCGCTACAACGGCAGTACCGTCATAGGCGCGTCTTTCGACGCGGATAATAAGGAAATAGTCCTAAGAGGCAACCGTTATTACTACGAGGACGGTCTTATCTATAAGAGAGTCGCCACTCTCGACAAGTCGACTTCTTCCGTAACGTTTTTATCGGGAAGCAAAACGTATTATTATCGTGAAAAATCTCTCCCCGAGTTCTACTTGATTTATTCGGGACTCGAATACGACGAAGAACCTCTCAACGGAACCGTCGTATCCTTGACCTATCGCAACGGTCGTTTGACAGACGAAGTATCCGGTCTGGGAATAAGTTTCGCCGTAACTTTCGACGGCTCTTCCGTATATCCCGTCGGCGTGGGAATATATGAAGTGTCGGGACTTACGGACGGCATCGAAATACTCGGTAACAATTACGTCGTGGATATTATAGAAAAGTCCTCTTTCACCGTAACCCCCAAGACCGTCACTGTTCTCCCGGAAAGTCTTTCTAAGGTCTATAGCGGCATAATCGGCACCGACCCCGAATTGTCTTATACGGTCATAGGCGTGGAAACGCAAGACTTCGACGCGGTTTACGGCAGTCGTATATCGAGAGAAGAGGGCGAAAACGCTTCTACGTATGCTTACTCTTGCGGCGAGTTGACTTCGACCGCATTCCCCGATTATATCTTCGTTATGGATACTTTGACAGACTTCGTCATCGAGAAAAAATCCGTAACGCTCTCTTTCGACGGCTCGGAACTAAAAAAAGAGTACGACGGAATGTTGCCTTACCTGGATATGACCGTCCGCGGCACGTTCAGAGATATCGACGGCAACGTATGGGACGGCGTCGACAGAACTAAGACGAGTATAGAGTTTTACAATCCCTCCGCCGGCGTCGGCAGATACGAGATGAGCCTCGTTTCGTCCGACGGCAATCACGTCGTTACTCTCGATAAAGAATACGGATATACTATCGAAACGAAAAAAGTGGAAGTGTCTTTCGAAATAGAACTCGCTTCCGGTTACGTCTCTCTCGAAGACGGCGACGAAATAGTCTACGATTATCTCAAGACTCGTCGGATAAGAGCCGTCGTGACCGACGGAGCGGTAGAGGGAGAGAGCCTCGGCGTAATGGTAGACTTGGATTCGGTCATCGACGTGAAAGATTCCTACACCGTAACCGCCACCGCACTCACAGGTAGCAACAATTACAGTATGGCTGCCTCATATAAGGTTACCTTTTCCGTCGTTAAGAAGACCGTTTACGTAGTGTTCGACGGCGACGATTTGACGGCGACTTACGACTCGGTATCCACTATCAGAGACAAATACAGACTGACTTCCGATATAGACGCGACGGAGCCTCTTAACAATAACAACGAGATATCTTATATCAAACAATATCTCTCCGTTACGGGACAGGGCACGTCCTTCAATCCCGACGGATACGTAATCAAACTCAACTCGGGCAGCGAGTATTTCTCTAATTACAATCTGGTCCTCCGTAGCGACGCGGAGTACGCTTCGTCCTATTTCGAAGACGGCGTTTACGTCGCGGGACGCGGCGGAATGAAGAACTCTTCATTGATTTTCTTCGTCAATAAGAAGACCGCTTTCGTCTCTATAGCCGATTCTTATTTGAGTAAAGTTTACGACGAAACGGCCCCCTCCGTAATAAGCGTTTCGGTGGACGGCGGCATCGGACAGAAGGTTAGGAAAGCTCTCGTCTACACCCGCCTCACGGGACCCGACGAGCTGTCCGTATACTCTACGTCAGATATAGGCACCTTCTCCGTGAGTATAGACAATACCTTGCTAGACGGCGACGCAGCCAATTATTATTGCATCCTCGATCGCTCCGACTACGTCTACGAAATACGCCCTCGTACCGTCACAGTCAGCTTCAGACAAGGAGAATCGGTCAACGTTTATCGCCGTTACAACGGTCTCGCTCCCGCCCACGACGACGTCGTATCCACGGCTAGCGTGGATTACGTCAACAGAGAAATATACGTGTCCGATTACCTTACCTCTACGGATCTCACCGTTAAAGAAATCTTAGATAGAGCAGGAGTAAAATTCATCTTCGATTCTTCCTCTGCAGACGTCGGGACGTATTACTTCTCCGTCACCGATGCCGACCCCAACAGACAATTCGTCTTAGGCGGAGACACGGATTCTCTCGGTCGATTGGCGTTCGAAGTCCGTCCCTTGGTCCTCTCGGTTACCGTTTCTTCCGAAATGTACCGCTATTATTTAACCGACGACGATTATTATCTAGGCGGCAGCGCGATCGACTCTTTCGAAAAAGCCTTCGAAATAGACACGGAAGTGTACCGTGACGGCGTATTGACGCGTCTTACCTTGAGCGACTTTCCGGAACTTGAACTCAAGACTTCTCTCGATAAAAAAGCCGTCGCCATGAGATACGTCGGCGCGATCGGATTTAATTTGGACGCCAGCGAGTTTTCTTCGCTCTATCCCGATTACAGTTTGCCTAGTCTGTCCGCGGTCGCGTTCACCGTACGCCCGTCGATTATCGACGTCACCATAGGTAACGAAGACTATGCTTCTATGACTTACGGCAGCGACGTTTCGGAAATAGAAAAGAGACTTCTTCTCGACGGTAAGATTTCTTACACCCTTCCCGACAACGTAGTCTACTCAGGCAGTATAGACGCGGCAAGCAGTTTGATTTCCGTCTACGACGATAGTTATTATTTCGTCGACGGCTTCGTGTTCCTCATAGAAGGCTACCTCGGTTTAACTTCTTCCGTTTTAACCCTCGGAGATGACGTTTATATCGTAAAAGACAATCTCCTCTATAAGTCGGAAGGAGCTCTCGTAGGCTCGTCGCTGACCGTCCGCGGTCGTAATTATACCATCTCCGATTCTACTTTCACGGACAGCGAGCAAAAATCTTATTATAAGGTCAATTACGGCGCGCAGCTGGCAGGTGCCTATTACCCCGAGAGCGGCTATATCCGCATCAACGGCGTGGGAGAATTCAGATCTTTGGACGGTACGGTCCTCGCATATGCCTCTTGCGGACAGTTATATATCGATGAGAACTCCCTCTTAATAGACGGCGTCGTCTATTCTTATGAAGATTCCTTAGGGTACGTCTATCGCGCGGACGGCAGATTTAACACGAGTAGCGGTGTGGTGACGATAGGCTCCTCGAGATATATAGTTTCGGGTAATAAGGTGTTTGAAATCGTGGGCAAAAAAACTTCCGACTCCGCTTTTACGCTGGACGGCATCGATTATTCCGTAGTCGACGGCATGGCGTATAGGAAGACAGACGTTAAGGGTTCTATGCACGACTCGTATTTCGTCATCGGCAATTATTCCTATTACGCGGATTCCGACGGCAACGTCTACGAGATAGTAGGTATGGTCCATAGCGAAACGGACCGTTCGTTCATCCTTAACGGAAAAGAATATTCCACCTCGGGCGGTTCTTCTTATGAAATGAACACCTCCGACAAGACCGTAACCGTCGACGGAGACAGTGCCGTGTACGTGTACGATACGACTAATTGGTTCATTCGTAAGTCCGTTACCGCGTCCGCTCCGTATCGATTCGAATCGGTAGGCAAAAAGGACGGCAACGTCATCCGTATGGATAAAAATTACATCGTAGTGGACTACGACGTATATCTCGTGTCGGGCAATTTGACCGCAACGTCCCTCTCTACGACGGATTTCGATTACGTCGTTTCGACAGACGGTTATATTTATATGGATACGGAGGCTTCTTTGGGCTCGGTCGACGCCTCGCGTACCCGCCTGACTATAGGCGAAACTTTGTATCGTATAACGGATAACGCCGTCTATCGTGAAGATACCGCGGCAGGTACCATATCTACTCAAGACAGAGAGTTTTTCATTAACAATAAGACTTACGTCTATGCGGATTCCGCTTCCGCGGTTATAGCTTACGACCTCTCTCTGGTCCGCTTCGAGTACTACGACGTCGACGACAACCTCGTCGCGATGACCTCGTCCACGCACGTGGGAGAATATAAAGTCAGAGTAATATTCGACGGTATCATAGAAAACTACGTCGACAACGTCAGATATACGGGTAACTATACCTTCGTCAGCGACGAAAAACCCTTCTCGGTAACCAAAGCCCCCGTGTATGCGGAATTGAGCGGAACGCTTGATTGGACGTACAGACAATCCCCCGTAGAGGGAGAAGATTTCTCCGCACTCAATATTTCCGATATATTCGCGTTCACCGACGCGGCGGGCAATTCCTTCGATATGGACGGACTCCGTTATCCCGCGCTTACCGCCGACGCGGAGAATATCTTCCGCACCATGGCTTCTACGGACGTCGTAGGCAAGAGCTATATCCTCGATAAAAATTCTTTCGAGAGATTGGCGGAGATCAATTCCGATTATACCTTCGTCCTTAAAGGGACCGCAGAAATAAGAGTGGTAAAAAGAGCTTTGACCGTCACCCTCGTCGGAGTCTCCGGCGACACGGTCTCTTCCGTTTTAGAAAAGACTTACGGAGATCTTCCCGTTTCGACGGAATTGGGTATCCTTTATACGGGATTTTCGGACACCGAATTCGAATATTCCGCGGTTTATTATGAAGGACAATGGTACGTTGTCTATAATTATTCCGAGACCGCTTCCGTCAACGTCATTACCCCTGCGGGAGAAGAAGAAAGCACTCTCCTCGACGGCATCGTCGGTAAAAAGGTCTCTCTTCCCGCATTCTGCGAGACGTTCGATAACGACGGCTCCTCGTATGCTAAACTCTACTCCGTGGGGCGTAACAGAATAGCGGTCGATTCAGACGGCGTCGTATGGAACAATTACTACGCCTCTACTCCCGCATCCTTCTTCTTCGACGTCACCGCACGTCCGCTAAAAGCGACCCTCGTCCCCGCTATGTCGAGGTACGAAATCATTTACGGATCCACTCTCAAGAGAACGTCTGACACAGAGTCGGGCGACTATAGAATAGACTTCGACGGTATAGTCGAGAGCGTCGTCGTCGACGGAAAAACTTATCTCGTAGATACTTCGGACGCATTGTTCTTCGACAAAAAAGACGTCGGATTCGATTGGCTGGTCTATTCTCTTAAAGTCAATATGAACAACGACGGTAACCGCCTCGGCAACCCTGTGTATATTTCGCTCGGCAATTCTTCCACGTCCAAGCTCGAGGGACTCACTAAAAATTATTCTCTCTCTTACGACGTCTCCGAGAATGCGGAAATATGTATCTATAATAAGATAGAATCCGTAACGGTGGGCAACGGAACTCTTTATTCCGCAGTCCTCTCTTCCGACTCCTATATACCCGTCAGAGTGTTTTATCTCGACGGAAAAGAGAGCGATATCATCAAGGTCTACCTCAACGGTACGACCGTATCGGGAATTACTCTCGGAGAATCCGACGGCAGCTTCAGATACAGCGATTCCGTATCGGGCAATCAGTTGGTGAAAATAACTTATTCCGAACTTAATCAGGGCGTGGAAGGAGGCGTGGACTCCGCGTCCGTGTTCATCACGCTGAGGAAATATTCCTCTTCGACCGTGACGGCGGAAGATACTTCCGGAGCCAAAGAGGGCTATAAGAAGTTCGCTTATTACGTTTTCGAAAAAGACCACGAGTTCGGTATATCCGAGATAATCGATCACGTCGGCGCCATAGCGCTCGATTATACAGGAGACGGCAACGCAGACCTTACGTTCCTCTTCGCAGCGCTTCGTACGGACAGAGTCGTGTTCGACGACGGAGTAGAAGAGACGATTTCTTCCGTCGATACCGCGGACGGTTCGGTCGTAGTAGGAGGAATTAAATATTACCTTAGCGACTCCGACGGAGTTACGCGCCTGTATCTTAACCGCAACGGCTCCGCTCCCTCGTATTCCTATACCGGATACGCAGGTCGGATGATTATGGCAAGAGTAGTCCTCGCGACCGACGGCACTACTTTGGAAGAAAAGAGCGTAGACGCGGAAGAAACGGTATCCTTCGACTGGTCCGCGTTCGGCTTCGACCTTACATTCAAACCGACCGAAGGTCAGTACGCGGAGATAGTGGCTTCTCGCAGCGACCTTAAGGTCGACTTCGATTACGGTACGTCCCTGACTACTCTTCCCGACAGCCTCGACGCTTATTCGGACAGAGCCGTTACGCTCTTCAACGGTTATAAATTGATATTCTTCCGCGTCGGCGTTACGCAGGGCAGAGTCATCTACCTGTCTAAAGACAATTTCGGTACCTATAACCTCGTGTACGTAGACGAAACCGAGCCGCTCGACAATTATTCGATCGGTGCCACAGACGTCTTCGCAGGAATGAAATTCAGCCTATCGGGCGATATTATGACGATTACGTCCGAGTTTAAGGCGATAGACCGCAATTACGTCGTGACCGGCGGAGAACAGTACGCCTTCGGTACTAAAAAAGTCCTCGACGACGGCAAAACGTACGCATTCACCGCAATAGCCGCCGCAGGCGAGTACGACAGACTCCGTATGGAATATTCCGCTCTCCCCGTGAGAGGAAAAGAGGGCGAGCTCAACTTCGTCGTCTTCAGTTACAATTCCGCCGACCTCTATGAGCTGTCCGTCAGACTTAACACTTCCGAAAGGGCCGTTTTCTACGTCGTAGAGAGCGTCAACGGTAAGGAAAATCTCACCCGTTACGAGACTTATCTCGATAATACGGACGTCGGCTACGCCTCTTCTATAGACTTCTTCGACGGTAAGGTCCATTACTTCGACGTCTATCTCAATCGCCTCTCCAACGAGTTGACCGTCATAATAGACGGAATAGTAAGATACACCCATTCTCTCGTCCGCGACGAGGGCATAACTCTTGACGGCACCGCGATCGCCGACGTCGATTTCAGACTGGAAGATTATTCGGAATGGCAGGACGGCGACAGAGTGTTTTATACGGAGAGAGTTAAGTCCGAGGCGTATTTCACCGTTAAGAACCTCTCCTTCACGGTCTCTTCCGTGAGCTTTTCCACTCTCGGATACGTCAACGAAATGAGCGCTACGATGATTCCGTCGGGCGACGGAGCTTCCACCCTCTACGTTACGGAAGAAGAACCCCTCGTTTGGATAGATATTGCCAAGTACTTCAACGTCATCGCCAATTATACCGACGGCACCGTAACCAAGTATTACGTCAACGGCGTCGAGGTCGTCAACTACGCCCTTCACCTCTGGTTGTCGGAAGGATTGTATAATCTCACGGCGCGCCTCTATTACGAGGATTCCGTCATAGCGGAAGCCGATTACAGCCTCTTCGTCAAGAAGAACGTCCCTCTCGAGACAATAGACGGAGAAGAGGTCTCGTACGTCGATCCCGTCACAATCGAGAATAACTCGGAAGGTATCCTCATCGACGGCGCCGACATCAAAAATTACAATTACTACAGAGCGGCTTTTACTCTGATAGGCGCGGACGGAAATTTCGACGGTTCCGTATACAACCTTATCCTTAATATTAAGTCGTCTAAAAAGGGCTCCACCGCCATTGATACGGTGACTTCCGGATACTATGCACTGACCCTGGGCGTCAAACTCGGCAACGCGAGAGATTATACGGAGCTGACGTTGTCCGCCGACGGCAACAGATACGTCCTCTATACCTACGATATAGATTGGCACACCTCGTCGGAATACGTCGTTCTGGCTTATATGGACGATTATAATCACGTCGTAACGGTCTCCGTATACTACGGCGACAATAAGAGCTATACCTTCAAGCTGACTAAAGATTCCCTGCGCTACGGCGTCAACGGGTCCGATATCGACAACGAAAAGGCTATAGAAGGCTACACCGAAAGAAGCCGCAACGTGCTCGATTTCGTCGAGTCGGACGGCGTCGTCGGATTCAAAGTCGATACCATCGGTATAGAACTCTATTCTCTGGATACGCATACCGATATAGCTGTCAGAGAGAGTATCTATTCCGTAGTGGGTACGGATACGACGGGTACTCTCACCGTAACGGCGGAAGAAGGCTTCAACTCCAGAATAGCCCCCACGACTTTCAACCCCGCCAGCGGTCAGTATCAGGCGGTTATGATAGGCGACGGAGCCCCTCATCCCTACGCGCTGCGTTACAATTCCTATTCGGCGGCATTCAGCCTGACGCGTACCACGGGCGTGGCGACGGCTCGCTTCATCGTAGCGGAGAATTTAGCCTCCGACCTCATCTCTATGTATGCGGCTTATAGGAAAGAAAACAACTTCACTTCCACCAGAAGCATCGTTTTGGTCTATACCGATAACGGAACGGTGGCGGAACTGGCGTTCTATTTCATGTCGGCGGATTCGCAAGGCGTGTATAAACAGACCGTCTACAGCATCACCGACAGGACGGATCCGAGAATTTTAAGCGACGGAGAAGTCCACACCGTAGCCGTCAATATCTTTAAGACCAAGGAATCCATGTCTTCAGGATCCCTCACGACCGGAGATATAGCCGCTTTCCACGTTCAGGTAGCGGTGGACGGAGTGCTTATGACGTCTCCCACTACGGGAAAAACGGCTGCGTTCTACTTCCCGTATTACAATTCTCTGGCGTATTGGAAAGTATATTCCGGTAGCGCGACGACCGCTTCCGACGTCGATATACGCGATAGACGATTCCTCAACGAGTATACTATGGCGGGCGCCGTGTTCGAAAACTGCTCCGTCAGCCTCTACGGCTTGATGGTGGCGGAATGCGATACGTTGACCGTAACGGACGAGTTTATAGAAAACGAAGTCAAGGGCGGCAACCCCGACGCCGACAATTACTATTACTTCGATTACTTCTCCGAGCTCTGCGGATTGGGCGGAGCACTCAGAATATCGGAAGAGGACCGTCGGTGATTAAATTACTCGAAAAAGATTCCTTTTCACTCTATCTGTCGCATCGCGACGGATATGAGTCGAAAGAGTCGGCGAAAAGAAAACTTTTCTCGGAGGCGCGCAGAGACTATTTGTCTCTCGACGACGACGCGGAGATAATCAAACTCCCATCGGGAGCACCCGCCTATGCGGACGACTCTTGCAGAGTTTCATACTCCGACAAAGCCGATTTGATGGTCGTCGCTCTGTCCGACCGCCCCGTGGGCGTGGACGTAGAGAAACTCTTCCCTCGCGATTATCGCGGAGTGGCACGGAAGTTTTTCGGAAGAGACGATATGACTCTCGTAGAGTTTTACGAGGCTTGGACTGCGGCGGAAGCTCTTGCCAAGCGCGACGGAGAAGGGATCATTCCTTATCGAGTAAGAGACGGACGCCTCACGACGATAGAATACGACGACTATCTCGTAACCGTAGCGGAATAACGACAATATCCCCTTAATAATAGGGATGATTTTGAGGTAAATTATGAATAAAGACGAAAAAGAAGCCTTAAAAAAACAACGTGCGGAAGAAAAACTTCTTTTGGCTCAACGAAAAAAGCGCGACAAAGAAACGGAAAAGACGTCTAAGACCGTTAGGAAGTTTACTAAAAAAGAAATACTCCTCACCACGATAGTCACCGCGGTTATTTTGGTCGTGCTTGTAGGCGTGTCGACCGCCTTGTCGCTCTTCGTCCTTAATCCTCTCGATAAAGACGATCTATACGATTATTCCGAGCTGGAGAGATACTTTAATAAAGAAAACGTTTCCTTCGATTACCGCGAGATTACTTCCGCGGAAGACCCCGATCTGTACGACAAGGGAGTGATCGGAGTGGCAACGATAGGGGAAGAGCTCCACGTTTATTATTTCCGCGACGTGGCACGCCTTAACGTCTTCGGCGACGATAAGGGGCTTAAGGGCAGGGAAAGAAAATTGGCTCTTACGGGATCGGAAACCACCGGTTACTATTATCTGGCGGAGACGGATTCGGAAATTTACTTAAAACATATCGCAGGACTTTTTGAATAAAAACGACCCCCGAGGGGGTCTTTTTCATAAATATAACTCTTTTAAAAAACGTATCGAATACTCCGCCGCTTCATCGTACGACGCGGTGTCGGAAGTCAGATACGGAGTCCCCGATATCAGAGATACGAGACATCTGTCGTCTCTTCCGGTATATAGATGTACAAGATCTTTTTCTCGGAAAAGAAAAGCCTTAATTGCGGATGAATAGCTCGGCGAGACAACGACGCGTCCCTTAGCGGCTTCGAAATTTTTCAAATATTCTTCAAAACTTTCGACCTTGGTTACGACGTCTTTATAGTCGTAGATTATTTCGGAGAAGACCGTTACGTACGCCTTGTCTATTACGGATTCCTTGTCGATAACGAGAACGAGTTCGTATGCGCTATCCTTGTCTATAGCGTCAGTTACCGTGCGCGTGGACCGCTCGGCTATTCCGTATGCGGTGCGCAGTGTCTTCTCTATCTCTATAAAAGATATCCGCTCCTCTCTGACGACTTCACGCCCGAAAAAACTCCCCTCCGCGGTACCGCTTATTCTTTTTTCGATCGGCTCGACAATGATAGGATTACTCTCGTTATTCGCGGTTAAGGTAACCTTAGAATAGAGTTTGAGAGCCTTAACGGCGTTTTTTATCGATTCGTTTTCGCCGTCGGGCAATATGTCCGCGATTATCGCGTCGTATCCGCATATGATATCGGGCGTATAATCGGAGAGCTTAACGACGTCGACGGAATATAAGTTTTCATATTCGGAGACTGCGCGTTTTATCGTAGCCTCGGAAGAGTAGGGCGCGTTACCTTTTAAAAAAAGCAATTTTTTCATTATATTCGTCTCCACGCCTTGGGGTAGAAGAGTAAAAGCATCGGCAGTATTTCGAGTCTTCCCAGCAACATGTCGAATATGAGCACTACCTTAGAGAATAACGAAAAACTTTCGTACGAGCCGTACGGATTGAGAGCCCCCAGTCCCGGTCCCACGTTGTTAAGACAGGACGTCACTGCCGAAAAGTTTTCTTGGAATCCTCCGTTCTGCCCGATCGCCACCAGCGCGAGAGACGCGAAGAATATCAGCGCGTACAGCACTATATAAGAGTTGACGTTGTCCACTACGTCCTCCGACAGAGCCTTGCCGTCCAGCTTTACGTTGATTACCGCTCTAGGCGATACGGTCTTGTTGACGTTTCTCAGACCGCTCTTGAACAGTATCACTATTCTGGATACTTTCAGTCCGCCCGCGGTACTCCCTTGACAACCGCCTATCAGCATTAAGCACAGAAGAATTATTTGAGCCATCATCGGCCAAGTCGTATAGTCTGCTGTGGCAAACCCCGTCGTGCTTATAATCGACGCTACCTGGAAGGACGAGTATCTTAAAGATTCGCCGAAACTCCCGTAGACGCCCTCGACGGTCAAAGATATCGATATCGACGTTATCGCCACGACCACGATGATGAGGAATGCTCTCAGCTCCTCTGACTTGACGACGGAGACTACCCGTCCTATCAATATCAGATAGAAGAGATTGAAGTTGATTGAAAAAATCAGCATGAAGAGGGTCACGACTATTTCTATATACAGACTTTCGTATCCGCCTATGCTCAGAGCCTTAGAGGAAAATCCTCCCGTGCCGGCAGTGGAGAATGCGTGTAAAAACGCGTCGAATACGTCCATTCCGCCTATCATCAGCAGTATGGCTTCGACTAGGGTCAATACGACGTATATCGCGTACAGTATACGCGCGGAAAATCTCAATTTGGATACCAGTTTGCCGAATTGAGGTCCCGGCGTCTCGGCTTTTATCAGATGGATGACCCCCGGGTCGTTTTTCGGCAGTATAGCTATAATGAATACCAGTACCCCCATTCCGCCTATCCATTGCGTGAGAGACCTCCACATCAGAAGACTCTTCGGAAGCGATTCTATGTCGGTGAGTACGGTAGCTCCCGTCGTGGAGAAGCCCGATACCGCCTCGAAAAGACAATCTATATAGTCGCCGATAGCACCCGAGAGAGAAAAGGGCAGCGACCCGAAGACGGATAAAAACAACCACGCGATCGCCACCGCGAGAAACCCCGACCGCCCGTTGAGAGAACGATCCTTAGGTCTTTGTAAAAACGCGATCAGAGCTATTATCCCCAGTACGCATACGGTTACGCCGAAAGCCATCGGAGTGTTTTCTTCCCGATAAACGAAACTCAGACAAAACGGAACCAGCATCAACCCCGCTACCGCGAGAGCGACCTGACCTATTAAATATAAAAGCGTTCTATAGTTCATTATACCAGTATGTCGTTGAGATTTTCTACGCTCTCGTCGGTCGTTACGACCAGTACGATGTCGTCCTTTTCTATGTGATCTCCGCCGGAGGGAATGATAACTTCGTCGTTACGCACTATCGTGGCTACGAGGACGTTTTTCTCCAGTTTAAGATCTTTGAGAGGCACCCCAAGCCCCTTAAAGCTCTCCGCTACGGTAAACTCGATGACCTCGGTAGTGTCGTTGATTATATGATAGAGCTTGTTGATTTCGCTTTCCTTTTTGGAAGCGTTTTTTGCCCTCGTGTATCTGAGTATCTCGTCGGCGGTGACGGTTTTCGCAGAGACGAAAGAGTCTATCCCGGAGTCCTTGATTATTCCGTAATAGGCGTCCTTGTCCACTCTCGTCACGACTTTTTTGACTCCGAGAGACTTGGCGAACAACGATACGATTATGTTTTGCTCGTCCAGATTGAGAAGAGTCACCACCGCGTCCGTGTGAATGAGTCCTTCCGATTCCAACAGCTCCTGATCCGTGCCCTCGCCGTGAATGATTACGGCTTTTTCCAGAGTCTCGGACAGCTCCTGACACCTCTTTTTGTCGGACTCGATTATCTTGACTTCGATGTTGCGCTTCTCCAGTTCCTTGGCGAGATAAAAGGCAATCTGATTGCCGCCGATTATCATTACCGACTTAGAACGCTTTTCTCCGGATACCGTTTTGAAAAACGAAACCAGATTTTTGGTAGAAGCGGTAGCGTAAATTTCGTCGTTTTCTTTTAAGACGAAATTCCCGTCGGGAATATAAACCCGACCGCTACGCTCCACCGCGCATACCAAAACTTTTTTTACGAATTTGCTCCCCAAGTTTTTCAGCTCGAGATTGATCAGTCCCGTTTCTTTAGTGACTTTGATTCCGATGACGTCCACTTTGTTGTCGGCAAAAGGCTCCAGCCTCATTGCGGAATTAAATCTTAGTATCCTAGCGATCGACAACGCCGTCTCGTATTCCGGATTGATCATCATCGACAGCGATAGGTCTTGCCCCTTAAAAGCTTTGAAGTATTCAGGCGTACGTACTCTGGCGATAGTGTCTTTAGCACCGAGCTTTTTCGCGACCAGCGCACAGAGAATGTTGGTTTCGTCCGACGACGTGCAGGATATGAACAAGTCGGCGGATTGTACGCCCGCTTCTCTTAGCACGTCCACGCTCGCTCCGTTGCCGACTACGCCGTTGACGTCCAGTGTATTGACGATGTTTTCGACGGGATTGTCTTTTTTGTCGATGACTACTATATCGTGATTTTCTTTGGCGAGTTCCGAGACCAGTTCGCGACCGACGTTCCCTAGTCCCACGATGATTATTTTCATTTTTTCTCCGAACAATGCGCTTACGCATTTATATAATATAAAATGATATCATATTTGAAGTCTTCGATACAACGATTTTTAGCTTTTTGATAGGCGCCCGCCCACCCGCCCCTTAAATTAAGCGGTTTTTCCACGTAATTTTAATTTTTGTTGTGCTTTTAGCGATAATTTTATGAAAAAACCGTATTGACAAGGCTTTTCCTAGGGATTAAAATTATGTTGTAAATTAATTATCACCGATTTTATCGGTGAAAAAGGACTTCTAATGACTGATTATCGAAAAAACTTCGGTTTTAAGCATAAGAGCGGCATTTTAATGCCCGTAAGCGCTCTCCCGTCCCCGTACGGCATAGGATCGTTCGGACGTCCGTCCTACGCGTTCATAGACTTTTTGGTCAAGACAGGGACCAAGTGCTGGCAAATTTTACCTCTCAATCCGACCGCATACGGCGACAGTCCTTATCAATCACCCGCGGCGTTCGCCCTCAATCCGTACTTCATCGATTTGGATCTATTAGGGAAGAGCGGACTATTATATAAGGAAGAACTGACTTCCGCCAAGTATCGCTCGGAGCGCGTGGATTACGGCAGATTGTTCTTCGAGCGCTACCCCCTTTTGAGGAAGGCTTTCTCGCGCTTCGAGCCCGACGCTTCTTATAGAGCTTTTTGTAAACGTAACTCCGATTGGCTGGACGATTACGCTTTCTTTATGGCGCTTAAAATTTCTAACGGCTACCGATCCTGGATAGAATGGGACGACGAATATAAGTATTATTCCCGCGCCGTACGTCATATCGACGAGTATAGAGAAGAAATAGACTTCTGGCGTTTCTTACAGTACCAGGCGGAATCTCAATGGGCGGCAGTGCGCGCATACGCACGTAAAAACGGCATTAAAATCATCGGCGATATGCCCATCTACGTCGCTTACGACTCCGTCGACGTTTGGTCGGATACCGAACAATTTCTTCTGGACGACAATCTCGATCCGACGAGAGTGGCAGGCTGCCCGCCCGACGGTTTCGCCCCCGACGGTCAATTATGGGGTAATCCCATATACAATTACGACAGGATGCATATTGACGGCTATAAGTGGTGGATAAAAAGAGCTCGCCGCAGCTTCCGACTCTACGATATAGTCAGAATAGACCACTTCAGAGGTTTCGCAGGATACTATTCCGTCCCGTTCGGCGACGCTACCGCAAAGAACGGTTCCTGGCAAAAGGGACCCGGAGAAGAACTCTTCGACGCGGTGCGACAAGCTCTTCCCGACGCAAAAATCATCGCTGAAGATTTGGGCTTCATAACGGACGACGTGAGAAGTCTCCTCGAGTATTGCGGCTTCCCCGGGATGAAAAATCTCCAGTTCGCCTTTTTCGACGACGACAGCGAGTATCTCCCGCGCACTTACACTACCCCCAATTGCGTCGTCTATACCGCGACCCACGATTCGGATTGCACGTATAGCTGGTGCAAGGAGCTTTCGGGCGACGTCTTGGATCGATTTAATAAAGAATGCCCCGCCGTTAAGGGCGTCCCGCGCACTTATTCCGTGATACGTATGGCTTTGGAGTCCGTCGCCAATCTCGCGGTCGTCCCACTTCAGGACTGGATGCTCCTCCCCAACGCGGTCGGCAGAATGAACACCCCGTCCGTTGCCGAGGGCAACTGGAGCTGGCGCGCATCGCCGAGATATGCCTCGCGCGCTCTTATCAATAAGATATCCGATATTACGCGAGCTACAGGGCGTAAAAAATAAAAAAGAGAGTTTTTCGGAGCGATTACTCTTAAGAGTCCTCCGTAAGGACGTTTTTATTGTTTTATTCGACAGGATTTTCAAAATAGTGAAAAATCGTTTGACAAAAGAATAAAAGCAAGTACAATATACAGTATAAAACTCAACGAGGCAGGTAGCAATGATTACTAATCGCGAAATGATGATGATGCGAATGTTAATCTCCCGGGCGGATATGCGTGGGTGCTTTGCCGTTGCCTGATAGAATCGGTAAGACACGTTTTGAAGCTCGGAAGTCCACTTAGGTCTTGTCGAGCTTTTTTTATGAAGACAATATTCGGTAGAGGAATTAAGAATATTATATGATCAGAATTGAGAATTTAACCAAGATTTACGGCTCCGGAGCAGGAGAAGTCGTAGCGCTGAGAGATATCGATCTCGAGATAGAAGACGGCGACATTTACGGCATCATCGGTCTGTCCGGCGCAGGTAAAAGTACACTCGTGAGATGTATCAATCTCCTAGAGCGCCCCACCTCGGGTCATATCTATATCGACGACGAGGATTTGACAGAAGCCACCCCCAAGAGACTCAGAGAAATCAGACGTAAGGTCTCTATGATTTTTCAACAGTTCAATCTCCTTCAACAGAGGAGCGTCTTAAAAAACGTCGAGCTGGCAGGAGAGCTCTATAACGATAAAGAACGTAAAGAAAAGGCAACCAAGCTCTTGGAGATAGTAGGTCTGGGTGATAAACTGGACTCTTACCCCTCCCAGCTCTCGGGCGGTCAACAACAGAGAGTGGCTATAGCGAGAGCCCTTATGACGGATCCGAAAATTCTCCTCTGCGACGAGGCAACCTCCGCTCTCGACCCCGAGACCACCGCTTCCATTCTGGAGCTGCTCAGAGAGCTTAATAAGACCTTAGGGCTTACCGTCGTCATCATATCCCACCAGATGTCCGTTATAGAGGCGATATGTAATAAGGTCGCCATTATAGACAAGTCCAGAATATCCACCGTCGGTACTCTTCAGGAAGTCTTCCTCTCCCCTAAGGATCCCGTCGCGAAAAAGCTCATTTACTCCGGGCGTATCAATACGGGTATCAAAGGCGAAAAGCTCATCAAGCTTATGTTCGACGAGACCATAGAGGAGCCTATTATCACCAATATCATTCAGGAATGTAACATCCTCGTCTCGATTTATTACGCCGAGACCAAGATAATCGGCGGCAAAACTTACGGTCAGATTATGTTCCGTCTACCTTATTACGAAGAAGATATAGAAAAACTCTGCGCCTATCTCGACGGAAAAGGCGTATCCTACGAGGAGGTTAATACCGATGACTTTTGCTGAAGCGGCTCTTATGACCGGAGAAACCCTCCTTATTACCTTATTGGCGACGTTGTTCGCTTACCTCTTAGGTCTTCCGTGCGGAATTCTGCTGAACGTCACTTCCAAAAACGGTCTCCGCCCCTGCGCTCCCCTCAATTTCGTCTTAGGCTTCATAGTCAACGTTTTGAGATCTATACCTTGCCTTATCGTCATAGTCATCTGCATTCCTTGGACGAGAGCCTGGTTCGGACGTGGCACCGGAGAATGGTATACGATGCTTATTCCGTTGACGGTGTGCGCCTTCGGTCTCGTATCGAGAATGGTAGAACAATCCCTCGCGGAAGTGCCCGCAGGAGAAATAGAAGCCGTCAAGTCTCTGGGAGCAACCGACTTCCAGTTAATAATCAAGGTTCTTCTTCCCGAGTCTAAGGTCTCCCTGATAACGGGAGCGGCGGTCGTCGCCGTCAATATTTTGGGATATACGTCCTTCGCTTACGACATCTCCGCAGGCGGACTTATAGCGGGCATATATACTTTCTACAGCAACAATACAGGCAATTATCTCGGAGAATGGATATTCTGGGTGTTGACAATACTCGTGATAATAATCGTCCAGATAATGCAAGAGCTCGGACTCTTCATTGCGAAAAAGCTGGATAAAAGAAAAATCCTTAATAAATAAAGGTAACCGCCGTAACGATACGGTAAAAACATATTAAAAAATTAACTAAAAAAAGGAGAAAACAAGTAATGAAAAAGGTCATCATCGCAGTACTGCTAGTCGCAGTCGTATGTTCCGCGGCATTCGCATTCACAGGATGCGAAGAGAGCAAAATCATCAGAGTCTGTGCGTCGGACGTTCCCCATGCGGAAATTCTCAACGACGTCGTCAGCGCCGAGCTCGAGAAAAAGGGCTATCACCTTAATGTTAAGGTTATGAGTTGGACTGTTCAGAATGCGTCCGTAGCAGGCAGAGATTACGACGCCAATTATTTTCAACATCTTCCTTATCTTGAGGAAGCGATGGATAATTTAAGCAGAGAGCTGTTCGCTACTTGTAAAGTTCACTACGAGCCTCTCGGAATATATTACGGAAAATCTCAAGACGTATCTCTTAACAACGGCAAGACCTTCGCTATATGCAACGACCCTTCCAACGCCGCCAGAGCGTTCCAGTTGCTTGAAGCCAACGGAATCATTTCAAAAACCGCTGAAGGAGCCAATTACCCCGTCAACGAGAAAGGCGACGGACTCAATCTCGGTGCAGTAGCATCCGATTGGACCAGTGCCGACGGCAATATTTCCGTCAAGCTAATCGCCGAGAATCTCCTCGTCTCTTCCAGAAAAGATTACGATTTCGTCCTTCTTCCTTGCAACACCGCCCTTACCGGCAACGTGACCGTCGCGGAAAGAGTAGCAGTTGAAAGCGATCCCGCTCAAGTCGTAGGAAAAGCCAACGTCATCGCCGCTCGTCTCGACGATTATAAGAACAACAAGACTTATAAAGCCAAGATCGACGCTCTTACCGAGGTTATGCTCAGCGAAGCGGTCTCAGAATACATCGCAACCAAATATAACGGAGTCATAATCTGCGATTCCTCTACCCAGATCGACCTTAGAGGCGAAATCGCGTAATCGGAATCACGATATTCTTTACGAAAATAAGGCGACGTCTATGCGTCGCCTTTTCGTTTTATTTTGAGGGAATATTTTATAAAATTATTAACGATATTCTTTGATGTTTTGATAATTGTATTTGTCCGACGTGTACGACTCCACGCGCGTAGGCGTGCAGGTGCTTAAGCCCTTTCCGTCTAAGAAGTCCTTGAATGCCCCTTGTTCCGCGCACGTGTAACTTCTGATGAATTGAGAGGTTATCACCGGCATATACAGCCTCTTGATATACATCTGCCCGGGCGTCATCAGCTCCAGATCGCTCACCGGTATCAACGGAACCTCCGTTATGGAGTTGTCGTCCAGATTTAGCTTGGACCCCAGTGTCGGTATGGAATGCTTGCCGCACTCGTTGGAAAAGATAGTCTTAGTTTCGCGGTTTTGCGACCCGAGGAAAATCTGCGCGTTACAGTTGTCTCGTATTATCGTCGAACAATCCGAACCGTATATGTGATCCAGTTGCTGATACGACTGAACTATCAGATGGAACCAAATGTTCCTCGATCTCGACGTCGCTATTTTGTTTTCGAAATCTTTGATCTTGGGAATATTGCCGAATTCGTCCAGCAGGAAGTGCATCGCTCTGTTCGATTTATGATTTTCGGCACGTTCCAGCATCACTTTGTATACCCAGTCGATGAAGAGACCCGCTATGAGGAAGTCGCTCTTTTCGTAGTCGCGTGTAATCAGGAATATGGCAAAAGGCTCCTCGCACGTTTCGTCTAGATTGATCGTGTTGCCGGACGTGAGTGCGTAGATGTGACCTTGAAACCAGTCCTTGGTCGCATTGTCGAATACGCCGCAGTAGCTGCGCATGGTGTTGGGCGCGTTGTTGAGCGCGCACGACAGCTGAGCCTTGGTCTTGAAAGACTTGTCCTTAATCATCGGATGAGAGTAGAAGGTTATATCCGATTCGTTGGACAGAATAGGTCCTTTCAATGCCTGATAATATCTCTGTATATTGCGGAAGTTCATCATCTCCCCGGTGAAACCGTTCTTAGAGTCGAGCGACTCTTCCAGCAGACAATTGATCAATCCTTTCAACAGATCCTGCGCTCCGTATTCCCACGACCTGTCCGTGTTGCTCTGCGGAACTATCATCATGTTGACCAGCTGATTGATTAGACTGTCCGCCTTGGCTTCGAGGAAGTCTTTTTCAAACTTCGTGTAATTCTCGTAAGATTCCGTATCGGAGAATGCGTATCCCTTGTATTCGAGATATCCGTCTTTAGAGTAACTTTTCGGAGGATCGATTTTCGTAAGACGAGAGGGCACCGTACCCGTCTTCATCTTGAGCTCTCTCCCGATTTTCTTTATCTCCTGCTCCGTGTCGTATATCTCCAGAAGAGGATTCCAGCTGTCGGAATGTATCAAGTCCTTGAAGTTGAGTAAAAAGAGCTTGTATCCTTGTTCCTTGAGATGCTTGGCGTTTCTTTCGAACAGTTCCCCCTTAGGGTCGGTTAAAAAGATGTTAGGCTTGTTCTTTTGAGAAGATATCGCCCTCAACTGCGGCTCTACGCAACCGGTGGTTTTTCCGCTACCGGTCGTGCCGACGTATAATTCGTGAGAGTAGGGGAGATAGTAGAATCTCAATTCGCATTGCTTTTGAAGTTCTTTGGGAAGTGCACAAAACTCTTCCACGGAATACGCTTCGCCGTCTGGCGCCACGTAATCGCTCGCGCACGGATATCCCTTGATATCTGTGTAAGGTAAGTCCTTATATAGGACTTTCTTCAGTCCGTCCGACTCCGTAAGATCTGTATAATTGATTTTTTTCGAGCACTCCAGATACTCGTCAATATACTCGTTCCTTATGTTGTCTATAATGGAATTCTGGTATTTCATAATTATCACACCTCTTAGTTGAAGCCTAATTTTCTTGCGGGTCTTTCGGCGGAATTGGTGACGTTCTTCCATTCCTTTTTTTCGTAATTGTTGATGTATCCCATCTTCTCGAAGTAGTCCAGAGAATCGTCCTCTATAGCTTCAACGAAAGAGAAGTCTATCTCGTATCGGTCGTATGCGTATACGACGTCTTGCTTGATGCTGGATATCAGATAGTACAGCTTCAACGCCTTATCGGAATATCCTCCTCGGACGCTTTCGGGAATGACGGTCAAACCTCTTCTTAAATATTTGTCGGCAAGTTCCGAAACTTCGTCGAAGAGCTTTTTATGACTTTCGTTGCGTTGTAATTCATAACAGTATCCGAGATAATGTAAGGACGGCACGTCTCCCCAAAAGGCGCATTGGAGCAGTCTGGAAATACCCTCCTCGGGGTCCGCTTCGCAGCCTATTCCCAGTATTTTAAGTATGCCCGCCTGACGAGTGGCGATGAGATTGCCGCACGCGCTCGCCGCATTTATCTCGGCATATCTTATTTCGGAGCGATAGGTCGTATAATAAGTGTAGTTGAACCACTCCGGATTGATCTCGGTGTTTTTCGATTGTCCCAGTTGACGTAATTTGGTCAGGACGTCGCCCTTCACGTCGAACAAAACGTCGTCGTCGGAGTAATCGTCGCCGTACACTCTTCCGTTGTACGCGGCTTGTTGCTCGGTCGTCAGCCCCAGCCTCGAGAGCTTGTCGGTTATGATTCCTATACAGTTGTCGACGCTTTCGTCGTCCATGCGATACGACTTGCCGATGAATTTGATTATCTCCGCGGAATCCGCTCTGAGCTTCGACGTCATCGAGTTGGACATTATGGTCGTGGACAAAACCATATTATAGAATGCTTCGTAATTTTTGAAGACGAAATCCATTGAAAACGTTCTCCCTGATAATAAGTATACTAAAATAGTATATCTTAAGAAACGTCTCCTTGTCAATGTCATTATTTATAATCTCGCTATTGACCGACCGAGCGGATTTATGCTAAACTTAACTATATACGTCCTGTCGAAAACCGACTTCTCGTTCGACGTGAAGGAAATTTTTATGAGTAGAGCTACGGTAAAAGAACGCAAAATATTCGAAGGGTATTGCGCTTATATGGAAAAAACGGGTTTTTCTTATCGGAAATTCGAAAACGAAGAAGAATTCGCCATATCGATGTATACCGTTGACAAAAACGATATTCCTATTACGTTGATTATAAGAATTCCCTACGGAGCAGAGCGTATTATGTATCTCGCTCAGATGCCCGGTACTATGGAAAAAAGTAAAATTCTCGACGGCGCGGTCGCGACGTGCATGGTCAACGACGTCATCGCGGTGGGCAATTTCGACTACGACGTTATGAAAGGAAACACGTTCTTCAGATACGGTTATTGCACGTACGGCGGAATTATGCTCGACGAAGAAGCCTTCGCCGGTCTCACCAGAATAATCGTACTCACTATCGAATTGTATAACGAAAAATTCCTCATGCTCGCCGACGGAAGATTGACTCTGGAAGAGTTTTTCGAGCAAGTCAGGAGAAAGGATTAATCGTACGAAATTATTACTACAGAAGGATTGACGACCTATGAAACGTAAATTTTGCATTTCTGAAAAATGCTTGTTAAAAATACTTAAATATAAGAGGTTCACCGTGCAGGAATTGATGAAACACAATTCCTGTTCCTTAAAGGACGCTTTCGAGATTATCAAGTATCTCGTGAAAAACAACGCCCTAACCGACGGCGGCGACGGAGTGTTTCACCTGATTGCCGACGAGAGTACTTTAGGAGACCTTTTCGATTTGAACGTCTCCGCTCCCGAAAAAAAATCTCAAAAACCTTCTCGTAAGCAGCCCGAGGAGGAAGAATACCCCGAAGAATTCGATCAGCTGTTCGCCATGATTAAGAAAGTGAAAGAATCCGCTTCTTACTCGGACGAACCGTCGTTGAAATTGGATTACGTGTACCTTGTCAACGATTCGAGAGAATTTCTCAAAGTTAACTACGAGCTTTCCGATACGCCCTTAAAATTGGTGAAAAGGTTACTCGTTTCCGAGCCTATGGATGCCATAGAGAATGTTTGGAAAAATGTCGGCGACATCGACGGATTGTTCGACGGTACCGAAAAAGCGGAAGATCATATAGAATGTTTCCGAATGAGCGTTAAATTGTCGTTTTTCGACGAGGAATTTTCCGACGATATTCCTCTGGACGTTAATCTTACGGAGTACCTCCTCGCGTCGGAATACTTTTACGAGGGCGATAGACCGAGATTTTTGGTACGCTTCAAATAAAACCGTACACGGACTTCAAAAAAAGAAGTCCTTTTTTTTATTTTTTTTAATTTAGGTATTGACAGCCTTATCTATCGGTGGTATAAATAAAATAACACACGTAACTTAATGCCGCGATAAGTGTAGGAAACCGTAATGCCGAGAAAGTTTATATTCACAAAAGAAGAAATAGTCTCCGCCGCGCTCGATTTAACGAGAGAGAAGGGCATAGACGCCGTCACCGCGAGAGCGATGGGCGCCAAGCTCGGTACGTCGTATCGCCCCGTATTCGGGCATTTCGACAGTATGGCGGAAGTGAAACAAGCCGTCCGCACCTCCGCGGAGAGCCTGTATCGTAGTTATCTGGAAGAAGATATGTCTTGCGGTAAGTATCCTCCTTATAAGGCTAGCGGTATGGCGTATATCCGTTTCGCAAAAGAAGAAAAAGAGCTCTTTAAGCTCCTCTTCATGCGAGACAGGTCGAATGAATCGCAGCCCCTTGCCGAGGAAGCGGATATGCTTGCGGACCTTATATGTAAGCAGGTCGATATCGATCGTGATTCCGCCCGACTTTTTTATCTCGAGATGTGGACGTACGTGCACGGCATCGCTACTATGATAGTCACCGGATACTATGACTGGGACGAGGAACTCTGTAGTAAAACTCTCACGGATATGTATCAGGGATTGAAATATAAATACGAAACCTTATCGGAATAGAGGTGTTGAATATGAGCAATATCATAGAAATCAATAATCTGAGCAAAACTTTCAAAGAAGTAAAAGCCGTAGACGATTTAAGCTTCCGCGTCAAGCAGGGCGAGCTGTTCGCGTTCCTCGGAGTCAACGGAGCCGGTAAGTCGACCACCATCAATATTATATGCGGTCAGCTTTTTAAGGATTGCGGCAAGGTAATCATCGACGGTCACGATTTGGATACCGACGACGGCAGCGTTAAAAGCGAGCTGGGCGTCGTCTTCCAGAATTCCGTCCTCGATTCTTCGCTGTCCGTCGCGGACAACCTCCGTAGTCGCGCCGCACTCTACGGTATCACGGGAGACAAATTTAAAGCAAGACTTTCTGAGCTTGCGGAGCTTCTCGACTTCGGCGATTTATTGAAGCGTACCGTCGGCAAACTCTCCGGCGGTCAGCGCAGACGCATCGACGTGGCGCGCGCCTTGCTTCACGAGCCTAAGATTCTCATTCTCGACGAGCCCACCACGGGACTCGATCCCCAGACTCGTCAGACCCTCTGGAACGTCGTTTCCGACCTCAGAAAAAGAGACGGCATGACCGTCTTCCTCACCACACATTATATGGAAGAAGCCGCCGAGGCCGATTACGTAGTCATTCTGGACAGCGGAAAAATAGTCGCCGAAGGCACTCCTTTGGAATTGAAAAACACTTATACTGGTGACTATATCACTATGTACGGTACCCCTGAGAGCGATGTTTCGGCACTCGGCGTTAAGTACGAAAAGATAAAAGACGCCTTCCGTCTCTCAGTGCCCGATACCGCCGCGGCAACGGACCTTATAGTAGCACATCCCGACTTGTTTAGAGACTATGAGATAACAAAAGGAAAAATGGACGACGTATTTCTCGCCGTCACGGGAAAGAAACTCGGAGGTGAAAAATGAACACCGCACTTATACTTATCAAAAGAAACGTGAAGTTGTTCTTCAAGGATAAAGGAATGTTTTTTACGTCCCTCATCACTCCTATGATACTTCTCGTTCTGTACGCCACCTTCCTGGGCGACGTGTACAGAGACAGTTTTACTTCCTCTCTCCCGGAGGGCTTCAGTCTGCCCGAAAAACTCGTCGACGGTCTGGTCGGCGGAGAACTCGTCTCTTCCATTTTGGCGGTATCCTGCGTTACCGTTGCGTTCTGCTCCAATTTCTTAATGGTGCAGGATAAAGTAAGAGGTACGATAAAAGACTTTACCATATCCCCCGTCAAAGCTTCCGTGATGTCTCTATCGTATTATTTCGCCAATCTCCTCACCACGCTCATCATTTGTTACGCGGCTATGGCTATATGTCTGGTCTACGTCGCCATAGTGGGCTGGTATATGACGGTAGGGGACGTATTCCTTCTGTTACTGGACGTGACTCTTCTGGTCCTCTTCGGCAACGCCCTCTCTTCGGTCATCAATTTCTTCCTCAATTCTCAAGGACAAATTTCCGCCGTCGGAACAATCGTCAGCTCGTGCTACGGCTTCGTCTGCGGCGCCTATATGCCCATATCGTCCTTTGCGGACGGCTTGCAAAAAGTCATCTCCTGTCTCCCGGGGACCTACGGAACATCTCTCGTCCGTAATCACGCCATGCAGGGAGCTCTGTCCGAGATGATAGATTTGGGCGTCCCCGCTCAGATAGTAGAAGAAGTCAAGAAGTCTCTCGACTGCAATTTGTACTTTTTCGATAATTACGTTTCGATAACCGGTATGTACGTAATCCTCGTCGTCACCACCGTAGTGCTTCTGGGAGTGTACGTCTTGCTCAACGTTCTCTCCGGAAAACGCAAAAAATCAAAATCGTCTAAATGATTAAAAAATCTCGATATTTTATAACCGAGAGAGTCCTGATTTTTTGGACTCTCTTTATAGGAGTAGGCGCGATAGGCGGCGCACTATGCATGATTATCGACCCTAGCGGCAAGTCTATGGGTATGGATGCCCTGATTCCTTATTTTAAGGTGTTGCCGTTTTCGGACGTCCTTTTCCAAAACTTGTTGTTTTCGGGCTTCGCTTTACTCATAGTCAACGGTCTTACGAATATAACCGCCGCCGTCTTGCTCTTTAAGAACAAGAAGCTCGGCATTATCCTCGGCGGAATCTTCGGTATTACCCTCATGCTGTGGATATGTATTCAGTTCTGTGTTCTTCCGCTTAATTTTATGTCTACGGCATATTTCGTCTTCGGACTCTGTCAGACGATAACAGGATACGCCGCGTACGTCTTCAGACTTCAGGAAGAGTTTTCCTTCGACGAGAGCGAATACCCCTCCGTCGGAACCGATAAATCTAAACTCGTAGTTTATTTTTCTCGTATGGGATACGTTAAAAAAATAGCCTATGAAGCGGCTGATAAACTCGGCGCGGATATTTATGAAATCAAGTCGACCGAAAAGACTGACGGAACGCTCGGCTTCTGGTGGTGCGGCAGATTCGGTATGCATCGCTGGGATATGCCGATAGAAAACGTCGATATCGATTTGTCCGCGTACGAAGAAGTCACCGTGTGCTCCCCTATATGGGTCTTTTCGCTCGCTTCCCCCGTCCGTGCCTTTTTAAGAGCGGCGAAAGGGCGGATAAATAAAGTTAATTACGTTTTCGTCCACTACACCGACGGTAAATACGAAAAAGCCGCTCTGGCGGCAGACGAGATCCTCGGCATCCGTCACGATACTCTCGTCGACGTCAGATCCCGTCAGGGACGCTTTAAGAAGATAAAAGGATGAATTTACCCTCGCCTAAACCCAAACGTAAATAGAATCGAGGTATGTCGATATGTATGTAAAGACGAAAAACGGTAAACTCGGAGCGTTATGCTGCTATCTTTTGACGGCTATTCTTTTAGTATTGTTGTGTTTAACGCTGATTTCGTGCGGCGACGACGTCTTCGAAGGAGAAAAAATCGCCGACGACGATTGCTTTTCTCTGGATTATACCATCTTCAACGGACGGGAAGAAGCCTCTTTGACGCTGATAGAAGGCGACGTTCTCAAAGTCGTTATAGCGCAAGAATCGGGGTTCGTCGACATGACGGTCGCGATAGACGGTCAACAACCCGTTTATGAAGGCAATAATCTCACCGATATGACCTTCACTCTGAATATCACTTCCGGCGGAACGTACCGCGTCACCGTATCCGGACACTCCGCTTGCGGAACGGTATCTGTAAAAAAATCTCAAAAGAGTAGAGAATGATACCGTATTATCCGTTCAAATCGCGATTATAGCGATAATAAGATATTTTCTTGACGTTTTCCGTTTGACAAAGTAAAAAAAACATATTATATTAATAACTACTCGGAGGCATGGCTCAGCTGGTTAGAGCACTCGCTTCACATGCGAGGGGTCGTAGGTTCGAGTCCTACTGTCTCTACCATCACAAAAAAAGACGATTTTTGCAAGAAATCGTCTTTTTTTGTACCTCTTCACTCTTCACTCTTCACTCTTCACTCTTCACTCTTCACTATTTCTCAATCGTCTTTTTTTTATCGAAAATTTCACAAAATAATTTTTTAGTTTTTTTATCAATCTAGTTGCCTTCTTCATATTTTTATGTTAGAGTCTATATGTTGTAGAACGCATTCTACAATGCACCGATTAGACGGAAGGAGATGCGGAATGAGTAAAAAAGGTTATGATCTTAAGGCAGTGCAAGCCAAGCTGCTTCACATCGCGGCTAAGATGTTTTTGACTGTCGGTTACGACAAGACCACCGTGCTGAAGCTGGCGGAAGCCGCCCATATGAACAGCGGCACGGTCACTTATGCCTTCCGTACGAAAGAAGCCGTCGTCTGCGAGCTGGTTAAATACGTCTTGGAAGGACAATTCGAGTTTACGGAGAAGCTCCTCGAGGGTAAGACCGACGACAAGATTCTTTTCTACGCCGCAGAGACCACTCTCCAGCTCTATATGGCAGAATCCAACGAGCACGTGCGTAAGTTGTATAACGTGGCGTATTCCCTGCCCAACTCTTCGGAAATTATCTATCACACCATCACGGCAAAGCTAGAGAACATCTTCAAAGAAACTTTGCCCGATTGGAAAACGAAAGACTTCTACGAGAGAGAAATAGCCTCCGCAGGCGTCATTCGCAACTATATGTCCGTCCCCTGCGATATGTACTTCACTATGGACAGAAAGGTAAAAGGCTTCCTTGAAGCCACATTCCTGCTGTATCGCGTCCCCGACGACAAAATAAAAGAAGCGATAAAGTTCGTCTCTACGTTCGACTTCGAGACCTTGGCAAAAAAAGTCATCGACGATATGCTCTCGTATCTCGAATCGACCGAGACAGAAGAAAACTAATTAATAAAAACGCGATAATTATTTGACCCATACGACTATGTCTGAGACAATCTTTAGCAAGCAAGCAAGCAAGCAAGCAAGCAAGCAAGCAAGCAAGCAAGCAAGC